>CAZEFM010000080.1:0-17375 GCA_964511575.1 uncultured Phycisphaeraceae bacterium | reverse complement strand
CATGACGACGATCGCCCCGACATCGCGGACCGAGGCGCCGGTGGTGCGGCAGACGAAGAATCTGATCGACGGCCGATGGGTTGATGCGGCAAGCGGGGAGACGTTCGACACGTACAACCCGGCAACGGGTGAAACGATCGCGCAGGTCGCGGCCGGTGATGCGCGCGATGTCGACCGCGCGGTGAAGGCGGCAAGGCAGGCGTTTGAAAAGTGGTCGCGTATCAGCGGTCGTGAGCGCGGCCGACTGCTGATGAACCTGGCGGACCTGATCGAGCGACACGCGGAGGAACTGGCGGCGCTGGAGGTCTTGAACAACGGCAAGCCGATCAGCGAGGTGCGTGCGGCGGACATTCCGCTGGTGATCAGCACGTTCCGGTATCACGCGGGCTGGGCGGACAAGGTTTATGGCGAGACGGTCCCGGTCGATGCGCCGGGTTACTTCTGCTACACGAAGAAGGAACCGATGGGCGTGGCGGGGCAGATCATCCCGTGGAACTTCCCGATGCTGATGGTGGCGTGGAAGTGGGCGCCGGCGCTGGCGGCGGGATGCACGGTGGTGCTCAAGCCCGCGGAGCAGACGCCTTTGACCGCGCTGCGACTCGGCGAACTGGCGCTGGAAGCGGGCTTCCCCGACGGCGTGGTGAACATCGTCAACGGCCTGGGCGAGACGGCGGGCGATGCGATCGTCAAACACCCGGGCATCGACAAGATCGCCTTCACCGGCGAGTACAAAACCGCGCAGCTCATCATGGCCAACGCCGCGCCGACGCTCAAGCGGTTGACGTTCGAGCTGGGCGGCAAGAGCCCCAACGTGGTGTTCGCCGATGCGGACATCGAGCAGGCGGTGTCGGGCGCGATGACGGGCATCTTCTTCAACCAGGGCGAGGTGTGCTGCGCGGGCAGCCGCCTGTTTGTGGAGGAATCGGTGCACGATGCGTTCGTGTCGCGTTTCGCCGCGGCCGCCGAGGCGCGACGGGTGGGCGACCCGATGGACCCGCGCACCGAACAGGGCGCGCAGGTATCGCAGGCACAATACGAGAAGGTGCTCAAGTACATCGAGATCGGCAAGCAGGAAGCCCGATGCGTGGCGGGCGGCAAGCCTGCGGCGGACAGGGGTTGGTTCGTTCGGCCGACCATCTTCACCGGCGTGACCAACGACATGCGCATCGCGCAGGAAGAGATCTTCGGCCCGGTGGTGAGCGTCATCCCCTTCCGCAACATCGACGAGGTGGCCCAGCAGGCGAACCAGACGATGTACGGGCTGGCGGCGGCGGTGTGGACACGCGACATGAGCAAGGCGTTCCGGCTGGCGAACGACATCCGGGCAGGCACCGTCTGGGTCAACTGCTACAACACCTTCGACCCCGCCGCCCCCTTCGGCGGATACAAGTTCAGCGGCCACGGCCGAGAAAACGGCCGCGACGCGATCAACAACTACATCGAAACCAAAACCGTCTGGGTCAACGCGAACTGAGGAGGAAGAGGGCAGAGGACAGAGGACGAGGACAGAGGACGGCGGTCGGTCGGATATCGGTTGCAGGTGATAGGCGACTGACTTCCGGCCTCTGACTGCTGGCCTCTGGCCCGGCCTCACTCCAGCCAGTCGGGGACCTGAACGAAACGGGCCATGAGGGCGATACGGTTGGCGACGTTGAGTCGTCGGTAGAGTCCGGCCAGGTAGGTGTTGACGGTGTGAGGGGTGAGACCGAGTTCGCTGGCGATGAGTCGCGGTTCGAGGCCGGCGAGCAATCGGGCGAGGATTTGCCGCTGTCGCGGGGTGAGTTCCTCGACCTCCTCAGGCCGAACGGTGGGTGAATCGGGGCAGTCGTGCTCCAGGAGCCAGTTGGCATCGCTGTCCAGGAGGCTGGCGGCGGCGTCGAGTGGCGCACCGGTCACCTCACTGATCACCCGCGCCAGCCGTTCGCGTCGTTGCGCTGCGCCGAATCCGTTAGCGCGAATCTCCCCCAGCTTGCCAAGCAGTTGCGCGACTTGTGTCAGATCAAATGGATAACCGTCGTTCACTCGGGACCCCGAAAAACCTTCGAAGGCTGAATGTTCTGCTTTTGTGCGACGCTGGGGCACGTCGTCAGGGTACCCCCGAAACAGAGGCGGCACTGTAACTAACTCCAGTGATGACAGCAATATCCAAACATTCGGATATTGCGTTTATCCACCGGAAGGGGTACGCTCACAGGCCTCTTCGGCATGCCGAGGAACGAGGGCGACCGGGTGGGCTTGCAGAGAGAGGACTCTTAAGAGCGTTCCAGTCCGACTGGGGCGTTCTTTGTCTTTCCTGAGATGGTCCGCCGCAAAGGTTCCCGGTTTCACATCCCCGCTTCCGCTGACTCATTCAGATGAACGACCTGCCGGACCTGCCGAGAGGGAGGTGAGTACGGCGTCGATGCTGCCCCAGTAGGTTTTGAGGTCTGCCGGACGGGGCAGGTCGTTGTGGCCGCACTCCAGGGCGATGAGGGTGGCCTGCGGCGCTGCATCGTGCAGGCGCTGGGCATCGGTGAAGGGGATGATGGTGTCGTTGCGACCGTGGAACAGCAGGACGGGCATGTTCAGCTTGCGGAGGGTGGCATCGGTGGGGAAGGGGTTGCGAACGAGCAGAGGCGGGACGCCGAACCCCCACGCCATGGCGGCGACGTTGGCGGGTGCGGATTCGAGGATGAGCGTGCCGGGGGCATGGTGGCGGGCGGTGGGGTCGGCGAGTTGGGCGGCGACCTGGGTGGCGATCGCCCCGCCGATCGATCGGCCGTGGATGATGAAGCGTTCGGCGTCAACGTCAGGCCGGGCCAGCGCTTCGCGAATGAAGTGGACGGCATCGTCGACGATGGCGGTCTGCGAGGGGGAGCCGTCGCTTTCGCCGTAGCCGCGATATTCCGGCAGGAGGACCGACCAGCCGCGCTGGTGGTACTGACGGGCGAGGCCGAGCTGATGATCGATGAGTTCGGCGTTGCCGTGGAAGAAGACGATGAGCGGCGCGGGTTGGTCATCGCCGGCCTGCGGCGCGGGGAGGAACCAGGCATAGGCGTTGCCATCGTCGATCGCACGCCGCAGCACGATGGCTTGGGAAGGGACGGGGCCTGCCTGTCCAGCCATGTCGGCGGGGAAGACCATGCTGTCCTGCGCGAAGTAGAGCATGGCGCACCAGACGAGATAGACGATGACGACGATGCGCAGGGCGTGCATCACGAATCGGCGGGTCCGGGAGCGGGGCTGGGTCGCCTGCATGGGGATAAGCGCTCCTGCGGGGAGGCGGATGGGTTCAGTATAGACGAGGGAGGCGTGGGGGGAGAAGGCCCCCCTGGGGATGGCTATCCCCGGTCTTTAAGAGGTGATGGGTGGGTGTTGGTGGGCGGGGCGTGCTATCCTATCGGGATGCAGGCGGCGATATTCCTCGATCGCGATGACACGCTCATCCACAACAGCGGCGACCTGGGCGACCCGGCAGAGGTGCGGCTCATCCAAGGCGCAGCGGCGGCGATCGGCTCGCTGCGCGGTTTGGGCTACAAGATCGTCGTCGTCACCAACCAGGGCGGTGTCGCACGCGGCAAGTACAGCGAAGCAGATGTCGATGCGGTTCACGAACGCATCAACGAACTGGTGCGCACGACCGCATCGGGAGCGAGCATCGATCGGTTTTATTACTGCCCGTATCACCCGCAGGGGACGGTGGAGCGGTACTGCCGGGAGCATCCGTGGCGCAAGCCTCAGCCGGGCATGCTGCTGCAGGCCGCGAAGGATATGCGGCTGGATCTCGGTCAGTGCTGGATGATCGGCGACCAGATGCGCGATGTGGAGGCGGGCGCGGCGGCAGGTGTGCGGACGATTCTCGTGCATCGCAACGGTGTGGCTCCCGCGCGATCGGATGATGGGCAGGTTGAGCCTCACTTTGTCGCGAGATCGCTGGTGGAAGCGGTGCGGATCATCGCGCAGCAGCGCAAGCCCGAGATGGCGGACGAGATGCGGCTGGAGAGTCCTGTCGCGCGGCGACCGAGTACGCCGATTATTCGCGGTGGTGATACGCCGTCGGGCGATGATGCTGCCGACAGCAGCGCGAGCGATGCGTCGAAGCCTCCCGCATCAACACCGACGGTGACGAGCAGCAAGGGGCCGGCCCGCGCGACGCGGCCGTTCCGCCCGTGGGGTGCGCCCGGCGGAGATGAACCGACACCCCCGGTGCGTCGTCCGACAGGCAACGCGTCTTCCTCGCGCGGCGACGCTGCAACGCCGCCGACGCCCGTCGCATCCCCCACGACGTCCCCAGCGGGGATGCCGCTCACGGCATCGGCCGACACGGCCGCGCGCGACGAGACCGCCACCGAAGCGATCAGCACCGCCCCACCGCCTCACGTCGATGCGGACACGTACAACACGCCCACCGCATCGATGCAGGTGACGCTGCGACAGATTCTGCAGGAGCTGCGCAACCAGCGCGGCGGCATGCACGAGTTCACCGCGCTGGGCTATCTCGCCATCGTGCTGCAGGTCGGGGCTGCGATCTGCCTCATCGCCGCGTTTCTGATGGGGCCGCACGAGGAAGGCGGGTTCTACAAGTGGCTGGGCACGGCGATTTTCGTGCAGCTCACCGTGATCAGCGTGCTGCTGTTCGATCGCGAGTGATGTGTCACAAGGACGCCACGCACGCTTCGCCGTTTACCACGCATACGCCTCCGGTGCAGCACCGCCCGGGCCGGGCCAGATGGCATCGAGCTGGTCGAGCACCGTCTGATCGAGTTGAA
The DNA here is from genome assembly GCA_964511575.1 of uncultured Phycisphaeraceae bacterium. GTDB lineage: Bacteria > Planctomycetota > Phycisphaerae > Phycisphaerales > Phycisphaeraceae > CALKHT01. Next base: position 12,627 of record CAZEFM010000080.1, on the reverse strand, counting down.
TCTCCAGGGCATGGAGCGATCCGGTGAGCTGCTCGATGGTGCGCGGGCCAATGATGGGTGAGGTGACGACCGGGTTCGCCAGCAGCCACGCCAGCGCGACATCGGCGGGATGTTCGCCGATGTCGCGGCAAAGCTGTTCGTAGCGTTCGAGTTGATCGCGGTGCTGTTCGATGCGGCTGCGGGTGTTTTCGGTGATGCGTCGGCCTTCGGTGGCTTTCGCCAGCGCGCCGCCGAGCATCCCGCCCCACAGCGGACTCCAGGGAATGACGGCAAGACCGTAGTGTCGGCACGCGGGCAGCACTTCCAGCTCGACTTCGCGTTTGGCGAGGTTGTAGACGCTCTGCTCGCTGACGAGGCCGAGGAAATGGCGGCGTTGCGCGGTGAGGCAGGCGGTGGCGATGTCCCACCCGGCGAAGTTGCTCGAGCCGATGTACGTCACCTTGCCCTGCTGAACGAGCGTCTCCATTGCCTGCCAGATTTCGTCGAACGGCGTGTTGCGGTCGATGTGATGCATCTGGTACAGGTCGATGTGGTCGGTCTGCAGACGTTTGAGGCTTTCCTCGCAAGCCCGGCGAATGTGATAGGCCGAGAGCTTCGCGTCGTTGGGTCCATCGCCCATGCGAGCGTAGACCTTGGTCGCCAGCACGATCTGCTCGCGCCGGTTGCCGCCCTGCGCGAGCCATCGCCCGATGATTGACTCGGTGGCGCCCTTGCCGAGCTTCTGCCCGTACATGTTGGCGGTGTCGAAGAAATTGATGCCCAGCGACAGCGCCTCGTCCATGATGGCAAAGCTGTCGGCCTCGGAGGTGTGCGGGCCGAAGTTCATCGTCCCCAGACACAGCCGACTGACCCGTACCCCTGCACGACCAAGCTGCACGTGTTGCATGATGGCGTTCAACCCTTTGGTGTCGTGATGTCAACATCCATGCGACAACGCCGGCACGGCGGTCGCGCTTTCAAGTGTAACGGTCGCGTGCGGGTTTCAAAGGTTTTGAGGATGGATGATGCGATATCGCCCGGCAATCACCACGCGCGGGTGATCCAGCCGCCGCCGATGAGTTCATCGTCGCGGTAGCAGACGACGGCCTGTCCGGCGGTGACGGCGGGGAGCGGCGCATCCAACCGCACCGACAGCGTGTCCGCACTGGTGGCGCGCACCACGCCGGGCGTCGGCTGCGAGTTGTAACGCACCTTCACCGTGCAGGGCATCTCGTCCTGCGGCGGATCGATGAGCCAGTTCGTCTGATCGGCATCCAGTTCGGAGGACAGCAGGTCCTCCTTCGTGCCGACGGTGACGGTGTTGGCGGCGGCATCCTTGTGAACGACGTAGAGTGGATAACCCAGCGCCACGCCCAGCCCGCGACGCTGCCCGATCGTGAAGTGCTGCTGACCGGGGTGCTCGCCGATGACGTTGCCCTCGCGGTCGAGCAGTTGGCCGGGTTGGACACGATCGCTGCGTTCGGCGACGAGGCGGGCGTAGTTGTTGTCGGGGACGAAGCAGATTTCCTGGCTGTCGGGCTTGTCGAAGACGGGCAGGCCGAACTCCTGCGCCAGTTGCCGCGTGTCGGCCTTGCGCATTTCGCCGATGGGCAGGAGCATGCGTTCGAGGCGATCGCGCTTGGTACCGAAGAGCACGTAGCTCTGATCCTTGGCGCGGTCGATGCCGCGCAGCAGGCGCGCGTTGCCCGGCCCGGCGGATCGGTCGATGCGGGCGTAATGCCCGGTGGCGACGTAGTCGGCGTCGATGGAGTCGGCGTAGGCAAGCAGCTTGCCGAACTTGAGCCAATCGTTGCAGCGCACGCAGGGGTTGGGTGTGCGGCCGGCGTTGTACTCGTCGACGAAGTAGTCGATGATCCGCCCGAAATCACGCTTGAAGTTGAGCACGTAAAAGGGCACATCGAGCATGGCGGCGACGTAGCGGGCATCGGCGGCATCGTTGACGGAACAGCAGCCCTGCTGCCGCGCCGGTTTGCCGTCAGCGGCCTGCGCCCCGAGTACGGGCAGCCGACACGCGGAAGGCTCCTCGACGGAATCTTCACTGCCGAGGCGCATGAAGCAGCCCACGACGTCGTAGCCGTCGTTGCGCAGCATGGCCGCCACGACGGAGGAATCGACCCCGCCGGACATTGCCACCAGCACCTTTTTCCCGCGTCCAGCCTTCATGGCGGGACATTGTAGGGGCACAACCGCCGCGGGACACGTGGCGGGCAGGTGTCTGCCATTTCACGGATTGAGCCAGGGAATCTGCATCGGCCCCTGGTCCTTCCATTGCGCCGTCCAGCGCAGCGTCCAGAGGTCGGGCAGGTGGACTGATCGGCTGTGACCATCGGCGAAGGTGAGGTTCACGTTCGCTTCATGGCGACGGATGGCAAACCGCGGGACGCCGAAACTCTCCAGCGGTACATCGGGGCCGTATTCCCACGAGGAGGGATTATCGCCCGAGCCGAACGTCGCGCCGGGGAAGCCGGCCGTCCACATGGAGTCGCCGAAGAGCGGCACGCGGGCATCGGTGGCTTCGATGCGGTCGAAGTAGTTCTCGCGGGGAACGAGCGACGAGCCCCAGGCATCGACACGATTGATCACGCCGTTGCGTCCGTAACTGCCGACAAGCAGGTCCACCTCGCCATCGCCGGTGGTATCAAGCCGACCTTCGACATAGGCATGTTTCGCCCCACCGAGGAGGAAGTCGTTCAGGGCGGTGCTCGCGGGCATCACCGGCTCGGAAGCGGTGGGACACAGCATCAGCGCATCGTTCGCGTAGTAGCGCTCCAATTCGTGCGTGGGCGCCATAAACGAGTCGTAGTACGGGAAGTAGCCATCCGCATCGGTGGCGCAGGTGACCATGGCGATGCCCAGTTGTCGCAGGTTGCTCTGACAGGCGGCACTGTTCGCTGCCTCGCGTGTCTTCGACAAGGCAGGCAGCAGCAATGCGATCAGAAGCGCAATGATCGAGATGACGACGAGCAGTTCGATCAACGTGAACGCCTTGGACATGTTGTTCTTCCTTGTGAAGGATGAAGTGGAAACGCGGCCATTCGCATGAACGCCAATGGCCGCCAGCGACCTGCCAGCCGCGCTATGTAGCTCATCGCCGTCGACGCAGAAGTATCAGCGCTCCGCATCCCGCAAGCACCGCGGTCCCCGGTTCGGGCACGACCTCGATTGTCACGTGGTCGAGCAGAATGACGTTGTGGGGTGTCTCAACGCCGCGTTCGATGAAGATCACCACATCGGCGGCGCTGCCCAGGTTGCCGATGGTGAAGCCGGTGTCCGCGAGATCCGACACCAGCGTGTTGTTGTCGAGGTTGAAGATCTGGTAACGCATGTGCTCTTCATCGATGGTGACGACGGCGCGCAGCCACGTCGCCCCGGGGGCGAATCCGAACGTCACACCCGTTCCCGCGGTGTTGGGGGCGTGCAGGATGGTTGACCCGGTGAAGACGTTGCCCGCGCGGATGTACTGCAGGCCATCACCTACCGGGGCAACCGTCGCCGCAACATCGCCAAAGATCATCGGCCCCACCAGAAACGCGCCGGTGTTCACCGTCGATTCGATCTTGAAATCGACCGTCACCACCAGGTGGTTCACATTCTGTAACGACACTGTGTGTTGCAGGCCGACGAGGCTGTTGACGGGGGAGTCGGCATGGGTCGTGGCCCAATCGATCGACATGCGTTGTACCTGCCGCGAACCATCAGTCACCGACTCGAGCGTGGGCAGCCCCAGCGGTGTTCCGCCGTGGTCGGGACGTGTGACGCCCGCCCAGGTGGCACCGTCGAAGGTCGACATGTCATCATCGATGATCAGAGTCGCTTGCGCGAGGTTTGCCGAAACCAGCACAACGCCCATTACAAGACATGCCATGTTAAGTTGCAGCCGTTTCATAGAGTCCTCCTCGTTGGATGATGTGACAATTGTCATGACAATCACGCGATAAGATCCGGATTCAGTCCGGTCGGCCCGCCTCGTAGATCGCGCGGATGGTCGCCGCATCGAGTACCGAGGCGATGATGGCCAGTTCGTCGATCGATCCTGAGAAGCCAAAGCGTTGCGAGTCGGTGTCGTCGGGATAGGCATGCACGTGATCGACGGCACCGATCCAGATGTCAGCGGTGGTGTGCGCAATCGGGTACGCCAACTGCGCCATGTCGACCAGTTCGCCGTTGCGATAGAACCGTGCGACGCGGCCATCGTACGTTATTGCAATCATCTGCCAGTTCATGGAAGGCGGAATGGAGCGCGTTTCATAAAGGCCCTCGACCGCTCCCACCGGTGTTGGCGCGGTGGCGAACTGTATCGAATGCGTGTCAGGATATATCGCGCTTTGAAACTCGACGTGCTCCGCCCGCTTGGAAACGACCGTGCGGGGGAGCTCGTCGGACGTGTACACCCGGATCCAGTAGAAAATCGTCAGTTGGCGTGTGTTGGTGAACACGGGATCGTGCGACACGATCACACGCTGGAGGTGATCCGGATCGAACAGCAGCGCCGCCTTGTTGGGGAATCGCCCCGCATCCCATTGCGGTCGCGTGGCGGGGTCGACACCATCACCCAGTCGGCCATGCAGTCGGTCGGCGGTGCGTCCGGCACGGTTCAACAACGTGTCCTGCCTGCGCGATTCGGCATCGAAGGGATAGTAGGCAAGCAGGTCGTCCCGCCGACTCAGCTCATACGACGCCAACAGCCAACGGTGATAGGCGGACCCGTCGCGCGCCAACTGATGAGCATCCAACTCGTCACGGCGCACGAAGGCGAACGGCGTGGCGGTCGTGGGATTCACCTGCCCCTGAGCGTTGACCGTCACCGCACCGCCCGCCTTGACGGCGTGGGCGGATGCATCACGGTCCTTGAATGGCGTGGAAAGCGCCACCTCACCGGTGAACACCTCCACGTGTGCCATACCGGCGCGATCGACATCGATGCCGAACTCCGTGCCCAGGTCGATCACCGTGGCGTTGGGGGCGATGACGGTGAAGCCGCGTGCCTCCGGCGGTACCTCCCCCACCAGTTTGCCGTGCGTCAGCCGGGCGCGGTCGCGCGACACCAGCTCCAGCTCGGCAGGTGCCTGAAGAATGACCGTCGCGCCGCTGGCGAAGTTGATCTCGACAAGTCCTTCCACCAGCCGCAACGGGCCGGCAGGCAGCGGCGACTGCGGCGTCGTGGGCATTTGCGCATTGTCCCAACGCGCATCGATCGCCCGCACCAGTGTCGCCACCGTCGTTGGCACAGGCCCCGGTGCTGGCGTCGGCGGCAGAGGAACGAGCGGGCGGAACAGCGCATACGCTACCAGCGCCACCATGGCTGCCAGCATGCCATACGCCACCACGCGCGGGATCACGATGTGTCGCACCGGAGGCGACGATACGTCCGCAGCCAGCAAACGTTCGTACATGCTCTGACTGCTGGCGCGTTCAGCCTGCAGCCTTGCCTTGAGCATCGCCTGTTGTGCCGCGCGTCGCGCCGCCGCCTGGCTTTCCTGTTCCAGGACCTCGCTCAACAGCCCGTCGTCGCTGTCGCTCAGCGATCGCTGATCCTGCACCAATGCGTCGATGAGTTCCCACGGTCGACCGTATACATCGTGATGCGTCGGTGCCGTCAGCGAGGCGTGCAGATCCAGATACTCGACAAACAGCAGCCTTGCCGCCTTGTTCTCGTGCAGCAGGTTCTCCATCGTTTCCAGTTCACCTGCATCGATGGTGCCATCGCACACCTTCGCTGCGGCAGTGACGATCGTTTCAAACGTCTTGTCGTGTCGCCTCATCGGGGCCCTCCGGCTGCGAGGCGACGGTCAATGCACTGCATCAGCGACAGTCGAATGCGCTGCAGCGCCTTGTAGATCGTGTTCACCGGATGGTCCAACTGCTCTGCAATGCGAACCGCGGTAATGCCCTGCGTGTAATAAGCATCGATGATGCGACGATCGATATCGCGCAACTTCTGCAGGCAATCGGTCAGCGCCTCGCGGCGCTCTTCGAGATAATCGGCGTGGTCGTTTCGCGTCTGGACGATCTCCTCCATGAGCGTCTCACTGAAGAAGAGCCGTTCCCGCATGCGCTCGCGGCGGAATCGGCGCACGATGTTGAACGCCACGCCACACGCCCATCGGGTGAAATCGCCCGACGGGTCGAAGTCGCCAAATCGCCGCCAGAGGATCAGGCTCGTTTCCTGCAGCACTTCCTGCGCATCATCGCGGTGGGGCAGCAGCGTAAGAATGAATCCGTGCAGGCGACTGTGGCACGATGCGTAAAGCTGAACGAACGTTTCGAGCTGATCCGCCTGAGGGGGCAAAGACGTGGCAGGTTGGTCCTGCGGCGGAGACCGGTCCGAAACATTGTCGGGCGTGTGCGTCAGCGGATTCATACAACGCTCCGTTCTAGTGAGGTATTGCGCTGCACGGACCGATCTGGTATCGCGAGGTTGAAAATATTCTGCGGAAAGGAGCAGCCGGCCCTTAAGCCGGGGGGGTTATCGTGTCAGTTGTGCCAGCAGGGTTGGGTCGATTCGGGCTCGCACGGTGCGGCGGTCGAGGCCGAGTTGGCGGGCGGCGGCGACGTAGTTGCCCGTTTTGGCGTACACCAGCGTGCAGTAGCAGGTGAGCATCTCGTCAGCCGTCAGCGACGCCTCGCTGATCCGCCGGGCCAGCGACTGGCGGCAATCCTCCGATGCGGCGTCCTGCACCACGGCCGGATGGTACGCGCGGCGAATGAGAATGTTCACCACGCACTGCTCCAGCTCGCGCACGTTGCCCGGCCAGGCGTAATCCTTCCCCAGATGCCGCGACACCCACGCCTGAACCTCATCGGCAAGCGTGCGGGCGTCCTGCGGCGCCACACGCTCGGCAATGAACAGCGCCAGGTTGTAAAGGTCGTCCGGCCGATCGGCCAACTGCTCGCGCAGCGACGGCGTGGTGATGATGTCCGAGCACAAGCGGTAATAGAAATCCTCGCGAAACACACCGTCGCGCATCGCCTGGGCAAGGTTGCGGTTGGTCGCGGCGATGATCTTGCCCGCGAACTGCCGCTCGCGCGTCTCGCCGATCCGCTGAAACCGTCGACTCTGCAGCACACGCAGCAGCTTCACCTGAATCGCCGCATCCAGTTCGCCGATCTCATCGAGAAACACCGCGCCCAACGGCGGACACACTTCCAGCCAGCCGGCACGATCCGCCAGCGCGCCGGTGAACGCGCCGCGCTTGTGGCCGAACAACTCCGACTCGATCAGCGTCGGCGACATGGCGGACAGGTTCAACGCCGCAAACGAACCAGCGAAGTTCTCCGTGAATGAACGCTTGTGCAGATCGAACGGAATGTAACGCGACAGCCCGATCGCGCGGGCGACCAGTTCCTTGCCCGTGCCGGATGGACCGACGATGAGCGTGGCGTAGTCGCCCATGCGGTTGAAGAGGCCGCGCTGGTAACGGCGAAGGTCGTGGGTGAAGATCGACTGCCAGATCGCCGCACGCAGCTTCACCATCGCGTCGCTCGCGCCGACGAGATGGCTGAAGATGTGGTGAAACGCCCGGCGAATCTGGAAGAACACCGCCAACACATGCGCCAGTTCCCGTGCCGTGCGGTGCGTCGCCGTGCTGCCGTTGAACAGTTCCTCCGCATCGCGCAGAAACGCGGGCCATTCCTCAAAGCGGTGCGATGCTTCATCGTCCGCGAGTCCGCGTTTCACCAACGCGGTGATCCGCGCACGGTAGCGGTGATAGAGCACCCAGTACGACAGATCCTCAAAGCGTTGCAGTTCCTCCGGCTCGAGCGTGCCGCCCTGCGCGAGGTGGTCGCGCATCGTGTGGATGAGGCCGGTCGCCAGTTCGCAGATGCGGTCGCGGTTGGGGTCGCGTTCATCCAGTTCCGCGGGGTTGCCGATCACAGCGCGACGCCGGGTGTAGCTCGACCCGAGCACCTGCTTCTCCAGTTCCTGCCGCTCGGGAAGGAACGGGTTGCAGTACGCCAGTTCGGAAATCATCCGCGCGAGCGTGGCATCCTGAGGGGATAGAGCGGCCATGCCGCCGATTGTACCGGCCCCACCCCCAACCGGCAGAACCCCCTCATACCTCACCCTCACCCCTCACGCCTCATCCCTATCGCCACGCCAGCTTCACTTGTTCCCCGTGCTTCGGATGATTCGGATCGTGTGCCTGCAGCGTCAGCGTCATGCCCGCATCCTCCACGTGCGCCGCCACCCAGCCGTTGGGCTGGTCATTCTGAAAGACGTAAGCACAGGCGGGCAGGTTGACCAGGTGAATGCCCTTGTGTTCGCTGCGTTCCCAACGATGGCGGTGGCCGTAGAGATACGCCTTGACGTGCCGATGACGGGCGAGGATGTCGAAGCAGGCCTGCGTGTCGCGGATGCCGACGACCGTTTCGCTTGTCTGCTCCCACTGCGGGTCGTGGTGCGCCATGACGATGGCGGGCTTGTCGCGCATCGTCTGCAGCGTCTGGTCCAGCCAGCGCAACTGCGCCTCGCCGATCTCGCCCGTCACCACATTGGTCTGGAAAAGCGAATCGAGCAGGAACCAGTTGGCGCGCGGCGTGCGCAACACGGTAATGTGCTGACCATCGACGAGCACATCCTTCGGCCGTTGCGACTGAATCTGTTCATACAGCCGTTCACGATGATCGTGATTGCCCATCGTGAGGTGAACGGGCACCTCCGCTTCGCGCAACGGCTCGAGCAATCCGCCGAGGTTGCGATAGTCCTCGCTCAACCCTCGGAGGTACGCACAGTCACCGTTGATCACCACGCCCGCCGGTCGGCGATCCTGTGCGAGCACCTGTTTGACCGCCTGCTGCAAATTGGCACTCATGTTGACCCCGCGCGTCGCGACACTCGGATCGTTCGGCACGTGCGTGTCGGACAACAGCGCCATGACATGCGGGTCGACTCCCGCATCCGCCAATGCACGGTTCCAGGTGAGCACCGTCACCCCGGCAAGGGCTGCGGTTTGAAGAAAGCGACGCCGCGAGATGGCCTGCAGATGCACGGGCATGGTCCGTCCTTTCAGATTGAGATGTCACGCTGTTCGCTTCACCATCATCCGTTTCTCGGCCGCTTGAACAAGTCCGTGTTGCACCGAACCCCAAACCACCGCGATGGCCTCGCGCCGCCGTCCGCACCTTCACTGTACATCTCGAGGCCGATGAGCCGACATCTGTAGTACACCCGCCGGGGATTCCCCATTGCCGTCCAAACGTCACAACATCCGCCATTCCATCATGTTGCGCACCGCAGTGCCATGCTGGCACGCCGATTGTCCAAGGAGCAGCGGCTTCAACGAAAGGATGACCTCATGACCGCCACCACAATGGACACCCCGCCCCGCCCGCTCACCGCCACCCCCCCTGCCGCCATCACAACCGGCCCCAGCACCCTCGCCATCGCCGGACCCGCCGATCGGCAGCGCATCTATCGTCTGCGGCACGATGTCTACGCCCGCGAACTGGCGCAGCACCCCGTCAACACCCGCGAAACGCTTCGCGATGCCCTCGACGACTCCAACGTCTACCTCGTTGCTCAACTCGCCGGGGAACTCGTCGGCTGGATCAGCATCACCCCGCCCGATGCGCCCGCATGGTCGCTCGACAAATACATGGACCGCAGCGAACTTCCCTTCAACTGTGACCACACCGTGTACGAAGTCCGCCTGCTCACCGTCACCCGCGCCCACCGCCACAACCGTATCGCGGCCGCACTCATGTACGCCGCGCTCCGCTGGGTCGAATCGCGCGGCGGACGGCGCATCGTCGCCATCGGTCGACGCGAAGTGCTGAGCATCTATCGCAAAGTCGGCCTGCAACCGCTCGGCCGCACGATCACCAGCGGGGCCGTCACCTTCGAACTCGTCGCCGCCACCACCGATGCCATCCACGCCCAACTCGACACCTACGCCGATCGCCTCAACCGGTTACGCGATGCCGTCGACTGGCAACTCGATGTGCCGTTTCAACGCCCATGCCACTGCTACCACGGCGGTGCGTTCTTCCAAGCGGTGGGCGACGGCTTCGACGATCTCACACGTGCCGACCGCATCGTCAACGCCGATGTGCTCGATGCGTGGTTCCCCCCGCCACCGAGCGTGATCGACGCCATCCAGTCGCACCTGCCATGGCTGGCGCGCACCTCGCCGCCCACCGGCTGCGAAGGCATGATCCGCGCCATCGCCGATGCGCGGCACCTGCCACCGCCCTGCATCCTCCCCGGCGCGGGGTCGAGCGACCTCATCTTTCTCGCCCTCACCCGCTGGGTCACCGCCGCATCGCGCGTGCTCATCCTCGACCCGATGTATGGCGAGTACGCCCACGTGCTGGAAAACGTCATCGGTTGCCGTGTCGATCGCCTGCCGTTGCGACGAAGCGAACAGTTTCAACTCGACCCCGCCATGCTTCGACAACGACTGCAACGCGGCTACGACATGGCCATTCTCGTTAACCCCAACAGCCCCACCGGTCGCCACGTCGACCGCGATGTGCTGTTGGACGTCATCGACACCGCACCCAAGCGCACGCGCATCTGGATCGACGAGACATACATCGAGTACGCAGGCTCATCCCAGTCCCTCGAACGCGCCGCCACCTGCCGGAGCAACCTGGTCATCTGCAAATCGATGTCGAAGATGTACGCACTCAGCGGGCTTCGGGCCGCGTACCTCGTCGGCCCCGCCGCCGTCATCGAGTCGCTGCGTCCGTTTCAGCCACCCTGGGCAGTGAGCCTGCCCGCACAGGTCGCCGCCGTGCACGCACTGAAGGAAGTCGACTATTACCATGCGAAATGGACGCAAACCCACGAACTGCGTGATGAACTGGCGCGCAACCTCACTGCACAACTGCCCATCACCATCACGCCCGGCATCGCCAACTTCATCCTCTGCCACCTGCCTTCCAACGGCCCCACCGCCGCCCAACTCGTCGCCGCCTGCCGCGCCGACGGCGTCTACCTCCGCGATGCCCAACGCATGGGCCGCCGCCTCGGCCAACACGCCCTGCGCATTGCCGTCAAACCCCACCCGGACCAACAACGCATCACCCAAAGCCTCACCACCGCCTTCGCCCGGCTGTGCTGACAGAAAAGGTGCAGCATCAGATGATCGCATGGCAAAACACAAAGCATCGCTGACGGTTGAGCCGCCAGCGATGCGTGAGTTTGTGATCGGGGTTATCGCGGATTACGAACCGCCGCCAGCGCCGCCGCTGCCACCGGCGCCTGATCCGCTGTCACCACCACCGGCGCCGCCACCTGTGCCGCCGCCTGTGCCGCCGCCGTCGAATCCCTGTCCGCTGCCGCGATTCATGTCGCCCATGCCACGGTCGATGTCCCGCTCGAATCTCCGGTCGAACGGCCGATCCGTGCGCACCTCGTAACGTGAATCGCGATAGCCGTCCGTCGGGCCGTGCAGAGCCGGGTCCTGCAGTCGCCAGCGCTGGCGCGTCTGGAACGGCGGCGGCGGCCGATCGCCAAACGGTCGATCGTATCCATCGCCGAACGACTGCCCGCGCATGTCGCCGAACGGCCGATTGCGTCCCGCCCGGAACGCCGACCGGTCAAACGGCTGGCGGGTGCGGAAGTTCATCCCCCGCCGATCATCGAAGCGCTGCACCTGCGCGTCATCATTCGGGCCGTATCCACTGATCCAGCCCTGCTCCTGGCCGCGGTAACGCCACCCCTCATCCCCCGGGCCGAACCCGCTCTGCCACGCGCCGCCGCGCCACGTCCCACGCTGCTGCGGTGCGACGCGGCCGGCCTGCAGCCGCTGTCGCGGATAACGGGTATACCCGTCCCACGCCTCGTCACGCACCTGATAGTCGCGATCGTCGCGGTAATCCCGATACTGCTGAGGCGACAACCGCTCCTGCTGGTACGGACGCTGCTGGTAAGGCTGCCAGGCTGCGCCGCTGCGAATGTCCGGCTGCCCCCATTGTGTCGCGTAACCCCGATCATCCACGCCGAACCGCTGGTTCGGATCGGCGCGATCCACCGTGCTCACCTGCCCCGCCGCTCCCGCAGCGAACAGCAACATCACCGCCAATGAAACACCTTTGCCCATGGCTCGCACTCCTTTTCCAAAGGTTCACAAGTGCTTCATTGCAATCGCGATACCACCACCCCCACCACCCGCTGCCCACCTTTTGCCACTTTCCCTCCCCTCAAGCCCGGGGATCGCCATCCCCCGGGCCGCTCCTTCTTCAACCCCGTCATCACCAACGACCCGCCACGCAACCCGCCACCGCACTCCCCTCACCCCCGCACCTTGTGATAGGATGCTGTGCTCGACAACCGCAACCGAGTTAGCGAAGGAAAGACGATGACTACCGACCCGTTCAGCGCACGCAAAACCATCGACACCCCCCTTGGCCAGCGCACCGTTTACCGCCTGGATGCCCTCAAGGAGGCGGGCCTCGGCGAGATCGATCGCCTGCCCTACTGCATCAAGGTGCTGCTCGAGGCCGCCCTGCGCAATTGCGACGGGTTCGTCGTCACCCAGGACCACATCAACGCCCTGGCGAGCTACAACGCCCGCGACGTCGCCAACCGGGAAATCCCATTCATGCCCGGCCGCGTCGTCCTCCAGGACTTCACCGGCGTGCCCTGCGTGGTCGACCTCGTCGCGATGCGCGACGCGATGG
>CAZEFM010000079.1:0-17479 GCA_964511575.1 uncultured Phycisphaeraceae bacterium | reverse complement strand
TGGAGGGGTGGGTGGGGTTGGTGGCGGGGGGGCGTGTGATGGCTGGTGGGCGTGGGTGGCGGGAGCGGCGGTGGTGGGGTTGGTGGCGGGGTGGTCACGCTTTTTCTGGACGGTGCCTCTGGTATGATGGCCGCGATCAACTTTCCATCCTGGAGGTGCTGCGTGGGCCATGAGATGAATCGTCGGGATTTTCTGGCAAGCTCGATGCGCATGGGGGCCGCGATGGGTGTTGCCGCCGTCGCCGCGCCGGGGCTGTTGCGGGCACAGGACAAGGCGCCGCTGTTTCAGATCTCGCTGGCGGAGTGGTCGCTGCACCGCACGCTGCACAGCGGAAAGATGACGAACCTGGACTTCCCGCGCGTCGCCCGGGAGATGGGCATTTTTGCCATCGAGTACGTCAACCAGTTCTTCAAGGACAAGGCCCGCGATCAGGCGTACCTGAGCGACCTCAAGAAGCGTTGCGCCGATGAAGGCGTCAAGAGCCTGCTCATCATGGTCGACGGCGAGGGCGCCCTGGGCGATCCCGATGAAGCCAAGCGGCAGCGCGCGGTGGAGAACCATCACCGCTGGGTGGAAGCGGCCAAGTTCCTGGGCTGCCACTCGATTCGCGTCAACGCTCAGAGCAGCGGCAGCTACGAAGAGCAGATGCAGCGTGCGGCGGACGGCCTGCGACGGCTGACCGAGTTCGGCGCGCAGCACGACATGAACGTCATCGTGGAGAACCACGGCGGACTGTCGTCCAACGGCGCATGGCTGGCGGGGACCATCGCCATGGTCGATCACCCGCGCTGCGGCACGCTGCCGGACTTCGGCAACTTCAACCTCGGCGGCGGCAAGACGTACGACCGTTACAAGGGCGTTGCCGAGATGATGCCTTACGCCAAGGCGGTCAGCGCCAAGAGCCACGAGTTCAACGATGCCGGCGACGAGGTACACACCGACTATCGCCGAATGATGAAAATCGTGCTGGATGCGGGCTACCGCGGCTACGTGGGCATCGAGTACGAAGGCGGCAAGCACAGCGAGCAGGATGGCATCGTGCTGACGAAGAAGCTGCTGGAGCGCGTGCGCGACGAGATGAGCGCGTGAATCATCGTGGCGGTTTGAACGCAGAGGCACACCTGTGGTGCAACGTGCCGGGTGGATTCCTGACGCACCGGGCGTGTCGGGTCGTGTTCGCGCGTAAGCAACGTCGGGTGGTAACGATTTCGTTGAGTCAATGTCGATGAAGAAGTCGCGACCCCTTCGGACCGCTCGGCGCACGGGCAAGGCATCGCGGGGCAAGAACGCATCGGTGGCGTCGCCCGCCAACCCGATGACGCCGATTCCGCCGACCACGCCTGCCGCTGCGGTACCACCCGCCGACAGCGCATCGACGAACATCCCGCCCACGAACGCAGCGAAGCAGCCCTCGCTCGAATCGCCCGTCGCCGATGTCGATACGTCCATAAACACGGACGAGACGCAGCGCATTTCCGAGCCCCGGCCATCGCGGCCCGCGCGGCGGGGGGAGCCGTTGCTCATCGAGTGTGCGTGGGAGGTGTGCAACCAGGTCGGCGGCATCTACACCGTCATCCGGTCGAAGGTGCCGAGCATGATCGACCGGTGGGGCAGTCGGTACTGCCTTCTTGGGCCTTATCACGCGGCGGCGGCGGCGGTGGAGTTCGATGAAGGCCCGCTCACCGGACCCATCGGCGCAGCGGTGAAGGAACTGCGCGAACTGGGCATCAACGCCTACTTCGGCAGGTGGCTGGTGACCGGTCGGCCACACGTCGTGCTCATCGATTACCTGAGCGTCTTCAACCGGCTGCACGAGATCAAGTACCGGCTGTGGAAAGAGCACGGCATCGAAACGCCGGCGGACGATCCGCTGATCAACAACGTGGTGGCGTTCGGTGAAGTGGCGCGGCTGTTTCTCTCGCTTTTGGCGCAGAAGGAATCGAGCAGACGGCAGATCATCGCGCACTTTCACGAGTGGATGGCGGGCGCGGCGATTCCCGATCTGCGACGGCAGAACTGGCCCGGTGCGGTCGTCTTCACCACCCACGCGACGCTGCTGGGGCGATACCTGGCGATGAACGATCCGGGGTTTTACGACCACCTGTCGTTCTTCGATGCGGACAAGGAAGCGACGCACTTCAACATTCAGCCGCAACATCGCATCGAGCGCGCGGCGGCGCACGGCGCGCATGTGTTCACGACGGTGTCAGATGTGACGGCTCAGGAATGCCGGGGGTTGCTCGGCCGCGACCCGGATGTGCTGTTGCCCAACGGGCTGAACATTCAGCGCTTCGCCGCGATTCACGAGTTTCAGAACCTGCACCGCATCTACAAAGACAAGATCCACGAGTTCACGATCGGCCACTTCTTCCCGAGCTACAGCTTCGACCTGGACAAGACGCTTTATTTCTTCACCTCCGGGCGATATGAGTATCGCAACAAGGGGATGGATCTGACGATCGAGGCGCTGGCGCGGTTGAATCATCGCCTGCGCATCACGGGCAGCGATGTGACGGTGGTGGCGTTCATCATCACCAAGACGGCGGTGAAGTCGATCAACGTGACGGCGCTGCAATCCAGCGCGATGCTTGAAGAGTTTCGCGAAGGGGTGAACGCGATCAAGGAACAGATCGGCGAGCGTCTGTTCCATGCGGTGGCGGCGGGGCGGATTCCCGACTTCAACACGCTGATCGATGATTATTGGCGGTTGCGGCTGCGTCGCACGATGCACGCCTGGCGTCGCGATTCGCCGCCGGGCATCGTCACGCATGATCTGGTGGACGATGCGAGCGATGCGGTGCTCAATCAGCTTCGCGCGTGCCGTTTGTGGAACCAGCAGCACGACCCGGTGAAGGTGGTGTTTCACCCCGACTTCATCACGCCGATGAGTCCGCTGTTCGGCATGGAGTACGATCAGTTTGTGCGTGGCTGCCATCTGGGCGTGTTTCCCAGCTATTACGAGCCGTGGGGCTACACGCCGTTGGAGTCGATCGCGTTGGGTGTGCCGGCGGTGACGAGCGACCTGGCGGGGTTCGGCTCGTATCTGATGCAGTTGCTGCCGGACCACGAGGAAAAGGGGTTGTACGTGCTGCGGCGGGCGCATCGCAGCTTCCACGAATCGGCTGACGAGTTGTGCGAGCAGATGTTCCGCTTCACGCAGCTCGGCCGACGCGAACGCATCGCGCTGCGCAACAACGTCGAGAGCTTTTCGGAACATTTCGACTGGCACAACCTCGGCAAGCGGTATCATGAGGCGCATGAATTGGCGTTGGACCGGGTGGGGGGATGAGAAATGACGAATGACGAAATTCGAATGACGAAGGAAGAAATTCCGTCGTCTTCTGTCGACATCAGGCATTAAGTTGATCAGGCATTCAACGTAAACGTATGAGGAGTAGAACGATGACACAGCAGAACACCGGTCTGACACGCCGCGGCATTCTCGCCGGGGCTGCGGGTGTTGCGGCGGCGGCGGTGGCGGGCGGACAGCGCGCCGCGGCGCAGGACAACGAGCAGGGCGCGGTCATCGTCAACAAGCGCATCCGCCAATCCGTGTGCATGTGGTGCTTCGGCGGGGTGGGGCTCGACCGCATGTGTGTCGAAGCCAAGCGCATGGGCTTTGAGTCGATCGAGCTGCTGAACGAAAGCGACATCAAGAAGGTGAAGGCCGCGGGCCTGACCTGCGCCATCGTCAACAGCCACGGCATCGCCAACGGACTCAACCGCACGCAGAACCATGAAAGCTGCCTCGATGCGATTCGCAAGGCGATCGATGTTGCCGCGGCGCATGGCTGCCCGAACGTGATCACCTTTTCAGGCAATCGCGGCGGCATGGCGGACGATGAGGGGTTGAGCAACTGTGCCGCGGCGCTGGCGAAGATCACGCCTTACGCTGAGGAGAAGCAGGTCACCATCATCATGGAACTGCTCAACAGCAAGGTGGACCACGGCGACTACATGTTCGACAACATCGCGTGGGGCGCGGAGTTGTGCAAGCGCGTCAAGTCGGATCGCTTCAAGCTGCTGTACGACATCTATCATGCCCAGGTGAACGAGGGCGATGTGATTCGCTCGATTCGTCGATATCACCAGTACATCGGCCACTATCACACCGCGGGCAACCCCGGCCGCAACGAACTGGATGAGAACCAGGAACTCTACTACCCGGCGATCATGCGTGAGATCGTGAAGACCGGCTTCACCGGCTTCGTGGGTCAGGAGTTCCTGCCCAAGCGCGATCCGCTGACGTCGCTGGCGCAGGCGGCGAAGTTGTGCGATGTGTGATCGGGGACCGATCAGGAATCAGGGATGAGACGGCGCCGGGACCGCTGAAGCGACCACGCCGCTGATCTCTCGTTTGGTCTTCTTTCTTCGGTTCTTACCGGCGGTGTTTTTCGCGGAGGGTGCGGAGGGTGCTGCGGTAGGGCTCGCCACCCAGGCCCGGGTCCATGCCCTCCAGACCGTTGACGCGCACGGGGATGTCGGCGACGCCCTGGTTGAGCTTGTCCATCACCTGCAGGCGGCGCATCCACGCGTGCCAGAAGAGCTCGGAGTACTTGCCCTGCGCATCGGTCTGGTTCTGCAGGCCGTTGATCAGCGTGTCGAAGTACCGCGTGACGGCGGTGATCAGGTCCTGCTGGTTGTTGTTCGCCATGCCGCGGGTGTAGAGCGCCTCGCCGGCGTAGTGGATGACCGTGGCGTCGCTGGCGTATTCCTTGATCAACGGCTCGATCGCCTTCACCGCGCCTTCGCCATCGCCCGACAGGCACAATGCCTTGACGTACACCAGTCGGAACGGAACCATCTCCTCGGAGTTGTACTGCTGCCGCAGCGCCCAGTCGACCAGGTTCTCCGACAGCGTGACGAGCACCTTGGACATCGCCTCAGCGCGGGTGGTGAGTTCGCGTTTGCGGCGTTCGGACAGTTCGACGTTCGCCTGACGCCGCAACTGATCGATCTGCCGTTCGAGTGAGTTGACGACGTTGTTGACCGTGCCACCCGCATCCTCGGGGTAGAGGTCCATCATCCGCTGTGCCTCGCGGCCGGCATCATCGATGCGGTTGGCGGCGATGTACACGCTGATGCGACGGCTGAACCCTTCGATCGCCAACGCGCGGTCGGCGGCGAAGCGCGTTTCAAAGTCCTTGAGCAGGTCCAGCGCCTTGTCGATCTCCAGGTCGGCTTCCGCCATCTGCGCGAGCACCAGCCGGGTGTGACCCGCGGTGTTGAACGCTGTGCCGCGACGACGCAGGTCGTCATCGCCTTCCGAATCCATCAGGCTCGCCACCGCCTGCGCCAGTTGCTCAGCCGAAAAACCTTCGAGCTGCGCTTCCGCTTCTTCCAGCAGCGCTTCGCCGGCCGTCACCACCGCGCGACGCGCCTCAGCCTTGGCGTTGCCCTCGGGCGTGCGGAGGTAGGCCTCCAACAGGCTGTAGAGCATCTCCCGGCGGGCTTCGAAATAGTTCACGTGGAGGAACGGCACACCCGCGGCAATCCGGGCAGCTTCCTCGTACCGGTCAGCAGGCATCAGCACCTGCGTGACATACGACAGGCGAAAGTCATCGGCGAACTGCGTGGTGGGGAACTTGTCGAAAAGCACTTCCAGCGCCTGGTTGAACGCGCTGCCGTATCCCTCGGTGCCGGGCGCGACGAAGTAAACGCGCGCCAGTTCCTTCACGGCGAACTCGATGCCCGTTTCCGATTCGGGCTGCTCGGGCAGTTCGGTGGCGAGGTTGATCCAGGTGCGCGCCGCCTGCAGCACGCCGTCCACGTCCGTCGGGTCGAGCCAGTACGTCGCCAGCCCGAGGTTGAACATGGCCCGCGCCTTGACGGCCGGAAGCAGCGCATCGCGTTGCAGCAGCGGGTCGAGCATCTCGATCGCCTGCTGCAGCTTGGCGCGGGCGTCGCGTTCCAGTTGCGCGGAGCGCGACGCCTGCCCCTGCTGCAGGGCGTCCATCGCCAGTTTCGCCAGTTGCTCGCCTTCCGCCCGCGCCGCGGTGCCGATCCCCATCACCACCGCCGGCGGCAGCGAGTCGTGCGACACGCTGGGATCCAGATGCGCCTGCCAGCGCGAGTAAATGTAGTTCTCCAGAAAACCCGCAGTATTCGTCAGCTCGGGGTCGTTCTGCCGACGCATGTCCGTCAGCAGGTCGAAATAAGGCTCGTACGCTTCGGCGATGGCGTTGGCGCGCTGGGATTGCGGTGCCTTGGCGGCCACATCCATGTACACCCGGTGCAACTGATCCTTCACCAGCAGCCGTAGCGCCGGGTTCGTCGCCGCCCAGGCGTGCTTGTCCAGCGACAGCAGCAGCTCCTCCGCCGAACCGGTCTGCCCGTTGCGGTGCAGCGCCAGCGCCCGGCCGAGCCCCGTGAGCAGGTCGGTCATGTTCGTCTGTCGCGCGTCGACCACCTCGCGAAACGCTTCCATCGCTTCGTCGAAGCGGTTATTCTGCGCCAGTGCCCGGCCCATGAGCGACAGGCACAGCAGCCGCACATCCTGCGTGATGTTCTGGTTGTCGCGGGAGACGAGCGGTTCGAGCGATCGGGCCGCCAGATCGAACAGCCGCTTGCGTTCATCGCTGATGTTCTGCCGCTGCAGGGGCACGCGCGGGTTGCCCAGGTTCTGGAAGTAGGGATGGCTGTCGTCGAGCAGTGCGGTGTGATACGCCGCCAGCGCCAGGTAGTACTGCGTGCTGTTGCGCCAGTAGTGCTCGAACATGCGTTCCCACTGGCCGGAGTTGTCCAGCTCGCGCCGCCGCTCGGCATGACGCGCCAGAGCATCCTCAAGCTGACGAAAACGCACATCGGCCTGCGCCAGTTCCACGAACACATCGGCCGCGAGGCTATCGATGGCTTCCTTCTGTTCCGCGGTGAGCACGCCGAACTCGTGGAACTCCGCCGCGTAGATGCCGGCGAACTGCAGCTTCGCGTTGAAGTAGCGGTCCGCCAGGTCGGTCTGCCACACCGGCCGCTGCTCGTGGTCGGGGTGATCGGCGATGAGCTGCCGCGTCACGGCGATCATCTGATCCACAGCGTCGACACGCTCGGCACGGGAAAGAGCCGGATCGTCCGCCCGCATCGTCAGCCGGGCGATCTCGATCTGCAGGTTCACAACCGGATCGTTGCGTGGCTCGGTTTCGATGAGGTGGCCCAGCAGGTCGCTCATGTTCCGCCGTGCCAACCCGTCGATCAGGGTTCCCGGGTCCAGGTGCGACTGTGCCCGGGCGGGCAGCACGCAGACCAACAGCGTGAACAAAGCGACAAGCACAAGGGAGGAACGTTGCATCATGGCGAACCGTTGGCTGAAGAATAGTCAGCGCATCAAAGCGCGCGAAAAAATCACATCACGGGGCAACCCCCGTCGGGGTTCCGCAACCGCGCCGCAAGCGGCACGCCGCCGCCACCACCGTCACCGGACAGCAAAGCTCAATCCTGAGCCGACTGACCGAAACGCACATCCTTGTATCGTGCGGCCACGGCGGCGTTGAACGCGTTCACCGCGTGCTGCCAGCGAACGAAAGCGTCCGGCTGGACCACCACCGGGTCATCGTCCTTCGCCGAGACGCCACGCATTTCGGTCAGCACGGCGGCGAGTTGGCGGAAGTTGGCCGGACGCTCCGGTCGGCCCTGCACGGTGATGACGTAACCCGTCGGGTCGCTGCCGTGGCTGTTCACCTGCACGATCAGCTTCGTCTTGGGCATATCCAGCGACGGAGCGCTGCCGCTGCCCTCGGGCATCTTCGCCACGATCACGCCTTCGCCGATCGCGAAGCTCGCCGTCACCACGAAGTAGATCAGCAGCAGGAAGATCACGTCGATCATCGACGTGAGGTTCAGGTTCATGTCCGACGTCTTGATCGATCGTGTGCGCGGCTTGTGGTGCACGACGTCGATGTTTGTGCCGACGAACTCGTCGCGAATCGATGGGGGGTTGACGTCAGCCATGTTCACCTTCCTCGTCGCCGATCTTTGCGGGAGTGGGCGGCGGTTATTCCTGCTTCCCGTTCGTCGGCGCACCCGGTCCCGGCAGGTCCGCCACCAGATTCACCGTTTCAATCTTGCACTGCGTGATCACCGCCATGACGGGTTCGACCTCGGAATAATGCAGCGCCGCATCAGCGCGCAGCAGCACCTGCACGTTGGGGTCCTTCTGCTTCTCATCGAGCAGCAGCTTTTCGAGTTCCTTCAACGCGTCGCTGTGCGTCATGGCTTCGAGATTCCACGACAAGTGCCCCACCGAGATGATGCGTGCCCGCGGTTCGAACGCCAACGGGTTCGCATCGCGCGCTTTCTGGTCGTAGTCGGTGCTCGCCGCCACGCTGATGATCACGCGGTTCACATCGCCCAGCTCGCGCGTCTTGGGGTCTTCCAGCGTCGGTACCTTCAACTGGATCGCCTCGTCGGCGATGATGTTGTTCACCAGCATGAAGAACAGGATCAACTGGAACGTGACGTCGATCAGCGGCGTCATGTTCATCGTCGCCTTGGCGGCGCCTTTTTTGTGCACTTGCGACATCGGCTTGGCTCAATCGGGGTTAGCCACGGATCCACACGGTTGGACACACAGCGGGACGTTCCCGCCGAGGTGTCCGTCATTGCCCGCCGCGATTACTGCGGCTTGGGCACGGCCTTGGGGCGTTCGCCGGCGGGCCTGGACGCGCTGGACGAACCGCTGCTGGAGGAGCCGGTGCTCGACCGCTTCTTCGACGACGGCTTGAACGGCGCGATGAGTTCCTCCGCCTGGAGAAGCCCTTCGGCGGTGAGAGCGTCAACCTTGTTGCGGATCAGGGCGTAGGCCGCCATCGCCGGGATGGCGACGATCAGTCCCCAGAAGGTGGTGACCAGCGCGGTGGAGATACCGCCTGCCAGTTGCACCGGATCGGGTCGACCGCCCGCGTCCACAAGGCTCTGGAACGCCACGATCATGCCGTACACCGTGCCGAACAGACCCATCATGGGAGCGATGTTGCCCACAACGTTGAGGTATTCGATCGGACGCAGGTAACGGGTGGTTTCCGCGTCGCCGGTTTCCTCGATGGCGCGTTCCATCGCCGAGTAGCCGTTGCTCGCTTCGGTCAGGGCCGAATGCACCAGCTTGCCGAGGTAGCTTTCATCGGCCTCGGCGAACTCGATCGCCTCGCGGTACTGCTTGGATTCAAGCATCGCCTGCACCTGCGTGTAGGTTTCCTCCGGCAGCACCATCGTGCGGCGGAACCGCATCACCAGGTGCAGGCCGAAACCCATGCACAGCATCGAGAACAGCAGCAACAGCCACACGATCAGCAGACCGATGAAGTCCCACTCACTGTTGTAGAAGAACATCGACCAGACGCGCATGATCGTGCCCTGCTGAGGCGCGGTCTCCTGCGCCCAGGCGGGTGCGGCGAACATCAGCAGCGCGACGGCCGCAATCACAAACGGAATCCGATGGCGAATCAGGCGGTGAACGGACATAAAGTCTCCTCGGGTGGCTTCCTGCACGGGGTCGATCAACCCCTGGGGGCGCTCAGTTGTTTACGGAATTGGTCCAGGCGCTGGGCCAGACCGGGGTTCGTTTCCTCATCAATCAAAGGCAGGGCTTCATCGTACAGCTTGGCGGCGATGTCCTCCCGGCCGATCTTCGCATGCACATACCCCGCCTCGATCAGGGCAGGGCCCACATACGGCGAACGGGGGAAGTAAATCACCGCACGCATGAAGCTCAGCCCGGCATCCTTATAACCCTTCAGCGCCGCGTCCAGCCCCTGGTCGGCTTCGACCGCCTGCGCCAGGTTGAGCTGCGCGATGCCGCGCTGGTACAGCTTCATGTCCGTCCCGCCGGGAATCTTCAACGCTTCATTCACCGCGGCGAGCGCTTCGTCGAACTTACCCTCGCGCAGCAGCTTCGTCACCGGGTCGGTCAGCCGCATGTTCGCGGGCAGCTCCACGGCCGGCGGCTTGTCCGTCGCCATTTCCTGCAGCGTCTGGTTGTCCACCTTCGCCACATCGAGCAGTTGGCGGAGCAACGGGGTGGCGACACTGCGGGCAGGCTGCGCATCGATGGCGGCCTGGATGCGGTTCACCAGTCGGGCCTTGGTCCGATCATCCGCCGCAGCGAGCGCCTTGACCGGAACGTTTTCGATGTAGAAGGGATCCGCCTTGGTCTGAACCAGGTCGAGGTAGGCGACGACAGCGGCTTCGGATTCCCCCGCCGCGGTCGCGGTGCGCACCACCTGGGCAGCCACCCAGTGCTTGATCCACGCCACATTGGTGCGGATCTCTCGCAACTGTTCCAGCGCTTCCTTGTGCTTGTTTTCCGCTTCCAGCGCCAGCGCCCGCTCGAGCTGGGGATGGTCATCGAGCTTCATCGACTGAATGCGGTCGATGGGCTGACGCACCTCCGCACCGCTGGCGGTCGAGTAGAGCAGCACGCCGTTGGAGATGTTCTCCACACGGACGTTGGGGATATCGAAGCCTTCGATGCGGATGGTGTCGGCATCGGCGATGCCGGCGATCGCCAGACATGCGGCCGAGGCGATCACCCGCAACAGCGATGCAGGCTGTCGTGACACCTGCGCGGTCGGGCGGTCGCATGCAATCAGAGGCGTTTTCATTCGTTCGAACCGACGGCGGCGGGTCTGAGCCATGGTTGGTACAGCCTACGTTTGAAGTCCCAGGTCGGTGACCTGTTCAGCACCCCCCGGTGGGGCCTGTGTGCACGCCATGATGGGTGCTGGCAAGCCCTTGTCCCGTCGCATCCACGACGCCTTACAAGCACAACAAACTTTTTCGGAACTTGGGGTGGCAGCAGGCACTGCGCCCCACACAAGCGGTTGCTCGCTAAGCCCTTATTGAACCTGATCGGCGCTCATCTGTAAAGCCCTCGCCTCCCGCCGGACCAAGCGCCAAGCACGTCAGGTCAGACTTAACGGCCGCCCAGTTCCCTCCCGTCCACGAAACGGAAAATCCCGCCCGTTTCCTCGCTGATCCGCTGCAGCGTCGCCTTGCGGCCGAGCGCCACCAGCGGGTCCGGGTAGACGAACTGAATCGTATTGATCTTGCTCGGCTTACGGTTGTTCTCACGCACCGCCGCCAGCAGGTCATCGGGATGAATCGCGTACTTGCCCCGGCGGGTGAAGTCGGCCGAGAGAATGTACACCAGCTCCGGCTCGTAACGCAGCCCCATCTTGATCGCTTCGATCGGGTTGGGCTGACCCTGAGGCCGAATGTTCCCCGCAGCCAGGTCGATCCACTCGATCACCGCCTGCTTGTTCTCGGCGGTGGCGGGCTTCATGCCCCGGCGCGGCACGTGTACCTCAAACGGCTTGCCCCCCGGAAAAAAGACCACGTTGAAACGCTGCTGCTCGCTCAAACCGCCGATCGTCCGCTTCAACTCGTCCAGCACGAACGGCATGGTGTCGATCATCATGCCGCCGGCATCGATGATGAAGACGATCGACCGGGCATTGCCCCCCGTGCCGAAGAACCCCACGCTGAAGCCTTCACCGGGTCGCGGACCCGAGCCGAACGGGCTGGCCATCGCTTCCATGCTGCCGGCGATGCCGAACTCCTTGGTCGGCGAACGCGTGTCGCTGGTCACCGCGGACGTCGGCCGAACCAGGTTCTTGCTCTGCGTGCGGCGGGAACTGGAGGACTGCTCCGTCACCTTCTGCGGGGTGGTGAGGTTCAACGGGGTGCCGGGTGTCTCGCCCAGCGTGGCGATGGGAACAACGATCTTTTCCTCGTCGACCACCGCGATCGTCGCCCACACCAGGAAGAACGCGAGAATGATGATGCCCAGGTGGAAGAACAGCGACACCAGCCAGGGCATGACATCGGTGAGCACCGCGTTGATTTCGCGATGGGAATCGTCGTGCTCCTCGGGTGGGAGCTCAGGCGATGGACCCTGAGGAGTCGGCTGGCCGCCGCGAACGTCGGCAAAGCCAAAACCAAAGCCAAGTCCTGGCATAACGCTTCTCCTGGCAGGGGGTAGAACCAAACCGGGCCGAGGCTGCCCGTGTCTATCTATTGAACCGAATTCGTGGCCGGTTGTCCAGCCCGTACCACCCCCACGAACCGCGCCCCCGACGCGCCCGCCAGACCAGGCCCCTCCTGCGCCCCCCGGATCAAGCGAACGATCCGCCCCGCCTCAACGCCCCTGCAACTCCCGGGCGTCGACAAACCGGTACGCGCCGCCCGTCATCTCGCTGATCCGCTGCAGCGTCGGTTTGCGGCCAAGTGCCTGCAGCGGGTCGGGATACACGAACTGAATCGTGTTGATGCGGCTGGGTCTGGTGTTGGCACGCTGCACGGCCGCAATCAAATCATCCGGGTGAATCGCGTACTTGCCGCGACGGGTGAAATCAGCCGACAGCAGCACCACCGACTCCGGCTTGTACCGCAGCGCCATTTCGATCGCATCGATCGAATTGGGTTGTCCCTGTGGGCGAACGTTGCCCGCCTCCAGATCAATCCACTGCTTCACCGCCTGCTTGGCAGCCTCATCCGCAACCTTCATCCCGCGCGAGGGCACCGGCACCTCAAACGGCTTGCCGCCCCCGAAAAAAACCACATTGAACCGCTGCTTTTCGCTCAACCCATCGATCGAACGTTTGAGCTCCGCCAAAACGAACGGCATGGTGTCGATCATCATCCCGCCGGCATCGATGAGGAAAACAACGGTGTTGGCCCGACCGCCGATGTCGAAAAGCCCGGTCCCCGGCCGATCCCCGACGCTCGGCCCTGTACCGAACGGGCTGGCGGTGGCGAGCTCCCCACCGGCGATGCCGAGTTCGAAGCTGGGGGCGCGCATTTGCGTGGTCGCCGCGGACACCGGCCGCACCAGGTTCTGCGTCAGCGTTCGCCGGGACATCGCCGATTCCGACAGGCTGTGCTGTCGCAGCGTCGGCTGGTTGAGCGAAGGCGCGGGGTCCAGCCCGCTGATCGGCGTGGTGATCTCCTCCTGATCCACGCCGCGGATCGTCGCCCAGACGAGGAAAAACGCCAGAATCACGATCCCCAGGTGAAACAGCAGCGACACCATCCATGGCATCACATCCACCAGGGCGGCATTCACCTCCCGGCGCGTATCGCCATCGTGGTCAGCGGAAGGCCCGTGCCCCAAATGCGGTCCCGACATGTTGTGGCTCCTCGATAAAGATCAGGGGGGGAACCAGCGCAAATGGCCGGTGCATCGGCGAGTCCTTACTATTGAACGGCAAAACACCCGCTCCTGTCCAGAAGAATTTTGCACCATACCCACAAACCTGTGCCGCCAACCCGCGACTGAATTCAGAAATCCGCAACCCGAAATCACCCCGCCAACAGGGGGTCTTGACTGTCGCGGCGGCTTGGCCTAACCTCTTCGACCCGGCGTGATCCGCCGGTTTCCGGGCTCGTAGCTCAGTTGGTCAGAGCGCACCCCTGATAAGGGTGAGGTCGCAGGTTCGAATCCTGCCGGGCCCATTCTCGAAGGCTTGCAAGCAAACGCTTGCGAGCCTTTTTTCGTTGAGAGGCGTGTCGTTACAAGCCGGTCGCTTTCGTCGATCCGCCCTCAACCCCACGCCAACCCTCCGCCACGCCATCCACCAACTCTTCACCCCGACGCAGCCATTTTGCCGAAGAAATACCCGCACTTCCGGTGTTCTTTCGGGCTGGCGCCGACACGCTGTCACGGCTGACCGACGTGGGTTCCGATTGTCATATTCGGTTTTAATACGGGCGATCCCCCTCGCACGACGTTGTTCATTGCGCCTGCGGAGAAGGTCAACCAGTAGCAAGCATCGCCTCCTGGGGGCGTTGGCACGGAATCGAGCGTATCGTGCGAACCCTACAGGAGATGCCGCATCCATCACATGACGGCAGGCCGATCGATGCCACGTTGCTTCCCAAACCTCTGGAATTTCGCGACCCGCCCCCACGGTCCTGGGGGCGAGCACATGGGGGAATAGGTATCTCTACCTAGGAAATTGCGTACCTTCCGCCATTGCCGGAGGCCGCTTTCGATTCGATGCAACACCCATCGCCGTAGCGAAAGGATTTACCGTGCTTTGCGATGTGCCGGACCCCACGCTCTGGGTCATCGATTCCGACCACGACAGTCGGCGAACCATGCGAGAGATCGCGTCGTCGATCGCCGTGACGCCACGTCTCTACGCCTCGCCGCGCACCTTCCTCGACGAGTACGTGCCGATGACGCCCGGTTGCCTGTTGCTCGAAGCGAGGCTGCCCCAACTGTCAGGCAACCAGTTGCAGCAGCATCTGCTGGAGCACGACCCGACGCTGCCGATCGTCTTCACCACGCGTGAACCGGATGTCAGCGCGGTGGTCGAGGCGATGAAGCTCGGCGCGATCGACTACCTGCCCAAACCCGCATCCCCTTCGGCTTTGGTCAACGCCATCCACGAAGCGCTGGCGGTGGGAGTCGCCCGTCGCAACCACGCCCGGGCCACAGCCGAGGCGCTGACACGCCTGCAACGCCTTTCCCCACGCGAACGACAGGTCATGCTCCTGGTGGCACAGGATCTGTCGAGCAAGGTCATCGCATCGAAACTGCACCTGAGCGTTCGCACGGTGGAGCATCATCGGCGGAGCCTGATGGAAAAGCTCGAATCGCGCAGCGTGGTGGATCTCTATCGCCTGCTCGCGCCGCTGGAGAAGCCGCTCACCGCACAGGGACGCGCGGCGGCGGAATCGCTCATGTCCGAACTGGTCGAACTGGTCGACGACCCGAGCATCGGCATCCGAAAGTATCCGAGCCTCACCGGGGGGCAGGCGGTCGACACCTTCACGTGGGTCCGTCAATCCATTCAGCAGCTCGGCGTGACGAAGCTGCCACGATTCCTCAGCCTTTGTGGAGCGGCGGTCTGATGCGAGCCTTCCTCGTTCAGTCGTTGGGTGCGCTGCACGCACGATGCGCATCGCTGGCGCAGTGGCGGATGAGCTGGAGCCGCCGGGTGGCGATCGCCGCCGGCCTGCTGCTGGCGGCACTGGCGGTGACGAGCTACGCCTTCGCCCCGGTGGGGCAGCCGCGCCCGAACCGATCCACCCGGTTTCTTCAGCCCGGCCCGTGGGGTGTCATCAGCATGCGACGCGTCGTCATCGCGCCGCCCATCGAGCAGATCGACGAAGCCACCTTCAGCCCCGCGCCGATATGGCACTTCCGCGACACCTCGAGCACCGAACTGGTGTCCCTCTTCGCTGAGTCGCACCTCGCCGATGAACAGATCGAAGCGCTGATGCGCGTCACACGTCGCGATCCGGCGAATGAAGGCTACATCGTCGAACCACCCGCAGCGCTGCTGCGCTCGTTGACTGCCGATGCGCGGGCGCGAATCTATCACCGGCTGGCGCGCGATCGGCGCAACCTGGCGCAGGTGAACGCCTTTCGGTTCTGGGGGGATTCGCCTGCGCAATGGATGGAGCGCGCCGATCTGTCGCCGCGACTTCGTGAGGCTGTCGCGCCGCTCGTCTATCGCAACGGGTCGTTCCTTTTCTTTGCCGACCTGCCGCAGGTGCAGTCGCACCTGTCCGATGTGGCCGAAGGCCAACGTCTTGTGCAGGCTTTGATGGGGGAATCAACGCTGATGCTTCGGCTGCACGTCGCCGAAGGGCAGGATGTCGAGCCGCTGGTGGCGTACTGGGGCGGGCGCGGCCGAGCCAAGGACGTGCGCACCATCCTGCAGAGCCTTGCCAACACGCCGGGCGGCGGAAGCATCGATGTGGTGCACCTGCTGCCGCCTTTCGCACGCGCCCGGCTGTACACCTATCCCGATGACGATGGCGTGCTGCCCGCCGGTGACACGCGCGACTGCCACTGGTCCGCGCTCAACTTCTTCAACCGTCGTGCGGACGACCGCTTCGCCAACGGCACCTACGTGTCGCAGGTGTTCACCACGCAGTACACCACCGTCGATCAGCCGCAGTTCGGCGATCTGGTCGTCTTCATGAATGACGGCGAGATTTATCACACGGCTGTGTACATCGCCGACAACGTGCTGTTCACCAAGAACGGCGCACGGATGTGTCGGCCATGGATGTTGCTGCCGATGTCGGCGATGCGCGATTTCTATCCCACGCCCGACCCCATTGAGATTCGTTACCTACGCCGCATCGCAACGGATGTGGGGAGTTCCGTCTCCGACGCGATGTGACAACAAACAGCGATCCGCGGCCAGGCCGTGACGATCAAGGGAGAGTGTTCATGAGTGCCATTCTGCAATCGGTCAAAGGGAAGCTTTTCTTCGTGGTCGGACTGTTGTCGACGGTCGCCATTGCGGTCGGCGTGATCGGCCTGTTCAAGCTCGGGGAAATCAACGAGCAGCTCAACACCATCGTCGACGTCACAAGTACCAAGCAGGTGCTTGCCCAGCGCATTCGCAACGGCGTGCTGGCGATGCACCGCGCCGAAAAGAACCTGGTGCTCGCCGAAACCGACGAGCTGATGGACCAGTACGCCGCCGCCATCGAAAACTTCGAAAAGGAAGTGCACGAACGGCTGGGTGAACTGAACAAACTGGCGGACGACCGCAACAAGAAGATCCTCACCGAGTTCGAACAGCTCTTCAATCAGTTCAGCGATGTGAACCGCCAGGTGCGCGCCGAAAGCCGCAAGAACACCAATCGCCAGGCGTATGTCCTGTCCACGACCGAAGGGCAGAAACTGGCGGACAGTGTCGAAAACACGCTGCGCCAGCTTGCCGAGCGCAACGATGCCGAGGTGAGTAACCTGCTGCGTCAGGCGCGGGCCTCGACCGACAACGAAGAGGTGCGCAAGCTGATCGTCGATGCGGACAACGCCGCGACGCGTGCCCTGCTCGGCGCTCGCATTCGTGCGAACATGCTGACCCTGCAGCGTGCGGAAAAGAACTTCATCCTCGCCCGCACGGAGGAATCGATGAAGCAGTACGCTTCGTTCATGGACGAGGTGTGGAAGAACGTCGCAACGCTCACAGCCGAGTTGGAGAAAACCGCGACGGATGAGAACAAGGCGCTCATCGCACAGTTTGTCTCGGACAAAGACAAGTGGATGGACGTCAACGCACGGGTGCAGGCGCTGTCGATGCAGAACTCCAACCAGGTGGCCGCGGAACTTTCGGGCAACCGCGGTCGCGAGTTGATCGACGAGGCGGAAGCGAAGCTGCGCGAGATCTCGCAGTTGGCGGATGAGGACATGCTCGCCGATGCCGAAGCCAGCGATGCGAGCTACAGCACGGCCCGGTTGCTCGTGTCGGTGACGGTCGTGCTGGGTGTGCTGGTCGGCGTGGCGATCTCGTACGTCATCGTCCGCGGCATCACACAGGTGCTCGCCAACATCACCAGGCGCGCCAAGGAAATCGCCGAGGGCGACCTCACCGGCGAGCCGCTGCCCGTGCGAAGCCAGGATGAACTGGGTCAGCTCACCGGCGCGGTGAACCAGATGTCCAGCTCGCTGCAGAACCTCTTGTACGAGGTGGACCAGTCCGCCAGCGAAGTCGCCTCGGCTGCCACGCAGATCGCCGCG
>CAZEFM010000078.1:0-17586 GCA_964511575.1 uncultured Phycisphaeraceae bacterium | reverse complement strand
ATGGCGTCGCTGACGCACCTGCCGGTGCTGGGCGTGCCGATGGAGGGCAAGCTCGCCGGCGGACTCGATGCGCTGCTGTCCACCTGCAACATGCCCAAGGGTATCCCCGTCGGCACGATGAGCCAGGGCAGCCACGGTGCCGTCAACGCCGCCCTCTTTGCCGCCGCCATCCTCGCCACCAGCGACAAAACCATCGAACAGAAACTCATCGCCTACCGCCAGGCCCAAACCGCCGCGGTCCCTGAGACACTGGAGTAAAGATCCGGACACTGCCGGCGGGGCGTCATTATTCTCCCGCCTCTCTGTTGTGGTCAATCCCTCCCCCAACGCATCCGATGGAGCCACAGCGCGTTGGCGATGACGCTCACCGAGCTGAGGCTCATGGCGGCGGCGGCGAGCATCGGGTGCAGGTAACCCGCCACCGCGACCGGAATCAGCACCACGTTGTAAATAAATGCCCAGAAAAGCCCCATGCGAATCCGCTTCATCGTTGCACGGCTCAGCAGCACCGCACGCACCAGCCCCCGCAGGTCGCCGCCCACCAGCACGATGTGGCCCGACTCCATCGCGATGTCCGTGCCCGTGCCCATGGCGATGCCGATGTCCGCCGCCGCCAACGCCGGCGCATCGTTGATCCCGTCGCCCGCCATCGCCACCACCTTGCCCGACGCCTGAAGCGATTCGATCTTCGCGTGCTTGTCCTGCGGCAGCACCTCGGCGAGCACCTCATCGATGCCAAGCTCATCCGCCACCGCACGGGCAGCACCTTCGCGGTCGCCGGTCATCAGAATCACTTTCAAGCCCAGCGCGTGCAGTTGATCGATCACCGCCGCGGCATCGGGCTTGATCTGGTCGGCAAGCGCGATCAACCCCATCAGCTCGCCATCCACCGCTACCGCGACGATCGTCTTCGCCGCCGGGTCCATCGCCTCGATGAACGCCTCCAGCGCCGCCGCATCACCGATGCCGCGTTCCACCAGCGCTGCCGGCTTGGCGATGATCACCTCCCTGCCTTCGACCGTGCCCGCCACCCCCTCAGCCGTCATCGATCGGAAATCCGTCACCGGCAACCGCTCAAAACCCTGTCTGTCCGCGTGCTCGACGATTGCCCGGCCCAGCGGATGCTCGCTCATCGCCTCCACCGAGGCCGCCCATTGCAAAAGGCGATTGGAATCCAGTCCCTCGCGGATCATCGCCACATCGCTCACGCCCGGCTTGCCCACGGTGAGCGTGCCGGTCTTGTCGAGAATGATGTGCGTGAGTTTGCCCGCGCGTTCCAGCGCCGCCGCTTCCTTGATAAGGATGCCGTGCCGCGCCCCCAGCCCCGTCCCCACCAGAATCGCCACCGGCACCGCAAGCCCCAGCGCACACGGACACGCCACGATCAGCACCGCAATCGCCGGAAACATCCCGCGCGACCAGTCACCCGTCGCAAGCCCCCAACCGACAAACGCCAACAGCGCGATCACCAGCACCGCCGGCACAAACACGCCCGCCACCGTATCCGCCAGCCGCTGCACGTTCGCCTTGGAACCCTGCGCCCGCTTGACCAGCTCGATGATCTGCGACAGCAGCGTCTGCCTGCCAGTGCGCATCGCCCGGAAGTGAAACGCACCTGATTGATTCACCGTCCCGCCGATGACCGTGTCCCCCTCGCCCACTTCCACCGGCATCGATTCGCCCGTCACCATCGACTGATCAATGACGGAAAACCCCGACAGCACCACGCCATCCACCGGCACACGCTGACCGGGGCGCACCAGCACCGTGTCGCCCGGCACGATCGCGCCGACGGGCACCACCGTTTCGTGGCCGTCACGCAGCACTGTCGCTTCATTCGGTTGCAGCGATGCCAGCCCGCGGATCGCCGCCGCCGCACTCCGCCGTGCCCGCGCCTCGAGCATCTTCCCCAAACCGATGAGCACCAGGATCACCGCCGCCGTCTCGTAGTAAACCGGCAGTTCGCCGCGCAGCGTCTGCGCCAGGCTGTAAAAGAACGCCACGCTCGACCCCAGCGCCACCAGCGTGTCCATGTCCGCCCGGAAATGTCTGAGCCGATTCCACGCCCCGCGATAAAACACCGCGCCCATGCCGAACTGAATCGGCGCGGTCAGCACCAGTTGCAGCCACACATTCCAACGCGGCGGCTCGTGCCACGCCATCGACAGCACCATCACCACCGCCGCCAATACCGCATAGATCGACCAGATGATCCACTGGCGTCGGCCCACCACCTCATCATCATGATCGTGGTGGGCGTGACCTATCAGAGGCTCATCGTCTTCTTCAACAAGCTGCGCCTCGAACCCCGCCTTGTGCACCGCATCCACCAGCGCCGAAGGCGGCGCCTGCTGCGGGTCGTGCGCCACCGTCGCCTCCCCCACCGCCAAATTCACCGAGGCGCGCTGCACGCCCGGCACGCTCGCCAACTGCTTCTCCACCGCACCCACGCAGCCGGCACACCGCATGCCCGAAATTTTCAATGTTGTGTTGCTCATATCCCTACATTCTAGGATCAACGGTCAATCCCAGGCCCCGCAAGCCCATTCACCGCTTCGGCACCGCCGCCACCTTCCCCCAATCCGCCTGCGCCATCGCCTCGAGCACCGCCTCATCGATCCGCCCCCGGCCAGGCCGCATCCCCGCCGCCTCGCACCGCGGCAGCGTCACCAGCACCGGCACCTTGTTCATCCGCGTCAGCCACTGCCGATTCGTCGCCATCGATGCATCGGTCTGCCGGGCCACATCGCCCTCGTAGCCGTTGACCACAAGCCCCGCGACATCACACCCCGCCTCCCGCAGCAGCCGCACCGTCATGGCCGTGTGATTCAGCGTCCCCAGCGTCGCCCGGGTCACCACCACCACCGGATACGCCAGCGCCGCCGCCAAATCCAGCACCGTCCGCTCACCATCCAGAGGCGTCATGATCCCGCCCACGCCCTCGACGATCATCACATCGCTGTCCTGATCGAGCAGCATCAGCGACCGCGCAATCGCATCGAAATCGATCGGCCGCCCCGCCGCCTCCGCCGCCACCGCCGGGGCAACGGGCGGCACAAACCGCACCGGGTTGATCACATCCAACAGCTGACGACAGTCGGCAAAGTGCGCCAGCGCCTCGGCATCCTCGCTCACCAGCCCTTCCCGCTCCCGACGACACCCCGTGGCGAACGGCTTGCACACCCCCACCCGCCGTCCCGCACGCCGCCAATGCCACGCCAACGCGCACGCCGCCACCGTCTTGCCCACCTCCGTATCCGTCGCGGTGATGAACACACCCGGCTTCGTCAAATGCAAACCGTCAAGCATGCGGCGCATCATACCGATTGCGGGGGAGCGCCAATTGCCAAATGCCGATTGCCAATTGGCTCGCTGGCGGTCACCTGTCTGACTTGTCCCGGCCAATCATTGATTTTCGCACTATTTTTGGGTATGATGAGGTGAGGCCTGAGGTCTGAGTCAAGAACCCCTCACCACCCACCACTCACTCCTCACCACTCACTCCTCACCACTCACCACTCACCACTCACCACATGTCGTGTTTGTCGTGGGGGTGACATCGCTGAAAATCGTCGCAAATAATGGATATGAAAAAAGTTGGGGCATTCTGTCGGAAGGTCGACCCCCCGGGGGGGTGACATTGTGCGCGCGCCGGGGCGCGGCTGCCCGGTTGCAGGTGCGACAGGCGGGCGGCGCGTACCAACAGGCGCGTTCCCGGATCACGACTTATCCGCCGAAAATGTCACCTTTTGTCACCGCCCTCCCCGTTGAACGACGCGCTGAAAGCTCCCTCGTGAACCACGCTTACGAGCAAAACCCGTCGACCGAAAATCTTCAGGTGACAGGCCATCGTGCGCACAAACCCGCCAGTGGGCACGGGGCAGCCAGCCGCGAGGCATCGCTCACCGATGACACTTCGCCGTCGACATCTCCTGCTCGCCGACTTGGCCCCGGGGTGCAGTCGACGTATTCTCTGCGCATGTCGCATGCGAGCATGGCTCCTGAGGTGACGATCTGGACGGATGCGGACCGGGCGTCGACGCTTGGCCGGGTCGTCGACCTGATGGGCTCAGCCATCACGCCAATCGGCGTCGGCGGCGAGCGCACCGGCCCCGTCGACCAACTGGCGCGGCAACTGGCGTGCGATCGACACGATGACTTTCGCAAGCTGATGATCGATCGGCCGGCCGCCTACGTCGTGGTCGCCTCCTGGGACGGTCTGACCCGTGACGATGTGAACGCCGCGCTGGCGCACGGCGCGACGATTCTGGCGTTGGAGCCGCCCGCCGCGACGCTCGATGCCCTTCCGCCTGCCCGGGTTCGTGCCGCAGCCGGGGGGTTGCCCGGGGGCAGCGCTGCCGCGGTGGTGACCGCCCCGCCGGGTCGGGTGTTCATCGTGCCCGGCTTCATCGCCTCGCCCGCCTGGTCCGCCGCCGCCGACCCGCTGGAGGTCATCGGCCAACCGCAGGCGATTCGCGTCGTGAGCACCGGCCCGGAACAGGAATGGTCGCTCTTCGCCCGCCTCTTTGATGCCTGGCGCGCCGTGCTCACCTTCGCCGACATGCCCGAACGAATCGATGCATCGCTGACCGGCCCGCTGAGCGAGCCGCCCGAGGACATGCGAAGCCTCATGGGCCATCAGCTCGCCCACGCGCGGATGAACGGCCAGTGTGCTGCCATCCTGCAGGTGAGCGACCGCCTCAACACCCACCGTCGGCTGCTGCAGGTGATCGGCGACCAGGGCGCGCTGGACCTCACCGACACCGCTTACCGCATGTACAGCAAGGATGGCACGCTGGTGGATGAAGGCACGGGGCTGGGTTCGGGCGAGTTCCCCGGACTCGCGGACCCGGCAGCGTCTTCCGACGCGTTCGCCGAACTGATCGCCGCCCAATGGCGACGGCTGCTCGATCGGGGCCCCGCCGCCCCCACGCCGGTGGAAACCGAAGCCCAGGTCCTCGCCTGCTGCCTCGCCTGCCAGCTCAGCGCCCGCACCGGCGAAGCCGAAAGCCCCCGCAAACTCCTGCAGATGCACGGGGTCGGTTAAGCCGATCCGTTAACCTGGGAGTATCGCTTGACAGGTTGTTCCGGGACTCTACACTCCAGAAGCTTTTGCGGGGCCGACCGTGACGGGATCGGCGCGGACAGGAGCGATCGCGGACCGACCGGCTGCGCGACTCGCTCGAGCCCGGCACAAGCGCCGGACATCCCTTCCCAAGCCGATGACGCGCATCGGCTTCCCAGGGTGTCACGACGAACGCAACGACTGACCACGCCTTGTGATAGCCCGTGGTGTAACGGTAGCACCCCAGGTTTTGGTCCTGGTAGTCCTGGTTCGAATCCAGGCGGGCTAGCTTCGACCGATGGGCGTGGCCGACGGGTGAATCCGCCCCGGGTGACCCTTGGAATCCGACGATGAACGAGACTGCGAACAACAACGCGCCTCAGGCGATCATTCTTGCAGCCGGCAAAGGCACGCGGATGGGTGGCGATCTTCCCAAGGTCGTCCATGAGGTGGCGGGCGAACCGATGGTGCGGCACGTGGTGCGCGCCTGTCGGCAGGCCGGGGTCTCGCGCTGCGTCGTCGTGGTGGGTTACAAGGCTGAACTGGTGCGCGAGGCGCTGGCGGATGAGCCGGACTGCGTCTTCGTCGAACAGACGCAGCAGTTGGGCACGGGGCACGCGGCCCAGATGGCGGCGCCGCTGTTTGAAGGCGTTGCCGTCGATGTGTTCGTCCTCGCCGGCGATGGGCCTTTGATTCAGGGCAAAACCCTGGCGCGGGTGCTGGAGATGCACCGCCGAAGCCATGCGATGGCGACGCTGGCGACCGCCGTGCTGGACGATGCGACGGGTTACGGCCGCATCGTGCGCAACGCCGACGGCTCGTTCCAGGCGATCGTCGAACAGAAGGACGCCACGCCCGAGCAGTTGGCCATTCGCGAGGTGAATCCGAGCTACTACTGCTTCCGCAGCGATGCGTTGTTCGCCTCGCTCGCCGATGTGCGCAACGACAACGCGCAGGGTGAGTATTACATCACCGATGTGCCGGGCCTGCTCAAGCGGCAGGGTCGCACGGTCACGGTGGTTGAAGCCGTGCCTCCCGCGGACGTGCTGAGCATCAACACGCCCGAGCAACTGGCACAGGTGGATGCGATTTTGCGGGGGCGGCAGGAAGGTCGGCCGGCGTTGTCATGACGCACGACGAAAACGAACAACACCACGGAACGGACGGTTCGTTCCACCGTTGTTCAGAGGGAACTGAGCTTCAATCGAAGGATTGATCCATGAGCCGAGCGGATCGTGACAAGATCAAGATTTTCAGTGG
This sequence comes from uncultured Phycisphaeraceae bacterium, assembly GCA_964511575.1. Classification (GTDB taxonomy): domain Bacteria; phylum Planctomycetota; class Phycisphaerae; order Phycisphaerales; family Phycisphaeraceae; genus CALKHT01. Next base: position 11,261 of record CAZEFM010000078.1, on the reverse strand, counting down.
CCGCGCCAGTCGTGATCTGGCGCAGGCGATCTGTCGCTATCTGGAGTTGCCGGTCGGCCAGGGTCACACCGACATGTTTCCCGATGGTGAGATCATCGTGAAACTGGAGGAGGACGTTCGCGGCCGCGACTGCTTCGTGGTGCAGAGCACCTACCATCCGGTCAACGCTCACCTGATGGAACTGCTGATCTACATCGACTGCCTCAAGCGCGCCAGCGCCAGTCGGATCACGGCGGTGATTCCGTATTTCGGTTACGCCCGGCAGGACCGCAAGGACGAGGGACGCACGCCGATCACCGCCAAGCTGGTGGCGAACCTCATCACGGCGGCGGGCGCGGACCGGGTGCTGGCGATGGACCTGCACGCGGCCCAGATTCAGGGGTTCTTCGACATTCCGCTGGATCACCTCAACGCCTCGCCGGTGCTGTTGAGCCATATTGAAAAGGTGCGGCCGGACTTCGACTGCCCCCTGTGCATGGTGAGCCCGGACGTGGGCAACGTGAAGGTTGCCAGCCAGTACGCCAACTGGCTCAACTGCGATTTCGCGATCATCGACAAGCGTCGCAAGAGCGGCACGGAGGTGGTCGTGAAGAACATCATCGGTGAGGTGAAGGACCGCACCGTGCTGATGGTGGACGACATGATTTCGACGGCGGGGACGATGTGCGAGGCGGCGAAGCTGGTGATGGAGCACGGCGCCCGCGACGTGGTGGCGGCGTGCACCCACCCGGTGTTCGTGGGGCTGGCGATGGAACGGCTGGCCGAATCGCCCATCAGCCGCATCATCGTGACCGACACGATTCCCTGTGGCACCCGCTGCGAGCCGATCGCATCCAAGGTCGAGGAACTGTCCGTCGCCCCGCTGCTGGGCGAGGCGATTCACCGCATTCACCACAACATGTCCGTTTCGAGCCTCTTCCGCAAGGACGGGGGCGGGAAACGCTAACCCATGTGATCGTCGCGATTGACGAACACATCAAACCGGATTTTTTCAGGAGTTTCGATATGACGACACAGGATATCCCTCAGATTTCGGTGGAAAAGCGCGATCGCATCGGCACGCGATATGCGCGTCGTTTGCGTGAGGCCGGCCGCCTCCCCGTGGTGATCTACGGTCACGGTCAGGAGCCGGTGCATGTGTCGGTCGATCGCAAGACGATGGTCGAGGTGCTGCACCACAACGCCCACCTGATTGAAGTGAGCGTGGACGGCAGCACGCAGCCGTGCCTCGTGAAGGATGTGCAGTGGGACTACCTGGGCGCGACCATCGTGCACGTGGACCTGGCGCGCGTCGACCTGACGGAATCGGTGACGGTGGCGGTCGACCTGGTGCTGGTGGGCGATGCCAAGGGTCTGAAGACCGCGGGCGCGCTGCTGGAGCACCCGGTGAGCCAGATTGAAGTCGCGTGCACGGCGAACAACATTCCCGAGAACATCAAGGTGGATGTGAGCGATCTGGATGTGGGTGAGATGATCACCATCGCGGATCTGAAGCTGCCCGAAGGCGTGACGACGACGGAAGACCCCGAGACGATCGTGGCGCACGTGCTGGTGCAGGCGGAAGAGCCGGAAGTGGAAGTCGAAGCCGGCGCAGGCGAGCCGGAAGTGATTCGCGCGAAGAAGGAAGAGGACGCCGCCGAGTAATCGCGCCGCCGACGGCGCATCCATTGCCGTTCAAGGCCCACGGATTAACGTCCGTGGGTCTTCTTCACTTTGAGGGTTGTAAGCACGCCAGGTGATGCGTGCGGGACGGTCGGTCGCGACAATGAAGCTGATTGTTGGATTGGGCAACCCGGGTCCGGAATACGTTCGCACGCGCCACAACGCGGGGTTCATGGTGATCGACCGGCTGGCGCAACGGCATGGATTGAGTAACGATCGTTCGCGCTTTCACGGCTTGGCGCTGGACGGGCACATCCGTGGCGAGCGATGCGTGCTGCTCAAGCCGATGACGTACATGAACCGCAGCGGCCTGTCGGTGCGTGAGGCGCGGGCGTTCTACAAGATTGACCTGAACGATGTGCTGGTGGTGGTGGACGATGTGGCGCTTCCGGTGGGAACGATCCGTCTTCGCCCCAGCGGCGGGCCCGGCGGACACAACGGGCTTGCCGACATCGAAAAGAACCTCGGCACGCGCAACTACCCGCGGCTGCGTATTGGGATCGATGCGCCCGGGCGCGTGCCGCAGGTGGATTATGTGCTCGGCCGGTTCAGCGAGGAGCAGATGGCGAAGCTGGAGCCGGCACTCGACCGCGCGTGCGACGCGATTGAGGCATGGCTGACGGAGGGTTTGACGAAAGCGATGAATCTCTTCAACGCCACACAGGGAGAGTGACCTGGGCGAGATGGGCAATGGGTTGCCGATGCTCTCACACCGCGGCGCGGCTCTCGTGCTCGACGATGTGCTGATAGAGTTCCTCGGCGGTCGAGGCTTTCTTGATCGCGGCCCGGAAGGTGGAGTCGGTGAGCAGGCGGCTGATCTGCGCCAACGCCTGAATGTGCGGGCCGGTCTGATCCTCGGGACTGGTGAGCAGGATGATCACATCGACGGGTCGGTTGTCGATGGCATCGAAGTCGACGGGGGTTCGGGGCTTGCCGATCGCCAGGGAGAGCTTGCGAACGCCCTTGCACTTGCCGTGGGGGATGGCGATACCGTGGCCGATGCCGGTAGTGCGGGTGACCTCGCGCTGCCAGACGGCCTTGCGCAGGGCCTCACTGTCCTGCAGGCCGATCGACTCGGACAGCAGGTCCACCAGTTCGAAGATCGCCTGCTGCTTGCTGGTCGCTTCCAGCGGCACCTTCACGCACTCGGGTTGCAGGATATCGGTCAGGCGCATCGCGGAGGTCTATCCGATTGAGCCCCGGGAGGGGCGTGATCGCGGGTGGCAACGTAAAGTTCCGAAGCATACCCCTTGGATCGACGGTGAGCAAGGCGAGCGAGCCGTACAGCCGGGTAATGCGTCGCTTTTTGGTCGGCGACGCAAGAACGGGTAAAATAACGCGTTCGCCCCACCCGAACATCGGGAGGATCGTCCGATTAACTGCGTGCGTCTCACCGTCGGTGGCCTCGGGGGTGGGGATGCGGTACCCTTGCGGTATGAGTGCCGGGCCCGCTCCTGTGGAACAGATGGACGCGCTGCTCAAGCAGCATTTCGGGCACGATGCGTTTCGGCCGATGCAGCGGCAGATCGTGGAAGACGTCGTGGCCGGGCGCGATGTGTTTGTCCTCATGCCCACCGGCGGGGGCAAGTCGCTGTGCTACCAGTTGCCCAGCCTGCTGGTGGACGGCGTGACCATCGTCGTCTCCCCGCTGATCGCGCTGATGCAGGATCAGGTCAAGGCGCTGGAGGCGTGCGGCATCCGGGCCACCTTCCTTAATTCGAGCGTCGAACCCAGCGAAAACGCCCGGCGACAGCAGGCGGCGATGCGCGGCGAGTATGACCTCATCTACATGGCGCCGGAACGGCTTGCCAGCGGTGCGGGGCTGGCGTTCATCAAGCGGCTGCGGGTTGCGCGGCTGGCAATCGATGAAGCGCACTGCATCAGCGAATGGGGGCACGACTTCCGGCCGGAGTATCGGCAGATCGGCCAGTTGCGGCAGATGCTGGCGGGTGTGCCGGTGATTGCCCTGACCGCCACCGCCACGCCGCGCGTGCAGCAGGACATTCTCAATCAGCTTCACCTGCGTGACCCGGCGGTGTATCGCGGCGGGTTCGAACGCAGGAATCTGCATTACGAGGTGCGTCCCAAGAGTCGCACGTTTGAGCAGATCCTTGCTTACCTGCGCAAGCGGCCGCACGACGAGGGGATTATTTACTGTCAGAGCCGGGCGGGGGTGGATCGTTTGGCGGCCCGACTGGTGGATGCAGGTATTGCGGCCCTGCCCTACCACGCGGGTCTGGACAACACGGTACGCAGCCGCAACCAGCACGATTTCGTCTACGGCCAAACGCGCATCATGGTGGCGACGATCGCCTTTGGCATGGGCATCGACAAGCCGGACGTGCGGTTCGTGATCCACGCCGACCTGCCCCGCAATCTGGAAGGGTATTACCAGGAAACGGGGCGTGCCGGCCGCGACGGGCTCGACAGCGACTGCATTCTCTTCTATTCGCCGGGCGATCGCGTTAAGGTCGAGTACTTCATCGAGCAGAAGACCGATGATGAGGAACGCCAGCGCGCGTATGAGCAACTCGATCAGGTGTGCGCCTACGCCACGACCACGCTGTGCCGCTGCATTCCGCTGCTCAAGCACTTCGGGGACGACCATCCGGGCAATTGCGGCCACTGCGACAACTGCCGCGAGCCGGCCCAGCTTTACGATGCCACACAGGACGCACGCAAACTCCTCAGTGCCGTCGCACGCACGGGGCAGCGGTTCGGGTTGGGGTACGTCATCGATGTGCTGCGCGGCTCCAACGCCGAACGCATCATCAGCAACGGGCACCACGAGTTGTCGGTGCACGGCATCGGCCGCGACCACAACAAAACGCACTGGCAGCACGTCGCGCAGAAGCTGTTGGACAACAAACAACTGCTCATGACGCCCGATGAGTACCGCGTCGTACAGCTTACGGCTGACAGCATGCCGGTCTTGCGTGGCGAGGTGGAGATCCACATCGCCGCCCCACCGCAACCGGTGCGTCAGCGCGATCGCCGCGACCGCATCGCGCCCAGTGACGGGCCTTACGACCCGATGCTCTTCGAACGACTGCGCAAGCTGCGGCAGGAGATCGCCCGAACCGAAGGCGTGCCTCCCTATGTCGTCTTTACCGATGTGACGCTGCGCGAACTATCCCGCAAACAACCCACCACCCGCGACGCCTTCGCCGACATCTCGGGCGTCGGCAGCCACAAACTCGATAAATACAGCGAGCCGTTCCTCGAGGCGATTACGGCGTACTGCAAGTCAAACTGACACGTGAAGGCATCAGACGGATGGTCATTGCTGCTGAAGGATGGAGAGATCGGGGTTTTCTTTTTCGATCCGGTTGACCAGCCCCCAACTGATCGCCCACTCATGGCCGTGGACCGTCACGTCAAGATGGTTCGCGGTGAGGCCGGACACCCGTAACGCATCTATGACAAACTGCCGAACCTCCTCGTCGGTAGCAGGTTCGTGCGTGGTGCCGGCGGCAACGAACGTAAAGTCGTGCCCCATCACCAGGCCGGACGACCCACAGCTCAGGTCGGCGATGAGAAACGCAACACGGGCTGAAGCGACGCGTTGATCATTGTTCAGTGCCTGCTCCGTTGCCCGCTCCAGCGGGTCCGCGACCAGCAACTGCCGCTTGATCAACCGTTGGCGGGTGATGCGCTCCTGCGCGTCACCGATGTGCTGCCCCGGCTCCTGTTGGTAGGCATGCTCGTATTGCGCGCAACCGTAGAGGGTGAGGGCCAATAGAATCAGAACCGTTCGTATCATGGCCGTTCCCCGAGGTGTTACGATTGCCATTGTGGGCACTCGGGGCGGTTGGTCAACGTGCGGGGAAACGGATGCGGTGGCCGCGTCATGATGGTCGCTGGGCAGCGGGCGTCATCGCGGGTAGGCTGTGGGGAGCAAGGCGGCGTCATCGCCTCGCCCGGGGCAGTGGCCGCCGCAGCGACCCACCAACCTAACCGCCTGCGCGAGCCGCACTAAGGCTCCCTCCTGCGGCGGGCGAACCTTGACCGAATCGTCTGCGTATCGTAGACCATGACCCCCACCGCTGAGATATGGGTTGACGACTCATGATTGATGTCCAACAACTGGTCAAGTGGTACGGCCTGAACAAAGCCATCGACGATTTGACCTTTCAGATTCCCAAGGGCCAGATCGTCGGTTTTCTGGGGCCCAACGGCGCGGGCAAAAGCACCACGCTTCGCATTCTCACCGGCTACCTGCCGCCCACCAGCGGGCGGGCAACCATCGATGGGCACGATGTGCTCACCGATTCGCTTAACGTGCGCCGCAAGATCGGCTACATGCCCGAATCAACGCCGCTGTATGGCGAGATGCGCGTCGAGGAGTATCTGGACTATCGCGGCAAGCTGTACGACATGCCGCGCGGCTTGCGCAGGCAGCGCATCGACATGTTGTGCGACCGCTGCGGACTTTCAGCCGTGCGACGCCGACCGATCGGGCACCTGTCCAAAGGCAATCGGCAGCGTGTGGGGCTCGCTTCGGCGCTGCTGCACGATCCGCCGGTGCTCATCCTCGATGAACCGACGGCGGGGATGGACCCGAACCAGATCGGCCACGTGCGGCAGTTCATCAGCGAACTGCGCGGGCAGCACACGATCATCCTGTCGACACACATCCTGCCCGAGGTGGAGAAGACGGCTGACCGGGTGATCATCATCGCCGGTGGTCGAATCGTTGCGCAGGGCACGCCGGACGAGTTGCGACAGAACGTCGCCAGTCGCGGCCGGGTGGTCGTGGAGGTGAAGGCGGATGCGGCGGCGGTGACGAACGCACTGCAGCATGTCGCGGGTGTCGGCCAGGTCGAGGCAAAGGACGACCACGGCTGGTGTCGGGCGGTGATCACCCCCACCGATGGCCGGGACGTGCGTGAGCCGCTCGCAACAACGCTGCACAGGAACAACTGGCTCGTTCGCGAACTGCGACACGAGGCGGCGAGTCTGGAGCAGTTCTTCGTGCAGATCACCGACCGTCAGGCGCGACCGACCACGGCCGCAACACAACCCGAGCCCGAACCGGCGGCGAGCACGGTGTGACGATCGGCCGAGTATTGACCACGGATCGCACGGATTGCACGGATATAAGAAAGACACATGACGGAAGACAGACGTTGACACGAAAGCACACGACGGCGAACACTCTCCCATCCGTGTCATCCGTGGTGAGAAACAAGCGTTGAAGAATTGATGAACCATGTACAAGACGATCACCATCGCCAAACGTGAACTGACGTGCCTGTTCTTCTCGCCGATCGGCTACCTGGTGCTGGGGCTGTTCGGGCTGGGGGTATCGTGGCTGTTCTTTCGCAGCTTCGGACCGGGGCAGCCGGCGACGATGCGGCCGACGTTCAACATGATGATCTGGCTGCTCATTCTGCTGGTGCCGGCGATCAGCATGCGTTCGGTGAGCGAGGAACTTGCCAGCGGCACGATCGAACCGCTCATGACCGCACCGATCAGCGACCTGCAGGTGATCATGGGCAAGTGGCTGGGGGCAATGGGCTTTTTCCTCGTACTGCTGGCGCCGGTGGGCATTCTCACCGTCGTGCTGGAAATGACCGCCAACCCCGATTGGGGACCGATCCTCACCGGGCTGCTCGGGCTGATCCTCGTGGGCGGGCTTTACCTGGCGATCGGCATCTTCGCATCCGCCACCACCGAGAACCAAATCATCGCCTTCATCCTTACGATCTTCGTGGTCTGCCTCATCACCGTGGCGACCTACTTTCTGGCGACCGAAAGCGCGATCCCCCTGTGGCTGCGGCAGGCGATGCACTACATCAACGTCAACGCCCGTTACGAAAACTTCAGCAAGGGACTGATCGAAGTCAGCACGCTGGTGTACTTCCTCAGCGGCATCACGCTCTTTCTGTTCATGGCCGTCAAACTCCTGGAAAGCAAACGCTGGCGGTGAGGGAGAGAGCCACCAATGAACACGGATGAACACCGATTGAGAAAAGTCGATCATCTGAACAGGGCTACATCGATGTTGTTTGAAGGATCGGTTTCACACACACTGAATTGCCCTCATCGGTGTCCATCCGCGTCCATCTGTGGCTAACACGCAATCGAGATTTACCCATGGCAACTCAGACACAACCACATGCGATGCAGTCGCAGGCGAGGCGACGGACGACGTATGGGATCAACGTGACGGTGGCGATCGTCGCGGCGATCGCGCTGACCGTGCTCGTCAACTGGCTGGTGTACCGCAAGGCGTGGAAGCTCGACCTCTCGGCCGGACGCAAGTACACGCTCTCGGCGCAAACGCTCAACGTGCTGCGCGATCTGAACGGCGAGCATCAGATCGTCACGCTGTTCGGCGAGGATGACCGCACCAGCAGCGAGATCACGCAGCGGTTGCAGTCGGCACGCGATCTGGTCGACGAGTACGCCCGCTATTCATCGAACGTGCATGCCCAGCACATCAACGTCACCGCCAATCCGCAGGGATACGAAACGTTCCTCGCCGGTCTGCACGACCGCTACACCGAGAAACTCGCGCCCGTGCGGGAAGCGATCGAACAGGCGCAGCGCACGATCGATCAGGTTCGCGGCGATGTGACTGGCCACCTCGGCCCGCTGAAGGAAGCCATCGATAACCCCGCGTTCACCGATACCAACGCAAAACGGCAGATCGAAGCCGTCGCCAGCGCGTTCGCCAGCCTCGGCCCCAAGCTCGAAGACGCGCAGAAGACCATCACCGAAGCGATGCGGCACACGCTGCCTCACTACAGCGGCGCGCGTAACAACCTGACGATGAACCTCACCGAGCTGTCGACGAACCTCTACGGCATCGCCATCGAACGTTTCGAGCGCATCGCGCGTTCCAACGAGGTGCCTTCCGCGGTGAAGGAAACGCTGCTCGCCTCTATTGAATCGTTCAAGCTGACCATGGGGAAGATACAGGACGCGGTGACAAGGCTGCAATCGGTCCAGATGGATCCCATGTACGATCGGCTGCGTTTGGATGTGAATCGTCCGGACCCGATCGTGCTCGTGGGGCCGCGCGAGGTGCGCGTCCTGGCGCTGCATGAGATGTTCCGCCAACCACCGCCTCAACGTCGCGAGGAGGATGCGGAAACGGAGCCCGACTTCCAGGGTGAGGAACGACTGACCGGCGCGCTGGTGAGCATGACGCTTGAGAATCCGCCACTCGTGGTGTTTGTGACGGACAGCGCATTGCTGCCGCTGTCCTCGCGCGGCGCTGATGCGATGATTCTTTATACCGATGTCGCACAGCGGCTGGAGAATATGAACTTCGAGGTGACGGAATGGAGCCCGGCGGGCGGTCGCAACCCGATGGGTCAGCCGCGTCCCGCCACGCCGCCTCCCACGCCCAAAACGGGTCAGAAGGCGATCTGGGTGGTGCTCCCCGCCACGCCGGTCGACCCGCGCAACCCGATGGCGGCGGGGTACCGCGACCAGGTGGCCGCCCACCTCAAAAAACGCATGGAAGCGGGCGATGCGATCTTCTTCATGTTCGGCTACAACCACATGGCGCCGTTCGGCGAGGTCGATCCTGTGGCGGAACTGCTGCAGCCGTTCGGCGTGACGCCTCAGCTCGACCGGGTGGTGTTCCGCGAAATCGCTCTCCCCAATCGCCCGCCCGCGCCGGTCGGTCAGTTCATCATCGATTCATGGGGAGGCGGCCTGCCCATCGGCGGCGCGATCGACGGCATGCCCGGCACTTTCGTGCAGGTGAGCCCGCTGGTGGTGGGCAAGGCGCAACGCGACGATGTCACGACGCACATTCTCGCCACCGCGCGGGCTGGCAACGACCGCATGTGGGCCGCAACGGAAGTCGGCTCGACGGAGCTGAAGTACGACGAGGCCACTGCGGCGGATCACTTCCACATCGCCGCCGCCATTGAAGCGAAGGATCAACGCTTCGTTGTGGTGAGCGATCCGGTGTTTGCGAGCAACTTCTTCACGACAAACGCCGACGCGCGTTTGAGCCGGGGCGGTGTCGGGCTGGCCCCCTTCTTCGGCGCGGCTTATCCCGGCAACGCGGAACTGTTCATCAACAGCGTGTTCTGGCTCAGCGATCTGGACGTCCTCATCGCCGCCAGCGCGCGGACGCAGGACGTTCGCCGCATTCGCATCGAACCCGATTCGGTGCCCTGGCTCAGCCGTTCGCTCATGGCGGGCATGCCGTTGGGCACACTGGTCATCGGTCTGGCCGTGTGGCGCGTCCGCCGAAGGGAATGAGCGCGGCAACCGGTTCGGCTGACTGTTGTCTGTTTCCGTTTTCTGATTCGAACGAACGCCATGAACTTCAACACGACGATCATTCTGGTTGCGCTGGTGCTGGTGGTGGGCGCGTACTTCTACTTCATTGAAAGCGACCTGCCGAGCAACGTGGACACGCCGTCGCCGACGACGACGTCGCGCGGTGAAGCGGTGTTCGGCAACAAAGAGTTCGACGGCGACCGCATCGACCGAATCCAGATCGAACGTGACGGCCAAACCATCGTGCTGGCGAGGGAAGCCGATGGATGGTGGCAGGTGGAACCGGTGCGGTTTCCGCTGGTGGGTTTGGCCGATCCCAATCTTCCGGCACACGCGGCGACGAGCACCTGGTCGGCGGGTCGGGCGCTGATCGATGCGGCGATTGCGCTGCGCCACACCGCCAGCGCCGAGCCCGGTTCGGGCAACTTCCCCTCGCTGAGCGAGATGAAGCTCGACCCACCTGTCGCAGTGGTCACGTTTCACGGCAGCGCGACGGACGAGAGCAAACAACCGATTCGTCACACGATCCGGCTCGGCCGCATCGTGGGCAGCAGCGCATATCTTGCCGTGAACGACCGCAAAGCCGTCTACTTTGCAGACGCGGGGCTGCATCAATTGGCAATCGACGGCAGGCTGAACGACTGGCGGATCAAGTCGCTGCGGCTTCCCGGCGAGGCTGCGGCCCAGCGTGTGGTGTTCACCGAAGGTGAGCAGCACATCGAGATGGTGAAGCAGGAAGGCGCGTGGACATTCGCCGCCCCCCACCACGGCCGGGTCAGCCGCGATGCAGTGCGCGATCTACTGACGCGTGCGGGCACTCTCAGCATCGCATCGTTCGTGGCGGACAACCCCGCCGACCCCTCGGTGTTCGGGCTGGATCAGCCGACAGCCCAACTGACGGTGCACACCGTCGCCAACGATGCGACCGCGGGTGACGATGCCCCCGCCACCACGGCGCGCACGCTCGTCATCGGTCGGCCGGCCGACCTGAGCGAGCAGCAGTTCTATGCCACGCTGGTGGAGGACGGCAAGCCGAGCAATGTCGTCTTCACCGTGAACAGGACGGAACGTGCGAAGTTCGCCGCAGATCTGGACAAGCTGCGCGACCCGCGCCTCATGCTCGCCGCCGCCACCGATGTTCAGCAGATGACGCTCACCCGGCACGATGGCACGGCGATTGAATTGAATCGCGGCCGATCGGGCTGGGCGTTTGTGGAACCGGGTCCGGGCTTTGCCGCGGATCACGACGCCGTCGCCACCCTGGTTGAAACTCTCGCTCAGGCAAAAGCGGCGGGCTACATCCCCAACGCCACCGTTTCCGATGATCCGTTGGCGCAATTGACGCTTTC
>CAZEFM010000077.1:0-17861 GCA_964511575.1 uncultured Phycisphaeraceae bacterium | reverse complement strand
TCTCGAAGGCAACAATGATCTGGATGGCTCAGATCTGCCGCTGAGCGCGCCGATCGATCTGACGTGCGAACCCGACCTGCGCATCATCGAGGCTGAGGGACACGATGTGTCGGAACTGAACTTCCCGCCGCCCGCGTTTCTCGTGCACCAGCTTCAGGGTGCGGCGTAACGCCATTCATACAGTGATCATCGCGGGGTGTGCTTTTCGATGTACGCCCGGACGATGGCGATGAACGCATCGTTGCGCAGCCCCACGGTGCGCGCCTCTTCCAGCGCCGCTTCAAAATCGACGCCGTCGTTCACCACCCGGTGCGCCAGCCAAACCGCGCCGACACGGTTGGCGGAGGAACAGTACACCGCCACCGGATGATTCGCTTCATCGGCAAGCACCGCCAGCGCCTGATCGAGAATTTCATCCGTCAGTTCATCCGGCCCGCCGAACGCGGGGTTGTGATATGTCAATCCCAACGATTCCGCGAATGCCGCCTGATCGAAGTCGGGCGTTTCCTCCGGTCGACGCAGATTGATGATCGTGCGGACATCCTGCTCCTTCTTCAGGGCAGCGATGTCCTCCGGCGCCGGTTGGCTGCACAGCCAGATGTTGTCCATGCGATGCACGGTGCGCGTCTCGCCCAGCTCGGCGGTGACCAGCGTCGGCGTGGGTTCCGCCTCCTCGGCGACAAGCGATGGCCCGTTCGCCGAAGCAACCTCCGGCTCCGTCGGCGTCTGCTCGCAACCCGATGACGCCACGACGAATGAGGCGGTGAGCAGCAGGAAAATCACAACTTTTCGCATGGCGAAATCCTTTACGCTGACGTACGGAAAATCCCGTCGCACAACCTCTCGTCGAATCGCATGGCGCACCATCAAGATGCGGCATCGTGTCACGTTCCGCACCGTACTGCTCTCTCATCGCCTGTTGCATTATAACCCCATGACCCATGTCCGGACGCATGGGATATGACAATCGCGGGGCTATAATCGCCCGGGAGCGCTGAACCATTGTGTCGTACGAAACGGATTCAACCCTGGCGGGTGCCGTATGAAGTTCACTCCACCTCGTCGCTGTCGTCCCAAGGCGTTCGATCTGCTCGCCACGCAGTTGCCTCATCTGGAGCAGCCTGTCGGCCTGATCAACGGCGCGATCGCGATCGCCATGCACGAGATGAACGATGTGAGCGTCTCGATGGTCGACCTGACGCTTCGCGGTTTGGCGCAGCGCATTCGTTCGCGCGTCCGCAGCGACAACGTGCAGGCGCTGCTCGCCCATGCCCACGATGTCCTCTTCGACGAAGAGGGATTCACCGGCAACGTCGATGACTATCACAACCCGTTCAACAGCTATCTCCCCGCGGTGCTGGATACGCGGCGGGGCATTCCCATCACGCTGTCACTGGTGTACAAAGCGGTGGTGGAGCGGCTGGGGTTGACGGTGCACGGCATCAACGCCCCGGGGCATTTCCTCGTGGCGGTGCAGGCGCCGGGGGAACACAGCACGATGATCGTCGATCCGTTTTTCGGCGGCCGGGCCATGTCCAGCGAGGAAGCCGCGGATCGCGCGCAACAGGTCATGGGCCGCCCCGTCGCTCAGCCGCAACTGCTCATTCAGATCGCCAGCCACCGACAATGGCTGCTGCGCATGCTCAACAACCTGCACGGCATCTTCGCCCAGCAACGCCGAGCCAACGACACGCTCGCCATGGCGGAACTGCGCGCGCTTCTGGAAGAACACGATGACTAACGACGTGTGCCTCGCACTTCGTCATTCGTCATCCTTTATCTCCTCACCTCCTCACACGCGCTTCATCCACGTCTTCACATAGTTCAGCCCCTGCCGGATCGCATACGTCGGCTCCTCGATGCCTTCGAACTCCAGCGACAGGTAACCCTTGTAGCCCACGCGTTTGAGATGTTGCAGTTGCGCGGGGATGTCGATCGCGCCGTGTCCCACGATCGCGCCGCGCAGCGCGATGGACGTCGGCGTTTCGAACCAGCCCTCGGCGGGCATGTGCTTTCTGGGCTTCACGTGGAAGTCCTTGATGTGCACCATGACGGCCCGCTTCGCCAGTCGCTTCACCGCGGCCACGGGGTCGTCGTTCACGCACAGGAAGTTGCCCATGTCCATCGTCAGCGCGAAATTGGGATGGTTCACGGCATCGAGCAGTTGCTCGACGCGCTCGGCACTTTGCAGGAAGAAGCCGTGGTTCTCCACCGATGTCTTGACGCCGCGCGACTGGCCGTAGTCCGCGATCTCGCGAATCAGCGGCACGACGATCTTCAGTGCGGCCGCGACCGTTTTCGGCCCGTTGTAGCGCCGCAACTTACCGTAGCCAAGCGTCACATCGTGTCGCATCGACGGCACGCCCAGTTCGGCGGCGACATCGACTTCCGTTTTCAGCGCTTCGACCTGGCGGCGCTGCGCAGCGGGCGGCTGAATCAATTCCGCAGCCACGCAATAGCTGACAATCTTCAGGCCGCGCTTTTCGCACCGCTTGCGCACCGCCCGGGCGCGGCGCACCGGGTTCGCCGCCGCCTTGGCATCCAGTCCGGCAAACTCGATTGCCCCCACCCCGGCATCCGCGATCCAGTCGATCGCCTGCTCCAGCGACTTTCCGTTATCCGAGCACCAGCGCCACAGGCTGTACGAACTGACGGCTAATTTCATGAAAAGGCCCCTGCACGAATGCGTGAACGGCAACGATGTTGCGGACAGATGCACGTTTCGACGCTGCCCCTCCCGGGATGCCGCCGATTCGACGAACGGGGGGATCCCAGCGGGTTTGAAGCGTCTGGCGGGTAAGGTAGCCGCGCCTGGCCGATCGGTGCAAACGCCCGGGGCAGCGTTTATAATGGCGCATCCTGCCAGCCGCGCGAACCTCGGCGATTTCAACAGGATTGTGACGTATGCAAGAACAGATCACCGCGACCGCCGCGGAACCACAGGTTCGGCGGGGTTTCCTCCAGAAATTTCTGGCGATCATCGTCGGCGGGCTGGCTGTGCTCGCGCCGTTCGTTCCGGGCGCAGCCGTCGTCCTCGACCCCGTATTGCGCAGACGGCAGGGGGGTGACGGCGCGACCGGCAACAACGAACTGGCGGGGTTCCTGCCCGTGACGAGCCTCTCCGCCGTGCCCGCCGATGGCATGCCGCGACGCTTTCCCGTGCTCGCCGATCGCGTGGATGCCTGGACCAAACAGGCGGCGGTGCCTGTCGGCGCGGTGTACCTGCGCCGCACGGACGACAACAACGTTGCCGCGCTGAATGTTGTCTGCCCGCATCTGGGCTGCGCGGTGCGAACCGAAGCGGACGGCCACTTCACCTGCCCCTGCCACGACAGTGAGTTCGACACCACCGGCAAGATCATCCCCGTAACGCGGCACGGCACCACCACGGTGGCACAACGCGATCTGGACAGCCTCGAGGTGCGCATCATCGACGGGCAGGTGTTCGTCAAGTTCCAGAACTTCCGCGCTGCCATCCGCGAGAAGGTGCCCGTGTGACGCGACTTCATCTGTCGCCTCTGTTCGCAACCGAACCACGCCTATCGGCTTTCCTTCCATGAATGAACTGATCAACTGGATCGACCATCGCACCGGTGTGCGCCGACTGATGCGCGAAGGCCTCTACGAACATATCCCCGGCGGATCACGCTGGCGGTATGTCTGGGGCTCCACCCTCGCGTTCACCTTCATCGTGCAGATGGTCACCGGCGTCATCCTCTGGTCGGCCTACAGCCCAAGCGCCCAGACCGCGTGGGAAAGTGTCTACTACATCCAGTACGAAATGACCGGCGGGTGGCTTCTGCGCGGCATCCACCACTACACCGCGCAGGCGATGATCGTCCTGCTCCTGCTGCACTTCATGCAAATCATCATCGACGGCGCTTACAAAGCGCCACGCGAGTTCAACTTCTGGACCGGCCTCATCCTCGCCAAGCTCATCCTTGCGCTCTCGCTCACCGGCTACCTCCTGCCTTGGGATCAGAAGGGCTACTGGGCCACCAAGGTCGCCACCAATCTCCTCACCAACGTCCCGCTTATCGGTGAACAACTGCAACGCATCGTGGTGGGGGGGTCGGACTACGGCCACCACACCCTCACCCGATTCTTCGCGCTGCACGCAGGCGTGCTGCCGGCACTGGTCATCGCGTTCATCGGCCTGCACCTGTACCTCTTCCGCCGTCACGGCATCCACGCCAAGCGCCCCATCCGCAAGCCCGATGCCTACTTCTGGCCCGATCAGGTGCTCAAGGACGCTGTGGCCTGTCTCGCCGTCATGGCGGTCGTTCTCTCCCTCGTGCTGCTGCACCGCGTCAACGGCGAAGTGGGCGCGCCGCTCAGCGCCCCGGCTGACCCGTCGCAGTCCTACGATGCCGCGCGGCCGGAGTGGTACTTCCTTTTCCTCTTCCAACTGCTGAAATACTTCGATTCGCAGTTCATCGGTGCGATCGTGATTCCCGGCGTGCTCTTCGTCATCATCGCGCTCATGCCGTTGATGGGGCGGTGGAAGCTGGGGCACGGGTTCAACATCGCGTTCACGGTGGCGCTGGCGGTGGGCATTGTGGCGCTCACAGCCGAGGCGGTCCGCAAGGACATGGCCAACGAAGAGCACAACCGTGCCATCATCACCGCTCACGCGGATGCGCAGCGTGTGATTGCGCTGGCGCATGCCCCGGCCGGCATCCCGGCGGAAGGCGCGGTGACGCTGCTGCGCAACGACCCATTGACCCAGGGGCCGCGCCTCTTCGCCGCCAACTGCGCCGCCTGCCACGCCTACGATGGGCACGATGGCACGGGCAAGCCTCTTGCCACGCCGCCCACCGCGCCGGACCTGGCGCGTTTCGCCAGCCGCGAATGGCTCACCGCATTCTTCGATCCCGAGCACATCGCCACCCCACGGTTCTTCGGCAACACCGCCTTCAAGGATGGCGACATGGCGACGTTCATCCACGATGAAGTGCCCAACTACGACGACGAGGAAAAAGCCAAGCTCAGGATCGTGATCGACGCCCTCGCCGCCGAGGCTGAGCGGCCGGACGATCGCAACGACGATGCACCCGACATCGCCACCGCCATCGAAGCGATGGACTACCTGACCTGCCTCGACTGCCACACGTTCCACGGCAAGGGCAGGGCCCGCGCACCAAAACTCACGGGCTACGGCTCAGCCGGGTGGCTCGCCGAAATGATCTCCAACCCCGCCCACGAGGATTTCTACGGCAAGGACAACGACCGCATGCCCGCCTACGGAGCCGATGGTTTGCTCGATGGTCGATCCATCCAACTCCTGGTCAAGTGGCTGCGCCATGACTGGTACGAGCCCACAGCCGACGCCCAGCCGTAATCGCAATCATTCCGCGATGGGGGCGGCATCGTCCGCCGGTTCCGCAGCCCCGTCCACTGCTTCAGCCGGTGCAGGTGTTGGGGAGCGCGCCGTGGGAGCCGGGACGACGGTGACGACCGGCGCAGGTGCGAGCGACATGGGTGTCAGGAACAAGCCACCGCAAACGAACAGCATCAGCAGCCCCACCACGACAAGAACAATCGCGCCGCCGCGTCCGATGCCCTTGGATTGAGGCGGCACAATCCCTACATCCCGCAGGTCGCAGCCGCACTCCGGACAGACAAAACTGGTCAACCCCCGGGTCGAATAGCCGCACTTGCCGCACGCCCCCGTATCGCTCACGTTCCGGCGTCGCCCCAACACCCATAGCGCCCCCACCACCGCCCCGGCGAGGATCAGCGACAGCACGACGGTCAGAAGCAACACAATCGAAGCCATACGCACCTCCAACCCCACCAATGTACCTTTGCGGTGTCCGTGGAGGCGATCCCCCAAAGCTTCTTTTCGATCCATTTTCGGTTATACACCCTCACGCCCCTCATCCGCGAGGTCAAGACGCTGCGTAACAGCGCCGATAGAAACAGTAGTGCGTTACCCCCGCTGCTGACGCCGGGTCGTCCGTCCATCCTGCCCGCGTGGCGCGTGCGGCATCTCCGGGACACCAACGAGAGCGAGGGGATTATGATCGAACCATCCGCGGCCTTGCACCCGACCGGCGCCCACGGCGCGACAGCGGTCCAGGACGCCTCACCGCTTGATGTTGCCTTCCAGCACGTCGAGGAGGTGTCCACCCTGCCGCAGGTGGCACTGCAGGTCATACAGGTGGCACGCAACCCCGAAAGCGGTGCAGCCGACCTGTGCGCGATCGTCGAAAGCGATCCCGCGCTCAGCAGCCGTGTTCTCAAGTGCGTCAACTCCGCCGCCTACGGCCTGCGCAACCGCGTCACCAACCTGCAGCACGCCATCTCCATGCTTGGCTTCAAGCAGGTGCGCAACCTCGCCATCACCGCTTCGGTCAGCAAGGTATTCAAGGACAACAAACCGCTGCGCACCTACACCCGTCCCCATCTGTGGCGGCACATGGTCTGCGTCGCGATCACATCACGCATGATCGCCAAACGGTGTAACGTCGCCGCATTCGAGGAATGCTTCCTCGCAGGGCTGCTGCACGATATCGGCATCATCCTTGAAGACCAGTACTGCCATCAGGGCTTCCGACAGGTCATGTTTGCGCTCACCCCCGATTGCTCGATCGTTGACGTGGAGCAGCAGATTCTCGGGTTCGACCACACCACCTTCGGCGCGCGATTCGCCCGTGCCTCGCGGTTCCCCGAAGAGGTTGAAGCCGCCATCCGTTATCACCACGACTTCTCCGCTTATCGCGGCCCCCATGCCTCCACCATCGCCTGCGTCCAAATGGCGAACTTCCTCTGCACCCTCAAGGACTACTCCTCCATCGGGATGGTCCTCGTCCAACCCGATCGCAACGCCATGGCGCAGCTCAAGGTCAGCCGTCAGGACATGAAGGTCTGGGCGGTCGACCTGGATGCGGAGATCGAGCAGAACAGCGTCCTGTTCAAACTGTAAGCCTCCCCAGCGAGCATCCCCCGCGCGACGCCGATCATGAATTGTGATGTGCTCCACCAGATTGATGCGTTGCTGCGCGAGCCGTCGTTGCCCAACGACGAGACGGGGAGTCTTGCCGCCATCGCCGCTCTGCTGGCGCCTCTGGAACCCATCGCGATCTGGCTGACCGATGGCGCATCGCTCATTCGCGCCGCCTACCTCACGCAGCCGACCAGCACGATGGCGCGACTCGAAGCACTCACGCAGGACATTCACACGCGGTCGGTCGACGATGAGCCGATCTTCTTCGTGCAGGACGATCAGGGCGTCTGGGCGGTGGCGACCACCAATGCCGCGGATCAACCGGCAATGCTGGCGGGCATCACCCGCTACGCCGACCGCGCTGCCGCAGACCGCTTCGAGCAACTCAAACCCGCGCTGCAGTGCTGCGCCCGTCTGGCGACCGTCGGCCTGTCGGCACGCAGCGAAATCGAGGATTGCCACGTCCGCATGCGCCAGCTCGAACACGAGCGCGACATGCTCAAGCTTTCCTACACCCACATCGTCAACAGTGCCATCGAGGAACGCGAACAGCGCCTGCGCGAACAGCAGCGCTACATGGAAAAGCTCGAGGAGGAAGTCGCCAAGCGTTCCGCCGACCTGCGTCTGGCGCTGCAGCAGGCCAAGCTCGCCAGCCAGTCCAAAAGCGAGTTCCTCGCCAACATGAGCCACGAGCTGCGCACGCCGCTCACCGCCATCCTCGGCTACGCGGACCTGATGCTCGATCCGCATCAGTCGCCGCAGCAACGCGAGGACTGCATCCGCACCGTTCACCGCAACGGGCAGCACCTGCTGGCGATCATCAACGACATTCTCGACCTGTCGAAGATCGAAGCGGGCAAGATGACTGCTGAAATCATCCAGTGTTCACCCGTCGAAATCGTGCGCGATATCGCCACGATGATGCGCATGCGCGCCGCGGAAAAGAAGCTCGGCTTCTCCTGCGAATTCCAAGGCCCGATCCCGCGCACCATCCGAAGCGATCCGACCCGCATTCGCCAGATGCTCATCAACCTCGTGGGCAACGCCATCAAGTTCACCCATCAGGGTGAGGTGCGCATCGTCACACGCATGGACGACCTGGCGGACGACGACCACCCGCAATTGCGCTTCGAGGTTATCGACACCGGCATCGGCATGTCCACCGAACAGCAACGCCGACTCTTCCAACCCTTCAGCCAGGCGGACAACTCCACCACACGCAAGTACGGCGGCACCGGCCTGGGACTCGCGATCTGCCGACGATTGGCGCAGATCCTCGGCGGCGACATCGGCTGTCAGAGCACCCCCAACCAGGGAAGCCGGTTCTTCGTCACCATCCACGTCGGCTCGCTGGAAGGCGTGGAAATGATCGACGGCCGACTGATCGATGAAGTCGACACCCCGCCGCAGGTCACCCAGCCATGCGTCGAAATCCGCCTGCGCGGCCGCATCCTCCTCGCGGAAGACGGCCCGGACAATCAGCGACTGCTCAGCTACCTGCTCATCCGCGCGGGTGCCGAGGTGGAGGTCGCCGCCAA
This sequence comes from uncultured Phycisphaeraceae bacterium, assembly GCA_964511575.1. GTDB lineage: Bacteria > Planctomycetota > Phycisphaerae > Phycisphaerales > Phycisphaeraceae > CALKHT01. The sequence goes on along the minus strand of CAZEFM010000077.1, from coordinate 9,374 downwards.
CGGTCGCATCGCTGTCGACATGGCCACCGCTGCCGAAAACAGCACTCAGCGCTTCGACCTCGTGCTCATGGACATGCAGATGCCTGAGCTGGACGGTTACAGCGCCACCGCCGAACTGCGCAAACGCGGATACACCGGCCCCATCATCGCCCTCACCGCCCACGCCATGACGGGTGACCGCGAACGATGCATCGCCTGTGGCTGCAACGACTACGCCGTCAAACCCATCGATCGCCAAAACCTGCTCACCATGATCAACGAACACCTCACCCAAAGCGGGCGAGGCCACGCCGACACGAAATGATCGGCCTCCCCCGTTCAGCACCATTCGTCACTCGCAAAGCAGCGTTTACAGCACGCCCTTTTCACGCAGCCGTTCCAGCACGCCCTGCGTGATCTGCGAGACACGGTCCTGATTCATGTTGCCCGTGCGGATCGAACAACCTTCCGTCGGGGCATTGGTGTAGCCGAAGTCAGCGATGATGCATTGCAGCACCCGCTGCAAAGCCGCACGGTCAAAACGCTGGTTGGCGCTCATGGGCTGTCGGCTCGGCCCAAGGTTGAACCCACGCAACTCCACCGCCGCGCGAATGCCTTCGGGGAAGTCCGCGTTGTACACCATCGCATCGAACAGCTCGAGCATGCGAAGCTGAATCGTGCGCGCCTCGGCGATCCGATTGGCCTGGCACAGGTCGTAAATCTTGCGCGTGAGTTCCGGCACCACACCACTCGTCGCGTTCGTTCCGCCGTCACACCCCATAACGAGCATCGGCACCAACGCCGCTTCCCAACCGGTGAGGAAGGAGAAGTCCGGCCGCACCGGCTGCACCGCCGCCATCATGCGCAACATGAACGCCATGTCACCTGACGAATCCTTGATGCCGATGATCCGGTCCAACTCCGCCAGGCGGCGAATGGTCGGCACATCGATCGGGCTGGCAAACATCGGGATGTTGTACAGCGTGACGTCGATCGGCGAATGTCGCGCAATCAGCTCAAAGTATGCGTACACCGACTCGGGGCTGAGCTTGTAATAGAAGGGCGACACGATCGCCACCGCGCGGGCACCGTACTCGTAATACAGCTCGCACGCCCGGATCGTCTCCTTGGCGTTCGCTTCGGCGGCACCGGCAAGCACCGGCACCCGGCCGGCCGCCTGCTCGCACACGATCCGAATGATCTGACGGCGCTCCTCCACCGTGAACCGGGTGAACTCGCCCGTCGACCCGTTGGGGTACAGCCCGTGCACCCCGTGGTCGATCAGCCAGTCCACGTACCGACGCAGTTCCGCCTCGTGGATCGAGCCATCGTCGTGCAGCGGAACCATGTTCGGGGTGAAGATCCCAGTCAGCTTGCCGGCCATACAAACGCTCCATAAAGATCGAACTCGCCCACAATAACGCCCGCCCGCAACCGGTCAAGCGTCCGCCAACCCCCCGCCAACCGTGCCACCGAAACCACGCCGCGTCTCCACGCTACACTACCGCACATGGCCGAAGCGATGCCCATTTTGTTCACCGCCTTCGAAACCAGCGGCGATGCGCTGGCGGCACGAGTCATCGCGCAGCTCCGCCAGTGGCAGCCGCAACGCCCCATTTTCGCGATGGGGGGCCCACGCATGCGCGAAGCCGGGGCCGAACTGCTCGAGGAAACCACCGGCAAGGCCGTCATGCTCGCCGGGGCGATCACCCAGGCACAGGTCCACCGCAAGCGGCTCAAACAACTGCGCGACTGGCTGGCGCAGCACCGCATCGCCGCACTCGTACCCGTCGACAGCCCCGCCGCCAACTGGTCGGTCTGCAGCCTCGTCCGCAGGATGCAGCCGCACGCCCGCATCGCCCATCTCGTCGCGCCGCAACTGTGGGCATGGGCGCCTTGGCGCATCGGCAAACTGCGGCGACTCACCGACCGCGTCCTGTGCGTGCTCCCGTTTGAGGTCGATTACATGCAATCGCGGCAGGTGCCGGCCGTGTTCGTCGGCCACCCGCTCTTCGACCCACCGCCCACCTTCCAAACGCCCGAAGAACTGCCCGACGACCTGCCGCGCGGCACCGCGCCCAAACTCGCGCTCCTGCCCGGCTCCCGCGCCAGCGAAATCCGCCGCAACTGGCCAATGATGCTCGAGACGACACGCCTGCTCCGCCGGCACGACGGCCGACTCGAAGCCATCGCCGCCGCCAGCAGTGAAGCCAACGCCCGCCTCATCCAATCGCTCATGCCCACCCTGCAACGGCCGGTGCCCGTGCTCATCGAACGCGTCGACGACATCCTCCAATGGTGCGATGTGGCACTCGTCGTCTCGGGCACCGCCACCCTGCACGTCGCCGCCCACCGCAAACCCATGGTCGCCGTGTTCAACGCCAGCCGACTCGGCTGGTGGGCCGCCCGCTGGATGATCCAGACCCGCACGTTCACTCTCCCCAACCTCATCAGCGAGTCGATGAACATGGGACGCATCATGCCCGAGTTCGTCCCGCACTTCGGCCAGATCGCGCCCATCGAAAACGCCCTGGCGCGGCTGATGCGTGAGGAAAAGGCACGGCAAAAGCAAATCGACGCATTCGAGAAGATTGCCGAACGTTTCGCCCAGCCGCGCTTCAGCGAAGCCGCCCCCCAAACCATCCTCGACGTGATCGAAGCCGACGACTGAGCCGACGTGCCTTCCATCATCTCGTCGAAGCGGAACGTCACCACCGCCTTGCCTCGCTACAATCACCCTCCCATGACCGGCGTTCCTCCAGTTCGATCCGCCACGGCAGGCAACCTCTGTCGCCAGCGATACCCCGACATCTTCTTCGCCGCCCATCTGCTGCCCCGCGACAAACGGCAGGCGGTGTTCACCCTCGCCGCCGTCGTCGATCAGGTGCATCAGATCATCGTTCCAGACACTCCCTCTGATGAAGCGTCTCCCGCAGGCGGTTGCGGCTGCGACTCCACCGATGAGCGACGCCGTGTCGCGCGAGCGGTCATCGACCACCTCTACGCCGGCGAACCCACCGGCAAAGCTGAACTCGACGGCTTCGCAGCCATCACACGCACCCATCACATCCCCAGCGAGCCGTTGCACACTGCCGTCGACGCTCTGCTGGAGCACACCGTTCGCAAGCGGTACGCCACCTGGGCGAGCCTCTTCGATCACTGCCGTCGTTTCGCCGGCGCATTCGCCGCGTTGACGCTGCCCATTCTCGCGCCCGATGCCGACAACACCGCCCGCACTCAGGCGCACAGCCTCGCCGCCGCCATGTACGCCACGCACCTGCTGCTGCGAACCGGCATCGACGGCCGGGCCGGTCGTGTCTCCATGCCTCTGGACGATCTTGTGCGCTTCAAACTCACCGATCGGCAATGGTGCGCGTTCGCTCACAACCAATCCTCCGACAACGACCCGCGCGTGCGCGATCTTCTCGCGTTCCATGCCGAGCGACTGACCAACCTCTACACCGGCGGGCTCAAGGCCGTCCGCGCCTCCAGCGACCCCGCTGTGCGACGCGCCTGCACCACCCTCACCAGCCTCCACGTCCGGCGAATCGATCAGGCACTCACAGGCCGCATCAACATCTTCGCGCACCCGCCGCGCCCCAATCTCTGGGAACGCCTGCGAGCTCTCACCGGTTGATCAACTCCTCTTCCCGTCGCTTCAAACATCCAACAGAATCAGTCGCGTGAATCGATCGGTCACGTTGTTCCGCGCCAGCCCGAAGTCCAGGCTGTCCACGTAACCATCGCGATTGAAGTCGTACACGTTCGTCATCCCCACCCGCGTCAGCAGCGGCGAAAAGTTCGCCCGCACCCAACCCATATCCAACGCGTTCACCTCCGCATTGCTGGCGCTGCTGCCCGTATCGCCCACCGCATTGCCGAAGTAAAAAACATCATCCTCCGCCAGCCTCGTCCGCTCCGTCGCCCGAACCGTCACCTCAAGCCACTGCTTGCTGATCGCGCCATCCGTCCAGATGATCGTCACGCGATCCGAACCATCCACCCCATCGCCTCGCCGTACCGTTATGCTCACCGGCACCGGTGCAACACTCCACGTGGACAGATCGTTGCTGTTGCCCACGCGGAAAACAAAATCCTCCACCGTCACATCATCAGGCAGGTTGGCGATGTCGACCATGATGCCGTTGATGCCGCGCGAATAGCTGGAGTAGTTCACAAACTTCGCCGGCCCGCTGCCCGGACGATACGCCTCCTTGTCCGGCGCAATCGCCAGATCATCGTTCGCATTCGCCCCGGCATCGCGACCATCGTGATACGAGCGGTTATAGAAAAGATGCCGTCCCACCACGCGCGCTTCCGCTTCGCTGATCGTGATCTGCGTCGTCGCCACGTCAATCAGCCCGTAGCTGTCCGTCACGCGAAGCTTCGCCGTGTACTGCCCCGGCTGCGACAACCCCAACTCCGCCAGCGTCGACCACGTCACCGTCGCATCGACGCCGAACGCATCATCGAATTGCCCATCGTTGTCCAGATCCCACGCATACGACACGATCGTGTCGCCGATGACCGCATCCTCATCGAACGATGCCGACCCATCCAGCGTGAGCACCTCGCCCGGCTTGATCGTGTAAGGCCCACCCGCATCCGCCACCGGCGCATGCAGCGCGTAGCTGCCGAAATTGGCGTTGGTGATGCTCTGCCCCTCGGCAAGCGTCACGACATGCGACGCCTCGCTCGGCCGCGTCTGCACCCATTCATCGGGCAGCAACTGAGCCACGCGGTAAACCCCCGCCGACAGATCGTCGAACGTGTATCGCCCCTGCGCATCGCTGGTGCGCACCGGCTCCTCCGTCCACACCTGCAGCGTCCACTGGTTGATCATCCCGCCATCCAGGTGCGCCAGATCGCGGATCTCCAGCCGCCATTCACCATCCGCCGTTTCATCCTTGAACGCCGCCAGCGCCTGTTCAGGTCGATACGTGCCGAGCCACGGCGCGGAGCCCTGCCTCACCGACAGGCTCGCCTCATCATCGAAAACCGTGTTGCTGAAGTTGTCGCTGCTGCCGCCGATGCGCGAAAAGAGCTGCACATACGTTCCGCTCGGGCTGACCAGGTACGCCTCCAGATCACCCACCCACGTGTGCGTCACGTTGATCGACAGCCGCACCCGCGTGATCGGCGCGTTGCCCAGCCCACTCACCACAATCGGCGAACTCACCGTCGAGGTTCCCACCGGGCTGATGGACACCGGGCCGCTGCTGGTGAACGTGCCCATCTTCGCATCGTGAATGTTGTTGCCGTTGAGATCCAGGTAGACCGTTCGCCCCGACAGCAGCGGTTCGCCGCTGTTGCGCTGACCGTTGCCGTTCGTGTCGTGAAAGACGATGCCGCTCACCTGCGCCGGTTGAGGCGGTGGCGCGAACTGAAGCAGCGCCTCATACGCATTCAGTCGACCGCCCGTCACCGTCTTGCCCGCCAGTGATGGCAGCGGGTCGACGCTGTTGAGAATCGCCGCTTTGATCTCGGCCGCTGAGGCGTTCGGATTCGCCGCCGCGAGCAGCGCCACCACCCCCGACACATGCGGCGCCGCCATCGATGTGCCGTTGTACGTGCTGTACCGATTGCCCGGCGTCGTCGACAGAATCGACACGCCTGGCGCCGCCAGATGCACCGTCGTCGCGCCGTAATTCGACCAGCTCGCCAACTGATCGCGCCGATCCGTCGCCGCCACCGAAATGATGTTGCTGGCGCTGTAGCTCGCGGGGTAGTGCGGCGTCGTGTCGTTGTTGATGGGGCGGCCGTCGTCGTCACCATTGCCCGCCGCGGCGATGAACAGAATATCCTGCGCCGCCGCCGCATTGATCGCGTTGCGCAGCGCGGTGGAATACCCGCCGCCACCCCAACTGTTGTTCGTCGCCACCACGTTCACGCCGTAATCACGCTTCATCATCGTCGCGTAATTCACCGCCTGAATTGCATCGGATGTGCTGCCCCGACCGTTGCTGCCGATGAAGCGCAGCGGCATGATCGTCACGTTCCAGCTCACCCCCACCACGCCGAAGCCGTTGTTCCCCACCGCGCCGATCGTGCCCGCCACGTGGGTGCCGTGGCCGTTTATATCCATCGGGTCCGCATCGTTGTCGACAAAGTCCCAGCCGCGCACATCATCGACGAAACCGTTGCCATCGTCATCGATGCCGTTGCCGGGGATTTCCCGGTCGTTCCACCAGAGATTGGCAACGAGGTCCGGGTGCGTCCAGTCAACGCCCGTGTCGATCACCGCGATCACCACATCGCGCGAACCGGTGGTGATGTTCCACGCCTCCGGCGCATCGATGTCAGCATCGGGCGTGCCGCCGCTCTGCCCCGTGTTGTTCAATCCCCACAACGAACCGAACCGATCATCGCTCGGGGTCACATGCAACGTCAGCAACGCGTTCGGCTCCACCACCTTCACCGCTGCGTGCTTGCGGGCAAACTGCAGCAGTCGCGCCCGCTTGGACATCGGCGCCTCCAGCAGCGCCACGCCAGGCGTCGCCGTCATCGTCAGCGTCACCTGCTTCAACCCACCGAACCGACGCAGCTTCTTCAGCAGCTTCGCCTCGCTCAGCTTCTTCTCGTTGTAGTGGATGATCCATTCGTCGGCGATGGCCTCGATGTGATGCCCCGCCCACGTGGTCGACACCGTCGCCACATCCGCAAGCGGCGCAGCCACGATCGCCTCCACCGTCGAGGCTTCCGTCGGCGCTTCCTTCTCCACCATCGTGGTCGAGAGGAGCAGGCGTGGCTCGAGCAGCTCCAGCCGCGCTTCGAAATCGAAACGCCTCTCCTCGACCCCGCCCGGTACACGACCCCGACGCCGATCCACACCACGGCGCGACAACACGCGCCATCCTCGCCACACTGCGCAGTGGAGCCACGGCCGCATACCCTGCCCTCATCATGAAAGACCGACGCGGTACCGCGCCACCAACAGACAACAAACGATGCGCCCGAACGGGCCGGACCCATCCTAATCCCCGACCCAATCAACAGCAACAGAATCAAAGCGAGGCATGAGACTTCAAACGTGAGCGGCGAGACGTGAGTCGCGACAGTCGAGTAGTGAACGACATGCTGGCATGGCTCCTTTCAGGTCTGCGTCCATCCGCGTTCATCCGGCCTTTGAAAATGTCACCCCCCCTCCCCCTCACCTCCGCTTGAAATCGCATAACCACTTCTCATCAGGAACGTTGCATCGAAAATAAGCCATGTCACCCCCACGACAAACACGACAAACACGACATGGGGAGAGGGTGAAAAGGGCCGGGGGGCGCGATTGCCAAGTGCCGATTGCCGATTGCCAATTGACTTGCTGGCGTGGTTCTCTGTAACACTTGTGCGACAAATGACTTCCGACTTCCGTCCTCCGTCCTCATCGCTCCCACGCTCCTCGCTCCACGCGGCTTGAGTGCGATGTTGCAGGCGTGTGACGGCATGGGAGGGGGATGACAAAAAGTGACTCCCGCGCGGCGGCGACATCCGCGCTGGACTGTTTGATTGTACCCGTCTAAAATACGAAAATCAATGTAGGGGCCCCGGAGACAGAGGCCGGAGGACAGCGGTCAGATGGCAAAAGACTGTCGACCAACCGCTGGCCCCTGACGTCCGACCTCTGACCTCTGTCGTTGACCTCCGTGCCGAACGTTCGCGACGCCCCCCGGACCACCGGCACACGGCACCGCCACCACCTCACCAAATCACCAGATCGCCAATTGGCTGCCGGCCAACTCAATTTGCAGCGAGGTTCTTCTTGAGGGTGGCGATCGCACGATCGCGATCGGGCACTTCGACGTGAAACGCAGGCCCGCGCCCAAGAATGAGCATGACGTAGCGGTAGGCGAAATCGGCGCGGCGATATCGATAAACGCCCACTTCGCTCCCTTCCAGATAAACCTCTGTTCGATCGTCAAGCAGTTCGATCAGGCGTGGCAACGCAGCGGATCCGGTGCGTAGCAACTCCCGGGCGGCCAGGTCATCGTAGCTACCGCCGGGATGGAGGTAGCCGAAGTCATTCATCCATTCAAAAGCAGCGAGGGTGGAACACAGAATGTCCGCTTTGACCTGGAGGGGGACGATGTCGTACACATCGGGCGCATGCCGCCGCAGCAGTAGCAACAAATGCGACGAGGTGTAGTCGGGATGCTGTCGTACGCGTGCGGCCACGGCTTCCATGTCGATTTCGCCATCCGACAGGTGATGCGGAACGTGCAGCATGGCCATGTCCCGTGCGGTCGCCGCGTCGACGAGTTCCTGAAACAGGGGTGTCATCGGTGTCGTCTCACGCGCCGCACGCATTGCGGACCTTTCACATCCACCGATGAGCGTGCCGAGTACGACCAGCCATACGCCCGGATTCGCATTCATGGGATTACTCTTTCGGGATAAAGGATTTATGCTCAATTCCACGGCACGCTGCGGTGTGCCGAACGTTCGCGACGCCCCCCCGGACCACCGACACACGGCACCGCCAAAGCGGATGGTGTGTGGCACCGTCGCCAAGCATACCCAATCACCCGTTTGTTCACCTCACCCAAATCACCAGATCGCGGAATCCCCAAGCAATCACATCACGAAAGGGTAAAATCGACATGATGGCGCGTTCCTCTCCTGACAATCTCCGGGTCGATTTCGCCGCTGTGGTTATTGTTCTGTTTGTCGCGTTGGCCATCGCTGGGTGTGGCCGGTCCGCTTCGGAGTCGCCAGCGGTGCTGCTAGGCACTTGGCGGATCGTCGACGAGAAGCTGGACGATCGCCTGATCCTGACGTGGCGATTCGATGAATCATTCGTGACGGTGGTCGATGGTTTCGGCAATCCGATCAGCCGCAACGCATACAGCGTCGACACGTCGCATCAGCCGCACCATATCACCCTCGAAATTCGCGATGAACATGCCTCGGAGTCCCGGCCAGGCATCTTCGAAATCGATGGCAATCAGCTACGGATATCCATGAATGTCTCGGGGGGCGAACGCCCGAAGAATTTCGAGAGCGGCGAAGCCCTTGTCTTTGAACGCGTCGAGTTCGTTCCGCCCCAGGCCGATTGATCGGTATCGAAGGGAACCCACAATGAAGGAACTGTTTGGCGCCATTGCCTTTCTCGTGGCTGGATTCGTCCTGAGTCTGATTCTGATGCCTGGGATGGAGGGGCCGGCCGCCGCGATGTTTGTCGGCAGCACCGCAATGGCCGTTGCAGCCTACCGCTCCTGTCGCCGCGCGGGAACAAGCTTGATGCGCGTCCTGTTAGTCGTCCTGATCGTACTTAATGTCGTACTCACCGCGATGCAGATCGGATCTGCGCTCTCCTGAAGCGTGCGAGTGCCGCTTCGCCGCTTCGCCCCCCTCCGCCCCTTCGCGATAAAGCCCCGCCCACGTCCACCCGACCGCCATCATCC
>CAZEFM010000076.1:0-18535 GCA_964511575.1 uncultured Phycisphaeraceae bacterium | reverse complement strand
GTTGTTGTTGTTGTTGTTGTTGTTGGGAATTCTGCTGCGATGGCGTTTGTGACGATAGTTGTTGCGCCTGTCGCTTGAGGTACAACTCCATCGCGTGTTCGATGGGGATGCGCACCACGCCCGCCTCGCGGTCCACCCAGCCGAACGCGCTGAGCATGCGCTGCTGATGTTCGCGGAGCAGATGCATATCCAGCTCGTGATCGACCTGCAGACGTGGCGGCGGAGGCAGGGTGCGCTCGGCCTGAAACGGGCTTGGCAGTGGATCGAGACGTTCCGCCTGACGCTTCAGGCTGTGAAACAGAACGACCATGGCGGTACACGTGACGATCAGCGCGATGACCAGCGCGATGAAGAAGATCACCAGCGCGCGGATGCTCGTCGTCTCAGGCTCGTGCCCGCCATGTGGCGTGCTCTGCGTCGCCTGTGGACGTCGTTCCTGCGGGTTGTCATGCACATCAGCCATGCTGCTGCGGTACTCCCTGCTTTGCGATGGCCGGCCCCATGCCGTGCTGCCGCAGATGCCCCACGAAGAAGAACAGCCACACCCCACCGATGCCCAGAATCGCCGCGATGTCGACGACGATCGGCCAGGCTGCATCACGATGAAACGAGGGCGTCACGATCCACAACACATCCAGCGCGTGCAGCACCAGGAGCGCCGATGCCAGAACGAGCATCATCTGCGGGTGACGTTTGCTCTGTCGCGACAGCAACACCGCCAATGGAACGGCGAAGTGGAAGATGATCAGCATCACCGCCACCACGCCCCAGCCGCCGGTCATACGCGGGACGTACCACGTGATCTCCTCGGGCAGGTTGCCGTACCAGATGATCAGAAACTGACTGAACTGGATGTACGCCCACAGCGACACCGCCGCCAGCAGAAACTTGCCCAGATCGTGCAGTGTCGATGTCGCCAGCACATAACCCGGCCCGCGCGCCGCCAACACGACGACAACAATCGCCAGACACAGGCTTGCCAGGAGTTGGCCAATCGCAATGAGGAAGCCGTAGATGCTCGAGAACCAATGCGCATCGATCGCCATGATCCAATCGATGCTGGCAAACGTGACGGTGAGGACGTACAGCACCAGCCCACCCGCGCTCAGGTGAACCAGTCGCTCGGTGTAGGCCGCGTCGCCGCTGTCGCGCCGCCGAATCGCCCAACCCACCAGCAGCACGCCGCCGATGAACCACACAGCGAAGTAGAACACCGCGCGTGCAAGGAAGAAGGGGATGTTCAGGTACGCCGTCTTGTCGCCGAGCGTGTCGCCTTCATTCACCCAGTGATACAGATGCGTCATGCCGATGAGCACGGGCAGGAACAGCACGATCATGAGCATGATGTTGCGCACGCTCGCTTCGAGCACGCCGTTGATCGCCTCGCCCCATCGTCCGCCGGTGAGGTGGTGGATCATCAGAATGGCGCCGCTGCCCAGCGTGATGCCCCACCAGTAGAGATAGCCGACCAGATACGCCTGAAACAGCACATCGAGGTTGAAGAACGCGCTGATAATGATCGCCGCCAACCCCACCACGCCGATGATCAGCGCGATGCGACGAACGCGATCCAGTCCCGTGTGAGTGGCGTCATTCATTCGGCACGCTCCTGCACGGCTGGCACCTGCGACGGCATCATCTCCCGTGGCGACGGAATCGCCTCCTGCGGACGCTGCTGAAGTTGCTGACGTATCTCCGCCGGCACATCATCCAGCGTTGCGTTGTGACTCAACTGCAGCGCGCGGACATAGGCGACGATCGCCCAGCGATCCTCCGGCGGAATGCGCTGTGCATACGGGAACATGCGGCCGAAACCGTTGGTAATCACATCGTAAATGTGCCCGTCCGGCGCGGTGCGCATGCGCTCTTCATGGAATGAGGGCGGGGCGGTCAAGCCGCGCAGCACGATCATGCCCTGACCATCGCCGGTGTGGTTGTGACAGGGTGAACAGAAGATGTTGTAGCGTTCCTGTCCGCGATTCAGCAGTTTGCGCGTCACGGGTGTCGGCACGGTGGTCACCCACTGCCCACCATCACGACCGGTGTAGAAGATCGCATCCTCACGCAACATGCCGCGCGGCACCACGCCCTCCACCAGTGGTCGCGCCAGCATGCCATCATCGAACATGCTGCTGCTTTCCAGCGGATCGCCCTTGGGCTGCTCGTGCATGTCGCGACAGCCCGCCGCTACCATCATCAGCAGCAGCAAGCCAACCATCCACAGGTTGACGTCACGTCTACCACGCAACGGCAATCACCTCCTTCGCGCCCAGACTCAGGAGCAACTGTCGCGTCTTCTCCACTTCAAAGTGCTCATCCTTTGACTCGATGCACAGAAAGAACGCATCCTGGCTCGCGCGGTCGAACGCCGGCACGTTGAAGAGCGGGTGGTACGGCTCGGGCAGCTTGTTCAACGCCACCATCGCCACCACGCCCACGAGCGCCCCACCCAGAATCGTCAACTCGAACGTGATGGGCAGGAACGCCGGCCAACTGTGCAGCGGCTTGCCGCCGATGTTCCACGGGTAATCCACGACGGCTGCGTAATACTGCATGCCGTAAGCGAACAACCCGCCCACCAACGCCCCCAGCAGCACCAGCGCGGGCAGGCGCGTGTTGCGGATCGCCATCGCATCGTCGAGCGCTTCCACGGGATAGGGGGCATAGGCGTCGAACGAGGTGTAGCCCTCACTGCGCACGCGCTGCGCCGCCGACACCAGCGAGCGCGCATCGGCGAACTCCGCCAGCAACCCGTACAACCCGCCCGTGGGTGTCGCAGTCTGTTCCATCACGGCATCTCCGGCGTGATTTCCTCGCTCGGCTGATGCTCCACCAGCTCACGCACCTCAAACACCGATATCGAAGGCAAAATCCGCACAAACACGAACAGCAGCGTCAGGAACAACCCCAACGTGCCGATGTACGTCATCCAGTCCCAACGCGTGCCGCTGTACATGTCCCACGATGACGGCAGAAAGTCGCGATGCAGCGACGTCACCACGATGATGTACCGCTCCAGCCACATGCCGTAGTTCACCGACATGGCGATGAGAAACAGCATCCACACCGTCGTGCGCGCCCGACGGAACCACAGCAACTGCGGAATCGCCACGTTGCACAGGATCAACAGCCAGAAGAAGAAACTGTAAGGCCCGGTCATGCGGTTCACCGTCATGAACTGTTCAAACGGGTTGCCGCTGTACCAGGCGATGAAGTTCTCCATGAGGTAGCCATACGCCACGATCAACCCGGTGGCGAGCATGATCTTCGCCATGTTGTTGAGGTGGCGGTCGGTGATGAAGTCGTGGAAGCCGAACACCGCGCGCAAGGGGATGACGAGCGTGAGCACCATCGCAAAACCGCTGAAAATAGCGCCCGCGACGAAGTAAGGCGGGAAGATCGTCGTGTGCCATCCGGGGATGATCGACACGGCGAAGTCCAGCGACACGATCGTGTGCACCGACACCACCAGCGGCGTCGCCAGACCGGCAAGCAGCAGGTACAGCGTCTGATACCGGTGCCAATGGCGGGCGCTGTTGCGCCACCCCATCGCAAACGCGCCGTACAGCCGCTTGGCGACTGGTCGCTGCGCCCGATCGCGCAGCGTCGCCAGGTCGGGAATCAGCCCCACGTACCAGAAGATCAGCGACACCGTGCCATATGTCGCCACCGCGAACACGTCCCACACCAGCGGGCTGCGCCACTGCGGCCAAAGGCCGAGCGTGTCGGGATAAGGCACGATGTAGTAGAAGCGATGCATGCGCCCCAGGTGCAGCAGCGGGAATACCCCCGCGCATGCCACGGCGAAGAGCGTCATCGCTTCGGCGAAGCGGTTGATCGATGTGCGCCATGTCTGCCGAAACAGCAGCAAAATCGCCGAGATCAGCGTGCCCGCGTGTCCGATGCCGATCCACCAGACGAAGTTGACGATGGCAAAACCCCACGCCACCGGAACGTTGATGCCCCAGATGCCCACGCCCAGCACCGCCAGCGCGATCACCGAGTAGAGAAACACCATCAGCACCGTGAACGCCAGCGCGAAGCCGAGAATCCACCGTGTCGGCGTTCGACGCACCAGCGGAAACGCGGTGAGGTCGTGCGTCACCGACATCAGGTCGTGGCCCGGCTCAATGACGGGCGGCTCGTTGGGATGGGTCAGCTTCGCCATGGATCACTGCGGCTCCGCGCGCTCGCCCTCCATCGTTGAACCGTCGCCCGCCAGACGCGGGTGCGGATTGCGAACCCGCGCCAGGTAACTGGTGCGTGGCTGCGTGTTCAGTTCCTCGAGCATGCCGTAGTCATGTGGCTGCTTCTTGTAGCGCGCCACGCGGCTGTCAGGGTTGTTGATGTCGCCGAAGATGATCGCCTGCGTCGGGCACGCCGACTGACACGCGGTGATCACCTCATCGTCGCGGATCGGGCGATTCTGTCGTCGCGCATCGATGCCCGTTCGCCGGATGCGCTGCACGCAGTAGGTGCATTTTTCCATCACGCCGCGCGATCGCACCGTCACGTTCGGGTTGCGCATCAGCCGATGCGATTCGATCGTCGGATCGACATACTGCAGGAAGTTGAACCGCCGTACCTTATACGGGCAGTTGTTGGAGCAGTAGCGTGTGCCGATGCAGCGGTTGTAGACCATTTCGTTCAGGCCGTCATCGCTGTGCATCGTCGCGCCGACGGGACACACCGCTTCGCATGGCGCCTTCTCGCAGTGCATGCAGGTGACCGGCTGAAAGTGCGTGTCAGGGTTGTCGAGTTGCCCCTCGAAATATGCATCCACGCGGATCCAGTGCATCTCCCGTCCCACCTGAACCTGGTCCTTGCCCACGACGGGGATGTTGTTCTCCGATTGACACGCGATCATGCACGCCTGGCAGCCGATGCACGCGGTCAGATCGATCGTCATGCCCCATTGCGTGCCGGTGTGCTCGAACGGCTCGTATAGCGACAGCGGCACGTGGGGATGCGTTGAGTGATCGTCCCCGGTGAACATACCAGCCATGAACTGCGCGAACGTCAGCTCCTGGAAGATCGGCCGACCTTCCAGCGATTGGTGATGCTGCGTTCGCGCCAGTTCGTACCTCTCGCTCAACGTGCGGATGGTCAAACCCTGCGCGTGCCACATCGCATCGGCGGTGCGAAGCGTGTAGGCGTTGAACCCCAAACCGTTGCCCACGTTGCCCGCGCGGGTGCGGCCGTACCCAAGGTGCAGCGTCACGCAGTTGTCGCACTGCCCCGGCGTGATCCATGCTGCGGCACGTTGCGTACGGCCCTGCACGGTCAGCTCCAGCATCTGACCGTTGCGAACGCCAAGCTCCTGCGCGAGCCGCGGGCTGATGAGCGCTGCGTTGTCCCAGGTGATCTTCGTCACCGGCTTGGGCAGTTCCTGCAGCCAACCGTTGTTGGCGTATCGACCATCGTAAACCGTCGGATCGCTGCGCAGGATCAGCACCTGTTCACTCGGATCGCGCCGTCGCGACCGTCGTGCCAGCAGTTCCCGCGGCAATTGCAGCGATGCTTCCACCGGCTCCAGCCGTGTGCCCTGCACCACCCCATCATGCAGCGCCCGCCGCCAGAACGACTCGAACGTCTGCTCGTTGCCGTGCATCTGCGACCAGAAGTTGCGCACGATGCGATAGCTCGACTGGCCCGGCTGATCGAGCAGCACCGCCAGCACCTCGTGGGCGGTGCGATTCTCATACAACGGCGCGATCAACGGCTGCAGAATCGTGACCGTGCCGTCAAACGCCCGCGCATCGCCCCACGATTCCAATTCGTGCGCCGCGGCAACGTGCCACTGACAGTGAAACGATGTTTCATCCCGGTAAAGCGACTGATGTACGCGCAACGGCACCCGCTGCAGCGCCTGCAGAAACTGCACATCCGCCGGAGCGTCGTACACCGGATTGCCGCCCAGCATGATGAGCAGTTCGACGCGCCCGCCGTGCATCGCCTCCGCCAGATCGCGAAGCGATTCCGTCTGGTCAACACTGTTCGCCACAACGGGTTCGGTGTATTCCACCGTTTGGCCCACGTTGCCCAACGTCTCATTGATGAGATGCGCCAGCACCTGCACACGCATCGGGCTTTGCTCACCCGCAATCACAATGCACGTGCCGCGGTTCCGCGTCAGATCCTCCACCACCGCATCGAACCACGCCTGCGACACACCCGTTGGCAATCCGATCGCAGTGGCATCGCCCGCGCCGGTCAGTTGCGCCGCGAGCGCTTCCGCCAAATGCTCCATCGCATCAGGCGACAACGGCAGGCGATGATCCGCCACCGCGCCGGTGTTCGTCGGCGTCGGTTCCACGGCATACAGACGGTTCATCGTCCGTGTGCCTTCAAGCACGCGTCGCCGGTTCATGAAGTCGTGCGCGTACCGCATCGCCGCCGGGCCGGTCGTCAGAAAGTCGCTGCCCAGTGACAGCACCACCGCCGCCTGATCGAAGCGGTAGCGCACCGCCAGGTCGCGTCCGAACGCCGTGACCGCCGCACGCCGCGCCAGATCGCGATTGACCGGTTCATACTGATGCCATCGCGCTTCGGGCAGGCGTTCCTGCACCGTCGCCAACTGCCACGCCAGTGTGGGTGATGTCACGGTCGGCGTGAGGATGCGAAGCCCCGCGCCGCCCTGCGCGGACAGTCGTCGCAACGCGTTGCGCATCGTTTGGCTGAACGCATCCCACGTGCTGATCCGCCCCAGGTGCACCATCGTCTGCGAACGTTCGGGGTCGTACAGCGTCAGCAGCGACGCCTGCGCGAAGATGTCAGCCGGAGCGTAGGGATACCGTTTCGACTGCGCATCGGCGGGGCCGGGGCTCGCCGGGTGCAGCGGGTTGCCTTCCACCTTCGTGGGGCGACCCGTGTGGCTCTCGACGAGCAATCCCCGCGCGAAACCGCCCAGCGTGTGCGCGGTGGCGAAGTAGAGCGGGATGCCCGGCGTCACCGCTTCGGGTTGACGCACGTAAGGCACGATGGGTTCCGCTGGCCTCTCCCCGCAGCCGTGCAACCCCGCCAGCGCCAGCGATGCGCCCATCAACTGCAGAAACCGTCGTCGACTCACATCGTCGTGCCACTGCGGCCCGGCGGGGAACTCGTTGTCCACGAAGTGCTGGAACTCTGGCGTGCGCGCCAGTTCATCCAGGCTGCGCCAGTACTGCTTGCCGCGCTTGCCCGCCAGTTGAGCGCGGATCGCCGCCAGATCGATGGCCGCATTGTCAGGTGGTGTACGGCTCATCGGTGGCACGCCGAACAATTGGTCAAACCCTGCACGCGCACCGATTCGTGCGCTGCCTCAATCGCCGCCTGCGTCGCCGGATCCGCATCAGGCGTCCAGTTCATGTCAAATACCGCGTCACGTGGCCTCACATGCGGATACGGATTGCGATGGCAGTCCAGGCACCACTGCATGAACAGCGTCTGCGACTTCCAGGTCAACGGCATCTGGTCCACCTGCCCGTGACACGACACGCAGCCAATCCCTTTGGCCACGTGGATGCTGTGATCGAAAAACGCGAAATCGGGCACATCGTGCACGCGGTTCCAGCGCATCGGTTCGCCCGTTCGCCAACTGCTGCGCACCGGTTCGAGCATCGGCGCCTCCGTCCAGATCTGCGAGTGACATGTCATGCACGTCTCGGTTGGCGGAATGCCCGCGAAGGGCGATTCCTCCACACTCGTGTGGCAGTACCGGCAATCAATTCCCAGCCCCGTCACGTGATGCTCGTGACTGAATTCCACCGGCTGATCGATCGCATAGTTCACCTGTGTGACGAACTGCGACCCGACAAACTCCCGCACCGCCCCGATCGTCACCAGCACCACGATGGGCAGCGCCATCAGCGACACCCGGGAGATCGTGTTCGCGCTGGGAAAGAAAACCTGCGCCATGAGATGCGTTGTACCGGCCTCCAATCGTCAGACGCAATGATTTGCCGGGCAATTCACCCGACCTGATGAGCGATGTCAGAATCGCCCCGACGAATGGCTCAGGGCGTTCCTGAAGGCTAGGAGCGTGGAGCGTAAGGCGGGGAGCGGAAGAGCGTGGACCGTAGGGCGTGAGGCGAGAGGCAGGGGCAGAACAGTGAGACCGCGCTGCTGGCTTTTGCTTCGGCTTGTCTTCCGCTCCTCGCCTCACGCCTCTCGCTCCCCACCCGGCGCCCTACGCTCCTCGATCGCCCTGTTGACACTTTCGCGTTGTGGGGATAAAAAGATTTGATTGTCGCATATTCGACCGCTGGGGCCGTGCAGGGATCATTAGCGTGGTTGGACTCTCCCATACATCCGGAAGTGCCGTGACTGCATTGCGCTGCCTACGCGACGATGGGCAGTGGGTGCTCACGCGTGAGGTGGCGCGGCGGACGGGGCTGCCCTCCGCGTTCCTCGCCAAGCTCCTGCACCAGCTTTCCACCGCCGGCCTCATCGAAGGTAAGCGCGGCTACCAGGGCGGTTTCCGGCTCACGCGACCGGCGGCGGAGATCTCGCTGCTCGATGTCATCGAAGCCGTTGAGGGGCGACCGTGGCAGCTTCGCCCGTTGCTCGGGCTCGATCCCACCGCTCCTGCCGCACGCGATTGCCCGACGGCGTCCTTCTGGGGACGACTCAATCGCAGGCTGGTCAATCACCTGTCCACCCTCACGTTGGCGGATGTGCATACCGTCGACTGTCGACCGGATCAGACGGCCGAATCCTTCGCGGCGGTGGGAAATGGGCCGCTGGTTCCGCAGTCGGGGTGAGGCGTTCGGGGAAATGACACCCCCGGCTTCGTGCTTCGAATCAGCGACCTTCGAGCAGGCGCAGGCCCAGGAAGTCGCTCAATTCGGGGATCTTCGTCACCTTGTCGATCACCGCGTAGATGTCATATTCCAGCCGAACGAACTCGACGCGGTCCTCGTGGAGCACCGCGTAGCTCGCCCGCTGGTCGCGGTCGCGTGGCTGACCGACCGATCCCGGGTTGATGATGCACTTCTCACCCTCGCGGAACTTGTAGCCCTTCTCACCCAGATCGCCCGGCGGGTAGAAGTCCGGCTCGTCGGTGAACACCCCGGTCACGTGGGTGTGGCCGACGAAGCAGCGGTGTTCGATCCGGTCGAAAATCTGCTGCATTTTCGCTGGCGCGGTGATCACATCATCGGGGAAGATGTACTCGTTGATCGGCCGCCGGGGCGAGGCGTGCACCCACAGCGAGCCGTTGTGCCGTTCGCGAATCTTGAGGTTGCCCAGAAATTCCCAGCGTCGCCTGCGTTTGGCGGCATCGGGTTCGAGCTCGAGCTGTCGGCGTGTCCAGAACGCCGCCTGCTCGGCACTGGTGTTGAAGCTGGTGGGTTCGTAGAGCACCGCGAAGTCGTGGTTGCCCATGAGCGACCATTCGCACCGGTCGATCACCATGTCCAGGCACTCGCACGGGTTGGGCCCGTAGCCGATGATGTCGCCCAGACACACGATGCGGTCGATCCCGCGCGCAGCGATGTCGTCCATGACGACCTGCAGGGCATCGACGTTGGCGTGGATGTCGGAAATGATCGCGGTTGGCATAGCGGGGAGATTCTACCTCACGCAGCGGTTCGTTGCCGAGCCACCCGCCGATGGGACGCTTGCGGATCGGTGGCCTCGAATGGGCGTATCGTCCGCCGCTGTCGTCGAGCGGCTTTGTGCGCACGGTGGCATGTCACCCCGATTTTTCTGATCCGCGATATTTCATCACAACGAACGTTTCAAACGTGAGTTGTGGCGGTTCCTTTCAACGGCAGGGGGGTGACAAAGGTGACATCGGGACAGGTTTTGGCGCGGGTTTTGGCACCGGCGGCGTTGTGCGCAGCAATGCTGCGTGCGAAGCTGTTTTGATACCGTATTTTATCCGAATACTTATTGATTTCAATCGCCGGCGATCGGCGACTCATCGAGGTCGTGGGAATGGTCGTGTGCAATTTTGCTGGGGTGATTGACAGCGTGGTGCGGCAGTTGTATTTTGATGTTGCGACTCAGTTGCAACTAAGCTGAGGGCGCAAAAAGGGCGGTCAGTCTTCCTGGCAGAGGGTCCTGACCGCCCGTGTGTACGACAGCCGTGAGGGCCATCGCGGAGGCATTGTCATCTCTGCGTGGGGTCGTCGCAAGACGGCCCCCGGCCCGCATGGCTTGTGGAACAGGCGCACGAACCCGTTGGGGGTTCGTGGCAGTGACATGGGTTTTGGCTGCACGAGAAAGGAGCAGGCCATGCATCGAGCGATGTTGCTTGGGTTGGCGGGTGTGTTGAGTTGGGCGGGGCCGGCGTTGGCGGGGGATGCCCAGCGGTTTGTCACGCCGGGGCATTGGACGGTGGGGGCTGCGGGGAGCACGCATCAGCATTGGGATGTGATTGGTCAGGCGGTGAACACGCCGGACGTCGCGTGGGTGGCATCACCGGGGCTGACCGAGGCGCCGACGCTGAGCGTGGTCTCGCCGGGCATGGCGCTGGGCAGCGGCAACTTCTACTCGTTCTCGGCGGACTACGGCGTCGCGGCGACGATTCACAACCACGGCGGCGCGTATGGCGACGGAGCCACGCCCGGCTGGGGCACGCACGTGATCGTGCAGACCGTCAGCACGCTGAACGAAGGCGTGGGGGTGGACCCCCTGAGCCTGTTGCTGACCGATCTGCGAGGCAACGCGCTGCTGGGTGGCGCGGCGGCGGATGCGCTGCAGTCGGCGGTGCTCTTCACCGGCATCGTCAACACGTCACAGGGCGATGTGGAGCAGGAAGAACGCATCTGGGAGTTCTTCCTGCCCGGCTACACGGGTGATTTCCAGGTTGTGGCGGACGTTCGCGTACACAGCAGCTTCCGCGCGCTGCAGGTGGACACGTTGGTGAGTGAATCGGCGCTGCCGATCACGACGGTGCCTGAGCCGGCGGCGCTGCTGATGGTGCTGGCGGGAGGCGGTGCACTGGCGCTGCGTCGCCGATGGCGCTGAGCCGGTGATTTGAGATCGCTTGCAGCTACCCCGTGTGAAAGGGATGAGCCATGCGCATCACCCGCGGATTCACATTGATCGAGTTGCTGGTTGTCATGGCGGTGGTGGCGCTGTTGATGGCGTTGCTGCTTCCGGCCCTGCGACAGGCGCGTCAGACGGCGCAACTGTCGCAGACCATGAGCCACAGTCGACAACTGCTGACCGGTTACGACCTGTATCAGTTCGATCACAACGGCGCGGTGCTGTATGGCTACGCGCCGGCATCGGTGAAGGGCGAGCCGCAGGTCGTGCAGGTCAACGGGCAGACCTACGGCGCGCCGGTGGCGAACCGTTACCCGTGGCGGTTGTCGCCCTACCTGCCGAACATCTGGTCGCTGCTGTATCACCACATCGAGATGCCGCGTCTGCCGCGTAACGCATCGGAGGATGCGATGTTCCTGTGGGCGTATGAGCTGAGCGTGATGCCGGCGTTCGGCCTCAACGCGGTGTATGTGGGCGGTTACGACGGGCCGGTGTATCGCGGGTTTGACCACGATGGCGTGACGGCGCATCCGCGCGTCGGTGGGGGCATCGTGTTCAACAGCATCGAGGTGCGTCGGCCGTCACAGTTGATCGTTTTCGCTGAGTCACAGCTTCACGGCATGTTGTCCACGGCTGAACAGACCGGCTATCACTGGGCGACCGCGCCGCATGCCGTGGGCGAACACTGGCGCGCCCGGGATGGCGGGATCGAGGTGACGTCGGGCTCGATCATCGGCGTACCGCGCGGCCGACAACTCAACCTCACCACAACAGGTTTTTTTGATGGTCACGTTCAGGCGATGTCGCCGCAGGAACTGGATGACATGCGCCTGTGGTCGAACATCGCGGACGATGTGAATTGGGATCTTCACTGAATCGAGAAAGGACAAGGAACGATGCGATTGCAATTGGGATTGGTACTGGCGGCGCTGATGTTGACGTTGTGGGGTTCGACGACTTCGGCACAGGTGACGGAAACGGCATCGACGTTCGAAAAGGATCGGCAGGCGATCCTCGCGATGGCGGGGTGCTTCCACGTGCGGTTTCAGTTTGATGAGACGGTCGCGATTGCGCCGGGATATGAACTGCACAAGCCGCACCGTTCGAACGCGGTGGAATGGGTGGAGGTGGTGGAAGATTCGCCCCGCCGCATCGTGTTGCAGCATCTGTTGGTGCTGGGCGAGCGCGTGGTGAAGCATTGGCGGCAGGAGTGGGTGTATGAGAACGCGACGCTGCTGGAGTATCAGGGTCACAACCGCTGGACGCCGCGCGAGCTTTCGAAAGCGGAAGTGGCGGGGACGTGGACGCAGAAGGTGTACCAGGTGGATGACAGCCCGCGGTACGAATCGATCGGTCGCTGGCGGCATGAACACGGGCTGGTGTGCTGGGAGTCGCAGTGGACGAACCGGCCGCTGCCGCGTCGGGAGTACACGGAGCGTGATGATTACGACGTGCTGGTGGCGCGGAACCGTCACACGCTGATGCCGACCGGCTGGGTGCATGAGCAGGACAACTACAAACTGGTGCTCGATGTATCGGGCACAACGTCGCAGGTGTTGGCGCGTGAGACGGGGTTGAACGTGTACGCGCGTTGTGATGCGGAGGAAGGCGCGTTGGCACGGCAGTGGTGGGAGGAGCACGGCCGGTACTGGGAGGATGTGCGCACGGTGTGGTCGCGTTACTACACTTCGGGCGAGCCGGTGGTGCTTGCTGAGGAAGTGGAAGGCCAGCCGTTGCATCGCGCGCTGGGTCGGCTGGGGCAGGAGTTGTCAGATGCGGAGGCTTATGACTCTGCGGTGGCGCAGGCGCGGATCGCGGGGGTGATCGAATCGTTTCGTGTGAAGGGGTGATGGAGGGAATCGGCGCGGGGTCGCGGGGGGCGACCCCCCGCCGAACCGGGGGCGTTTGGGGTGGGCCCTGGTTAGCTGAACCCATAACGCCCAAAGGGGCGTGCCCCAGGGGGTCAGGGTGCCGCGGGGGCGAGCTGATGTAGCGGGTGCGGGTCTGGTTCTGCCACTGGGAGTGGCCGCTGAGTTGGATGGTGTTGTTGAAGGGGATGATGTAGAGGCGCATGGGGCCGACGGCAATCTGCGAGGTGGCTTCGGGGTTAGGACCGACGACGAGATCGAGGATGAGCAGGCTGTTGTCTTCGGAGAGTTGTCCCGCGACGGGAGCGGTCTGGCCGCGTCGGAACGTGACGGTTCCCTTGACGGTGTTGTCGGCGTCGGGGGCGAGGGTGATGCCGTGGACTTCATCGTTCGTGCCGGTGCCGCCGGTGCGGTCCCAGGCGAACTTGCCGCCGGCCTTGAGATGGTCGGCGAACATCTGTCGCAGTTCGGCGATGGCGTGGGAGGAGGGCGGGGTGAGGTTGATCACGTTTTTGCGGTCGCCGGGGCTGACGCGTCCGGTGACGACGGGCACGCCGTCCTGCAGTTGCAGGTGGAGCGTGAACGTGCCGTCCTCATCGAACTTGCCGCCGGGGACATTGAGGGAGGAAATCTTGGGCGTGTTAACGCGGAAGACGAGGCCGAGGGCGGCTTCCTGGATGTCGCCGTTGACTTCCGCGCTGATGAGCGCGGCATCGGAGTGGTACTTGCCGGCGAGGGTTTTGCCATCGGCGCTGGTGAGCTCGAACCGCAGAGGTCGAACGTAGCCGCGTTCGGATTGGAGGAACGTGCCGACGAGTTGGAGCGGCTTGGTCTGCATCTGCTTAACGAGGTCGGTGTGTTGGGCGAGGCGGGCATCGTACTCCGCCTTGGTGAGACGCTCGATGGTGGTGAAGCGTCGGCCACCGGAGCGGGTGGAGACGATGAACGTGCCCGGCTCGGTGTCGGGAACGATGACGTGGGTGGGCGTTTGCAATTGCGGGGCGTCGTTGGGGGTGTGCACGTTGGCGATGGCGTTGAAGTTGGCGGGCATGAGCACCGAGTAGGCGTTGGTGATGGCGACGCGGTAGTTGTCGGTGCCGTCGACGCGAAGAAGGCCGACGCGTTCGGCGTAGGCGTTGGCGTTGATGGGCGGCGCTTCGAGCAGGACGAAGTGGCCGATCTGCTCGTGGAATCGATCGATCTTTTCACGTCGCGCCTGGACGATGGCGTCGTAGTCGCGCTTGATGGCGGCGAACATGGCGGCGTCGTCACGCAGGCCGGCCGAGGCGTTGCTCGAGCTGAGCACGACCGTGTTGGGGGTGGGTTGCTCAACGTCGAACTGGATGTTTTCGCTGGGCACGTTGCCGGGCGCTCCGGGCGGGCCGGTGACCGTGCCGAGTTGCAGTATCGCGGTTGGTGCGCCGTTGCCTGCGGTGGTCAGGCCGAGGCGCGCCTGCCGT
Source organism: uncultured Phycisphaeraceae bacterium (assembly GCA_964511575.1). Classification (GTDB taxonomy): domain Bacteria; phylum Planctomycetota; class Phycisphaerae; order Phycisphaerales; family Phycisphaeraceae; genus CALKHT01. Next base: position 4,233 of record CAZEFM010000076.1, on the reverse strand, counting down.
TCGATGACAAACTGGCCGACGCGCTGATAGGCGATGTGGCCGTTGTTGGTGCGTTCGATGGCGATGCGGGCATCGTTGCTGTTGGCGGGTACAAGCACCAGATGCGGCTGCTCGAGATACGTGGCGATCCGCTTGCGCATCGCTTCGCGCTCTTCCTGGATCTCGGTGACGCGTTCCTTGAGGCGGTCGGGGATCGACTTGCCGGTGAGACGATCGAACGTCGCGGCGATCATGCCGATCGCGTCGCTGTGGGTTTCCGGTTCGAGGCTGAGCGTGTTGCCGGCGACCTTGAGGACGGCGACCTGCGACTCGGTGGGGAACTGGGGGTGGGTGACGCGGATGCGGCCGTTATCGAGGAAGGCGTACTGCAGCGTGGCTTCGTGCACGGTGACGCCGGTGGCGACGAGGAAGGAGATGGTTTTGCCATCGGGCGCGAACTCGACGCCGACGAGCATGTCCTTGGTGTAGTCGCCCTTGCGGAACCACGTGCCGGTAAGCTGATCGACATCGCTGACGGGCTTGGTGGGGGCGGGGGCGGACGTGCTGGATGAGGAACCGGAGGAGGCATCGTCACCACCGCCGCAAGCCAAGAGCGTGGATACGGCGATAGCGAGAGCGATGGCGGCGAATCGCGTCGAGTATGGCATGGCGAGCTCCTGTCTGAATGACCCGGTGTCAGTCGATTCGTTGAGAGTAGCGGTGGTGGGAAATGGGTGCAAGGGTGGGCAAGGAGGTGGGTGTGTTTTGCGTTGGGGGGGGACGGGTTTGCTGAAGCGCCACGCCAAAACGGGCGCTACGTGGCGGTGGGGCGTGGGCGGCGGGTGGTGAGGTAGAGCAGGGCGAGCGGGGCGAGGGCGTGCGCGGTGCGCAGGAAGATCTCGGTGTAGGCGCCCAGACCCAGCGTGGTGATGCGCGACACCGCGGTGAGCGCCCCCCACGCGGCCGCCCACAGAAGGATCGGCCGAACGGGACGGCACAGGATGATGAACGCGACGATCAGGTCGACGATGCCGATGACCACCAGCATCCGGCTGGCGAACGTTTCGGTCAGCTCCACGGCGATGAGGTTGTTGGCGCTGCCGAGGATGAGGTCGATGAAGTGCGGATCGCTGTAAAACGCTTGCAGCCCGTGCCAGGCGAACACGGTGGCGACGCCGATGCGGAGGATGATTGCCGTGCCGAGGTGTCGCACCGCATTGATCCGGGCGGCAGCGGGCGCAACCGTGAGCATGAGCAGCGCAAGCGGTGCGGCATAGCGCAGCGCATGGGTGGCAAGCGACCAACTGCTGAACCGCGAACCACCCATGATGTAACCCGCCCACGCTTCGATGAAGGCATACGCTGCGATGAATGACAGCACCGGCCACACGGGACGGATCAGCGTGATCACCCCCGCGACGAAGTAAAGCGATGCGGTGATCTTCTCGATGAGCACCGCCTGTTCGTAAGGCAGCGCCCATTCGAGGAAAAGCAGATTGCCGAAGTGCGTCTGCTCCGTCGCCCACACCTTGGCGAAGATGGCGGCACAGTGGCTGAACACCGCAAGCCGCAACAGCCATGCACAACGCGCCGCCGCGGCTGATGCGATGCCGACCGATGTGCTCGCAGCGACCGTTGCGGAGGCGTCAACCGTGCCGCGGTACGACACATCGTCAGATGAAGGCATCGTTGAAGCGGTGGTCATCGTCATGGGTGGTCAACGTGGCAAATCGGCGGCAACATCATTGCACGCCGGCGGGCGCAAGCAGGTGGTCACGTTTGTCCTGTGTGAGCGTGAAGTCGTCGACGGTTTCACCTTCGATATTGAACGCCTGCACATGCATTTGTTCATCGGTGAAGGTGAACAGGTGCACGTGATGCGTCACCCTCGTCAGGCCCGGCTCCTTGAGGTACCACCTGTCCGGGTCGGGCGTGCGCTGCGGAACGCCCAGCCCGCCATCGCCGATGTAGATGATGCCCTTTTCCATGTCGATGGCGTCGTTGCGGATCGGCACGGTGCGCTTCATTGCGTGATCGTGCGACTCGCAGACAAGATCAACGTGCCATTCCTCGAAAAGCGGCACCCACGCGCGTCGCTGTCCTTCGCCGCTCGAAAACGCTCGAACGCTCGGCCACGCGGGACGGTGATACTGCACCACGAGCCAGCGATTTTCCGGGCGAAGGCTTTCGAGTTGTTGCCTGAGCCAGGTGCGTTGATCGCCGCGCCGACTGATCTCGGTGTTGAGCGTGATGAGCGCGATGTTGCCGCTGAGGTGTGTGGTGTAGTAATAGTCGTTGGGACGGTTGGGCCACCAGAAGAGTTCCTCGAAGCCGACATCCAGATCATGGTTGCCGCGCGTCGGGATGATGGGCAGCAGGCGGTTGTCCTTCGTGGTGGTCATCTGCGTGTAGTCGTTGAGCCAGTGATAAAGCTGCGACCACACCGCGCGATTGGTGTAGTCCCCGCCGTGCGCGAAAGCGACGATGTCGGGGTATTGTTCGAGCAGCGCACCCATGCGCGCCATGATGCGGCGACGATCGTTGTTGGGGTCGGCGGGGTTGGGCCGTGGCGTGCGCGAGTCCCCGCCGAAGAGTAAGCGTATCGGCTGGTCATCCTCGCGTGCGGTGATGAAGTGATACTCGGGCGACACCTCGCCATCCGATTCAACGACGAGGTAGTACGTGGTGCCGGGCTTCAGGTTGTCCAGGAAGACGTTGTGGCTCCACGCCGCCATGCCGCGTTCATCATCGCCGAGGGTGAAGGGCGCATCGTGGCTGCTGGCGATGGTGCGGGCGTAGGCGTCGACCTTGCCGTCGCGCGGTTGCGTGTCGATGTGCAGGCGATGCTTACCGCCCTTGCGGGTGGTGGTCCAGGCGACGACGGCCTGCCGGTGCGGCTGCTCCTCAAAGAGCACGCGCACATGGACCGGCTCGCTCGAGGCTTCCAGGGGAACGATGTTGTCCGCGAGCACAGCAGGCAAGCCCGCCCCGGTGATCAACACAAGTACCGCTAAACAAATACGATGAGACATCGCCAACCTTCCAGTGAAACAGGGAGACCGGATTGTACCGGCATCGCGACAACGGATTGACCGCTCCGCATACACGGACGGCTGCGACCCGGCCCGAAGGTACATCGTCCGACCAAATCGCGCGGCCCACGCGAAATTTGAAGGCTTTGGTTCTTGCGGCGGCGATTGTGCTTTGCGAGCTGTAAAGCGCGTTGTGCATGGGGTTTAGGCGTGGCGATGGTCCGGAGAAAACCGGGCGCTTCGAACAAATTTCGGCGGGATGGGCCAGTTCCTCTTGCATCGCGTATCCCGCCTGTATACATTGGGTATTCGAAAGGGACGGTTGTCGATGAGTCACAGCACGCTGGCAGTTAAGGCTTACGAGGCGATTCACACGCAGATTCTGCGTGGCGAGTTGTCCGATGGGACGATCATCTCGGAGGTGGCGCTCGCCAAGGCCCTGGGGGTCAGCCGCACGCCGGTTCGCGAGGCGATTCGGCGATTGTCGCACGAAGGGCTGCTCGAGCACGTGCCACGCTACGGCACGATGGTCAAGCAGATCGACCGAGGGGATCTGCGCGAGTTGTACCAGGCTCGTGAAGCGCTCGAAGGGAGTGCGGCCGGCTGGGCGGCGGAGCAGATCACCACGCGGCAACTGGCGCAGCTCGGGGTATTGCTTGAAGCCATGCGCCAGGTGCTCGATCGAACGCGGGAGCGCGGCCAGGCCACGCTCGACCATGACACGCTGCATGAGTTTCTCACGATTGACAAGAGTTTCCACGTGTTGGTGCTGGAGGCGGCCAACAATCGCCGGGTGCTCAGGATGGTGCGTGAGGCCCATGTGGTGGGCGATGCGTTTCGCATGCGTCGCGGCAAGGAGTCGCTGCGTTTGCCGAGCCAGGCCATCGACCATCACCAGCAGATTCTCGATGCGCTTCGGGCACGCGACGCCCAGGGCGCTGCGCAGGCCATGGCGCATCACATTCGCAGCGCCTGCAACGAGGCCATGTCGCACTTCGACGAACTGCGTGTGGAACGGGACAGTGATGAATCGCCGGTGACCGGGTTGTCACCAGAGCTTCGCCGACGTCTGGACGAGGCGGAATGATTCAATTGCTTTGACGGCCGAACATCTTCGGGGTTGATTGCTGGGGACACAGATTCGCTCGTGTCGTGCGCATATCACATGCGCACAGGGTTATTTCGCAACCTGCAGATAAAGGGAGCAGGACATGTCACGTAT
>CAZEFM010000075.1:6957-18679 GCA_964511575.1 uncultured Phycisphaeraceae bacterium | reverse complement strand
GAGGTCAGGATGGGCAGGCGGCCGAGCAATTCGGGGATCAGGCCGAACTCGATGAGATCCTCCGCCGAGGCCTGGGCCAGCAGCTGCGCGCGATCTTCCTCGTTGGTGTCGTGCTCAGGCATTTCCGAGGCAAAGCCGATGGCGTTCTGGCCGATGCGGCGCTTGATGATGTCCTCCAGCCCGACGAACGTGCCGCCACAGATGAACAGGATGTGGGACGTGTCGATCTGGATGTATTGCTGTTCGGGGTGCTTCCTGCCGCCCTGGGGGGGCACGTTGGCGACGGTGCCTTCGAGCATCTTCAAGAGGGCCTGCTGGACGCCTTCACCCGATACGTCGCGCGTGATGGACACGTTCTGGCTGGTCTTGCCGATCTTGTCGATCTCGTCGATGTAGATGATGCCGCGCTGAGCCGCATCGATGTCGTAGTCGGCCGCCTGCAGCAGCTTGAGCAGCAGGTTCTCGACGTCCTCGCCGACGTAGCCCGCCTCGGTGAGGGTGGTGGCATCGGCGATGGCGAAGGGGACGTTGAGTGTGCGGGCGAGGGTTCGCGCCAGGAGCGTCTTGCCCGAGCCGGTGGGCCCGATCATGAGGACGTTGGATTTGTCCAGTTCGACGTTGGCGTCTTTTTCCTTGGAACTCAGCCGCTTGTAATGGTTGTGGACCGCGACGGACAGAGCTCGCTTGGCCATGTCCTGCCCGATGACGTACTGATCGAGGAACTCCTTGATCTGCCGGGGCGCGGGGATGGTGGTGAAGGTGGGGCGACCGGAATGGACGCGTCGCCGTTCCTGTTTGAAGATGTTCTGGCACAGGTCGGTGCAATTGGCGCAGATGTAGACATCGCTGGGGCCTTCGACCATGGGGCCGACTTCCCGCGAGGACTTGCCGCAGAAGGAGCAGGTGGTGACGCGTCGGCCCTTGAAGCCGCCATCGCCGCCGTCCGAGCGTCCCGAACCGCCTGATCTTCCGCCCTTGCCGCCGGTGCGTTCATTTGCCATAAGTACGTCTCTGTTGCGCTGGGTGTTGCGCCTGATTACGGGCTGATTATCCGGGGGGATGAAGCCTGCGCCGTCGCTAGTGCCTCATCGTCCATCCATTGAGCGAGCTTGACCCTCAACCGCGCGGCGCGGCCTCGAACGGTGACGTTCAAATCTGGTGTTCGCCCACGGCAGTATCATACCATCCCCGATGGCGTTTGTGGTTCGGCGCGTCGCAATTTTCTGCGGAATGTATAGCGTTTTTCGGACGTTGAGACGTGTTTTGCGTTATCGGAATGCGGCGGCGATGCGCGCTGTGAACATCGGCCAAACGTGCGGCGTTGCAACCGACATCGCAACCTTGCTCACGATACGCTGTCGTCGTTTTCGTCAGACGCCTGATCGCCGAATGCCGAGCGGGTCTGGGCGATCATCGCCGCCTTGGCGCGCTCGTATTCCTCATCGCTGAGCTGGCCCTCGCGGTGCAGGCGACGCAGGTCCGCCAGAGTGAAGGGCTGAATCGTCTCCTCACCGTCATCGCCCCCGAGCAGCCGCTTGCGGAGCATGTAGCCGATCACCCCGATCAGCACCGCCGCAACGAGGAGAACGCCCAGCCAGATCATCACCTCGCCGATGGGGTGGCTGCGCGTCTGGGCGAGCACGAGAATAGGCATGACGGAGCCCCTGAAAGAAAAAAGGCAGAGGAACCGGTCAGGTCCCTCTGCCCGAATGGGTCAGTCTTTCTTGCTCTTTTTCCGGGTCGTCTTTTTGGGGGCGGCGGCTTCGCCGGTGTCGGCATCCGCAGCCACCTCGGTGACGTTCGCCTTGGCGAGGATTGCATCAAGCGTCTTCTGCTCGCGCATCTGGATGTAGAGGTACTCCAGCTCGCCGTTGCGGTGCATGTCCTGACGCAGCTTCTCGGGACGGCGGCCCTGCTGCATCGCCATCATCGCGATGCGGCCGTTCAGCTCGTTCTCCGCCACTTCGACGTTCAACTGCTCCGCTGCGGCTTCGAGCACGAAAAACGCCTTGAGCTGCTTGCGGGCTTCCTCTTCCGATCGCGACCGCATCTCGGCGACCTGCTGGGCGATCTCCTCGGATGGCACGCCGCGGTACGCCAGTTCCATCGTCTCGCGGTACAGCAGTCGCTCCGCCTGCCGGCCGGTGATGCCCGGGGGCAGGTCCAGATCCGTCTTCTCCAGCAGGTAATCGCGAATCTGCTCGTGCAGCCGGGACTGCTGCTCGCGTTCGGCCCGCTCCTGCAGATTTTCGCGGATGCGCGACTTGAGCGAATCCTCCGACTCCTCGCCGAACTGCGTCACAAGCGTCTGCACCGGTGCCGGCTCGACGCGCTGGATCTCCTTGACCGTGATCTGGATGGTGATCGGCTTGTCGCGGATCTGCTCATTTTCGTGGCTGGCGGGGCCGACGAGCGTCAGCGTCACCTCATCGCCAACCTTCTTGCCCGCCATCTGCTTGCCCAGGTCGTCGACGATGATGCCCACCACGTGACCCTTGAACTCGCGTTCCTCGCCGGTCACGTAGATGTTCGCCTGTTCCTGGTGAAGGATTTCGGTGCCGTCGGCGGTGTTGACCTTCACCTCGGCGGAGACGTAATCGTCGGCCGCGACCACGCCATCGGGCGCTGCGATCATCGTGCCGAACCGGTCCTGGTACAGCTTCAACTCCTTGTCCACATCCTCGTCGCTGACGGTGACGGGCTTCTTCTGGACCGGCACGCCCTCGAGCGACGGGAGCTGCACCTCGGGCGCGACTTCCACCTCGACCTCAAAGGTCATCGGGCCGTCGTCCGGCAGCTTGATTTCATCGATGTTCTTGACGTCCGGCTCACCGAGGACGCGCAGCTCATGGTCCTCCAGGGCCTGGTGGTAGGATTCGCTGATGAGCTGGCCGCGCAGGTCGTCGCGCAGGCTCTGCCCGAAGCGTTTTTCCAGCAGCCGTTGCGGCACGCGACCGCGACGGAAGCCCGGGACGGCGGCGTCGCTGCGAAGCTTGCTGAACGACATCTCCAGCGCCTCGGCGATGCGCTCGGCGGGCAGCTCGATTGTCAGCTTCTTGCGTGCGGGGCCCAGATCCTCGATGGTGACCGTCTGCTTGGGCCTCTCGGGGGTAACCTCGGACGTATCGATCGCCTGATCCTGTTCCTGCTCGGCCATTGAACGCGACTCCTTGCGTCGTTACTCAGTTGGCAATTGGGGGGTTGGCAGACGTGGGCAAGAAGTTCGCACCCTGTCGACCCACGCCTGGCGTCCCCGCCACGGGACGCCGGTACCTCGACAAGGCTCTCTCGATTATCCGCCGCCCGATCGCGAACGTCAAACCGGCGAGCAATCGTGGGGGCCACCCGACCCATCATCGGTTGGCCCGCCATGCGGCATGATGCAATGAAGCACGGCGTCGGGACGTTAACGCCGATGGAACGCCGGGCCGAAACCTATGGGGGTCGCCGATGAAACGATGGATGCATGACATGCCGGGACGCTGTTGGACTGCGGTGGGATCACTGACGCTGCTGCTTGCGCTGTGTGCCGTCGGGACGGTCGGGGAGGCACGGGGCCAGGTTGCCGAGTCGATGTCGGCTGAGCAGGTCCAGCGGCTGTGGCAGATGCACTGGCGTGAGATCGCCCAGTATTATTTCGAGTATGACGGCGAGTTCGTGCTCTTCCGCACGTACAACCCGGCGAATCTCAACAGCAGCGGTATGGCGCCGCGCGACTACGAGCGGCAAAGCGCCCGCGAGTTCGAGATCGCCGATGCCGGGGGGATGCAGAAACGCACCATCAGCAAGCCGCGCGACGAGGTGGATGCCGCCACCCGCGTGCTGCCCGACTTCGCACCGGGCGCGTATGGCTACATCGACTCGGGCGAGGTGGATGCGATTCTGCCCTCCGGAGCGGTCCGGCTGAGCGATGTGCGGTTGATCCCGCCCACCGATCTGGATGCGGAACGCGCCCGGTTACGGCAGGAACTGATGAGCCGGGGCATGCGGGGGTTGGATGCCGGGCGAAACGGCCGTCGCGGTCGCGGACCCGGTCGGGGTGGACCGGATTTCGGCCGAGCGGTGGGGCAGGGGATGGCGTTGATCGACTGGTCGGTCGAAGAGCGCGAGCGGGTCCGCAGCGTGGAACGCCGTCACAGCGACATCCGCCTGACGATCGAGGGTTTCAACACGGAGCGGTTGGTGACGGGCCGTCGCTGGCCGGCGGGGGATCAGGGGCTGCACATCGCCATCGTGAAGCGCGAGGGGCGCAACGTGACCGCCGTGCCGGTGGCGCACCTGCGGCGGGGCATCAGCGAGGAACAGTTCACCAAGCTTCTGACATCGCGCAACCTGGACAAACAGCAGTTCGCCCAGGCGGTCATCGAGCAGAAGCGCCGCGACCCCAAAAACTTCACCGCCCAAATGATTGCGTGGCTGGAAGGCGATGTGGTCGAACTCGCCGAACCCGCCCCCGAAGTCGAACTCGACCCCAACTTCTGAACCACATCGGCGCATGAAGCCTCCCCACAAGGTGGGGAGGGCACACGCTCAACCGCGTCGCCGCATCACCTGACGGCCACCCGCCATGCCCAGCAGCGCCAGCCCGCCCCATGCGGCGGCAGGCAGCGGCACCACCGGCGTATCCGTCGGCGGAATATCCAGCGGCGGCGTGATCGGAAGGTGAACCTCGCTCTGCGAGTTCAGATTCTCCACCACCATGGAACCGACCATCGTCTGATTCGTTTCCAGCGTGGCGTACGGCGCCAGGATCGCGCCATACACCGTGCGGTCGAAGTAGAGGTTCTCAGCCTCGAAGAAGTTCCAGGTCACGAGCGACAGAATGTCGGAATTCTGGATGGCGCCAACGAAGTTGCCATAGTGGAACTTGATATCGGTGCCCGACACGTTGATGACGATGTGTTCCACGTCCGCACCGACCAGCAGTTCGATCTGTTGGACGTAGCTGTTGTTCAGGAGGGCGTTGCCATCAACGGAGAAGACGACGATGCCGGTGGCGCCGGTGGCGTCCAGCTTGGCCGGCCCCGGCCCGATGGTCGGGATGGAGGCCACGTGCGTGTCGCTCAGCCCCTGGAGATAGCTGGAATATTGCGTGACGGTGTCGCGCACAGCATTGAGCGAATATGTATTGGGTTGCTGCGAGCCACCGAAGCTGTGGTAACCGATCACATCTTCGTTGTTCTGATTGAGCGTGGTGCCGTTGTAGTAAAAATCGCCGTGCACCTTGTAATGTTCTTTGTTCTTGGTGGTCGGATGGATGCTGCCACCAACCACAAGCGTGGCGGGATTGTGGTCGTAATCCGCCTGCATGAGTTTGAAGCCGTAGTTGCTGCTTCTCGCCAGGAGGTCGCCGCCGACGTAGGCGCGTCCCTCCACTTCGGTCACGTCGATCAGGTCGCCCAGCACGATCAGGTTGAAATCCTGAAGGATGCTGTTTGCCTGAACCGGCGCTGCGGCGGCGATGAACGCCCCGACACCCACCGCCAGCGATGCGATTGCAGACGGTATCCGGGACCTCACGATACGATCACGCGACATCTCATTCCTCCTGGTTGGTATTTCTCTTGGGGGATCCCCCCGGATGCTCCGTCAATATACCAGTTCCCGGCCGCAAGTGCATCATCACTTCAGCCGCTTTTCATTTCTGGTGGTAGCGATTGTGCCGCCGGACGGGGTGGGGCCGGTCTTCCGACCCCTCTCGCCTCGGGATCGGCGTTCCTTTTTAGGAACTCTGCACAGGCTCCCGGGGCTTCGCCCGCCGGTCCCGGGGTGTTATAGTGACGCAGGATTCAGGGCGTCAGCGGAAGGATCCGCACCTGCCCGAGGGCCGCAGGAGTTTGTTCGATGCGAAAGACCACGTTGCTTGCCTGCACCGCTGTCTCGGCAATGCTCATCGGTGGAGGGTGTGCCACCCGGGGCGAGGACCAGAACTACCGGGTGCTGCAGGAGGATGAGCCGATCCTGCAGGAGAATCGCGAGCCGCGGAGTCGGGCGATGCCGCTCCGCCCGCCGTTCGCGCCGTCCACGGCGTTCGTCGTGTATCAGGAGGAGCCGGCCGGGGAGACGGCGCAGGAGGATCTGCCCGCCGACCCGTACGCCCCGCCTCTGCTCGCTGAGTTCGGCGTGGCGGTGCCGCGACCCAACAGCGACCCGTCAGGCGTGCTTCGCCGCGATCACTGGTCGACCGTCGTCGTCGGTCCGGAGGATGGCACGGTGTCGCACCTGCCCATTTACTACGAGGAGCGACGCCTGGGCATCACCTACTCCAACGTGCTGGAGCAGCCCACGGTGGAAGCGCAGCTTGAAACAGCGCTTGCCAGCGGTGAGGTGACGTTCAATCGCGTGAACTACATCAACACGTTCACCGACCCGATCGCCTTCGCGATCGACACGGCATTGCTGCCCATTCGCGCGGTGATCACCCCGCCCTGGCGGCGCGTTGAAACGCCCGAGCGTGAGCCGGTGGTGGTGGACGGCGCGATCGTGCTGGTGCCGATCGGCCCCGTGGAGAACGAGATCGGCTGGCGCGGACTGCTGGGGATCAATGACCTCATCGGCCCGGCGAACACCGGCACGCCGAACCGCGAGGATGTGACCGCCCCCAGGGATACGCCCGGCGGCATTGATGCGGATGCGATCGAACCGGCAGGCTCGGACACGGCGCCGGAAGCTGCGCCCCCCGGTGCTCTCTGACGCGCGGCAATCAACGGCTAAAAAACAAAGTGGCTGGAATGTTCGGCATTCCAGCCACTTTTCTTTTGCGCGTTGTCGATCGTTTCAGAACCGCAATCGCAGTCCCAGGCTCAGGCCGCTGGTGCTGTAGTAGCCCGGGCCGTAGTAGTGGTGGTGATACCCGATGGATGCGCCTCGTCGGTAGTAGCCGAAGTAGGACCGTCGCAGCGGGACACCGTAGCGGTAGTAATAAACCGGCGGGGTGTAGAAGTACGGCCGGTAGAACACGCTCGGCAGGTGGTAGTAGGGCGGGAAGTAGGTCGTGGTGACCACCGTGCGCGAGGTGAGCGTTTCGTCCTCGTGGCTGCTCTTGCGCTCGTAGTGGTACACATCATCATCGCGCTCGGCTGGCACGGGCACATATTCCGTGCGGTACACCGTCGTATGCGACGAGTAGTAGAGCACCGGCGGTGGGTAGTACAGCGAGCCGAACGACAGGAAGATGATCGATCGTGCCTTGGGGCGATAGCGATGGTAGTGGTGATGATGGTGCACCACCTTCTTGGCGGGTTTGTGCGTGGGGTGCGGCCGCTTGGCAACGGGAATGCCACGATCGCGCGCCCACTGCTCACGCGCGTCCACCCGCCGTTCATCGGCACGATCTCCGCGACGCGCCTGACGCACCGCCTGCGGTTCCGCAACAGACCGAGGCACGCGGTCGACAACCGTCGGCCGAGCCGCAGGCGTTGCAGGTGTTGCCTGTCGCGCTTCGGCGGGCGTCACGTTGCGGTCAACGCGACGCTGCAGTTGGGGCACGCGCCGTACAGGGGTTGCACGCTCGGTCTGCGATTCCTCGCGTTCACGCCGGGTGGCGATTCGCTCGGCGGCACGTTGACGCGCTTCGCGGACATCGATCTCACGATTGGCGGGGCGTGCCGTGGGTGTGGGGGCGATGCGGCGTTCCACGCGAACCGCCGGGGCGGCCGATTCGGTTTGCGGCGTCGCCACCTCCGGAGGGCGCTGGCTGGGCGCGGTCTCCGCGAGACGCTGCCGTGCTTCACGGGCGGCGTTGCGGGTGACGGGCTGACGTTGTGGCTGGTCCGTGGCGCTGCGCTGCTCGATCACGCGCCGGGCACGCTCACGGGTGGCGGCGGTGTCAGCGGCACGGCGGTCAGGGCTCACGGCTGTGCGGGGCGGTGCCTGCGGCACAGCAGGGCGGCTGGGACGTTCAACCGATGCGGCGCGCTGGGGGGCCGATCGTTCCACGGTGGGGCGGCGCGGCGCAGGCGTTGCCGCGCGACGGCCTGCCGCCGACTGGCGTGCCTGCTCGGCAGCCTGCTGTGCCCGCTGCACCTGCTGCGATTGCTGGCGTGCCTGCACGGACGGGACGGACTGCTGTGCGGGTCGCGCCGGAGCCTGAATCGTTGCGGAACCGCGTTGCCGTGTGGCACGACCGGGAGCCACGCTCGGTGCCGGTTGGGCCGGTCGAGACACGGTGGGCGCGGGCCGGGCCGCTCGCTGGGCGGGCGCGCTTCGAGCGCCGCTGCGAGTGGCGGGACGGCTCTCCGCCGCCTCCGCAAGGGGGGCGAGGCAGAAGGCGAGGAGAAGCACCCCGATCGTGGCCATGGCGGTCCAAAGCTGTTTCATCATGATGGAGCCTCCGGGAACGGGGTGCATCGGACGGGGCACGCTCTATATTGTTGACGTGCCGGAGCCGTTATTCAACACCGCCGCCGCTGGCTGCCAGTGTTCGGCTGAGCAAGCTTGAATCGCGGCTTTGCGAATCGGCTCTACTTATTGACGCGACAGGAACGTTGATGTTCCGCATTCGCACTGGTGAAACGTCGCAAAGCCGCTCACCATTGCCGTGAAGGAAACGCCAGATGCCGGATGTGCCACTTTATCCGCTGAAATTCGAACCGATCTACAAAACGAAGGTGTGGGGAGGTCGTTCGCTGGAACGGTTGGGCCGCACGTTGCCGCAAGGCAATATCGGCGAATCGTGGGAAGTGGCCGATCTGCCCAGCACAGCCGCATCCGGTGGCGGCGGGGGCGCGGAACGATCGATCATTCGCAACGGTCCGCTCGCCGGGCAAACGCTGCACGATGTGATGCACCGCTACGGCAAAGCGTTCATGGGACGCTTGCGACCCACCGCCACGGGTGATTTCCCGCTGCTCGTGAAATACCTTGATGCGCGCGAGAATCTGTCGGTGCAGGTGCATCCGAGCCCTGCCTATGCGGCTCAACATCCCGAAGCGCATCTCAAAAGCGAAGCGTGGTACATCGTGGAGGCGGAGCCGGGCGCGGCGATTTACAAAGGCGTGCGGCCGGGCGTCAGCCCCGAGCAGTTTCGGCAGGCGATTGAATCGAACGATCGGCAGGCGGTGGAGTCGCTCTTGATCCGCGTGCCGGTGAAGGCGGGGGATTGTCACTACCTGCCCAGCGGCACGTGTCATGCGCTGGGTGGAGGCATTGTTGTCGCCGAAGTGCAGACGCCAAGCGACACGACGTTTCGCGTGTACGACTGGGGGCGCACCGATCGTGAACTGCACATCGAACAGGCGATGCAGTGCATCACCTTCGGCCCGCCGGATGTGCGCGAGTATGAAAAACGCATGCACATGGCTGGCATGTTCACCGCCGTGTCGCGACTGGTGATGTGCGAGCACTTCCGCATTGAAAAGGTGCGCATGCATGAGGGATTCGAACAGGAGCTGCCTTACGATCAGCCCGCGGTGTGGATGGTGCAGTCGGGTCGCGGCACGATCGATCCGGGCAACGGCGGCGAAGCGGTCGACTTCACACGCGGCGAAACCCTGCTCGTGCCCGCGCACCTCGACGACGCGAAGGTGAAGCTGCACGAGGACACCGTGTGGCTGGAGGTGACGTTTCCGCAGGCGCTCGCCGAGCAGATCGCCTGATGAACTGCCTACCTGAAAGGGCTGGCCATGACAAGCGGAACTCGAAGTTGGCGGGGGATCGCGCTGTTGGCGGTTGTTGTGAGTGCGGTCATCGGGCCGGTGATGGGGCAGGATGCGACCGATCAGGAGCGGTTTATCGAGTTGTCGCGGCAGGCGTTTGCGCATCAGGCAGCCAGTCGATGGCGCGAAGCGTTGGTTGCCTGGTCGCAGGCCATTGATATCGCTCCGAATGCCGCGGGGCGTGCCGGCGCGCTCACCGAACGGGCGTGGCTGCACACCGTCATGGGCGATTCGCAGGCGGCGCTTGCGGATTACACGCAGGCTATCGAACTGTCGCCGCGCGAGGGCCCTTACCTGCAGCGTGCCCAGTTGTTGGAGCAGATGCGTCGTTACGACGCGGCACTGGCGGACCTGAATCAATACGTGACGCTGTTTCCGCAACGCGCCAACGCATGGGAGACGCGGGCGGAGCATTACACCCGACGCGGCAACCACGAGGCGGCGCTGCGCGATTACAACGCGGCGATTGAACGCAACCGTGCCGATGCGCAGTTGCACTTTCGCCGGGCGGGCACGCTGATCCAACTCGATCGACTTGAGGAAGCACTGGCCGATCTGGATTGGGTGATCGAACGCGACCAGTCGCATGTGATGATGGCTCATTTCTTTCGTGGCATGGTCCACCGCAAGCGCGGCGCGTTGGACAAGGCGGTTGCTGATTTCAACGCGGTGGTCGACGGCGATGATGCGCGGCTGCGAAGCAACGCATTGATCGAACGTGCCGTGGCGTACGACGGTCTGAAGCAGCACGACGATGCGCGGCAGGACATCGATGCGGCCCTGGCGGACCCTTCCGTCAACGCGCACACCTTCCACGCCGCGGCATGGCTGTTGGCGACCAGTCAACATGCCGCGATGCGCGACGGCGATCGTGCCGTGCAACTGGCGCAACAGGCGTGTGAAGTCACGCGCTGGCAGCGGGCGAACTACATCGACACGCTGGCCGCGGCACACGCCGAAGCGGGCGATTTCCAAGCCGCCATCCGCTACAGCGAACAGGCCATCGAACGGCTCAATGAACAACGGCCCGATCACCCGTCACGCGACGATTACGTGAAGCGATTGGAACAGTACAAGGCCGGCCAACCGCATCGACATGCGCCGAAGGTGGTTGAGCGGTAACTGTATCAAGCCCGCGTGTTACGCCTTTTGAACAGCCGTGTGAACGTGCAGTGCCGACCTTGCAGTTGTCGGCAGCGCGAGACTGGCGATATAGCCGATGCCCCAGCAACTGACGATGCCGATGGCGGGATAGAGCCAGAAGCTGATATCGGTGTGATACTTCGTGATGTAAAGCACCGCGCAGCTCATCACGATGCCCGCGATCGCACCGCGACCGTTGCCGCGTCGTGTGAACGCGCCGAGCATGAAGATGCCCGCGAGAATGCCAACCCCGAGCCCCAGCACCTCGATGAACAGATCCCAGATCGATTTGATATCGCTCGCCGCGATCACCAGCGCGCTGACCGTGCCCAGCACGCCCAATACCGCCGTCACGCCCCGTGCCATCCACAGGCTTGCCGCCTGCGAGGTGGATCGGCGAAACCGCTGATAGAAGTCCGTTGTCGCGACGGTGGCGACGCTGTGGACGGAGCTGTCGAAGCTGGACATGCTCGCCGCGAAGATGGCCGCGACAATCAGGCCACTCAACCCCGCGGGCACCCGGTTCGCCACGAACATGGGCACAATGCCGTTCACATCGGCTGCCGGGCTGATCTGCTCCGGGTGTGTCTTGTAGAAGACGTACAACGCCGTTCCGAGCAGGAAAATGAGCACCGCCCATGGGATCGACACCCACACATCGATCCACAGCGCACGCCGCGCTTCCTTCACATCCGCGGTGCTGAGGTAACGCTGGACGATGCTCTGATCGGAAGTGAGGTTCGCCAGCCGCGTCGCGACGTTGCCCACAAGTATGACCCAGAGCACCGGCGCGGTGTAGTCCCAGCGCATGTCCGTCATGCGGAACTTGTTATCGGTGAACGCAACGTCGAGGAACTGGGCCGGCCCGCCGTCGATGCCGAACATCACCAGTCCCACGCAGATGCACGCGCCGCCCAGCAGCA
>CAZEFM010000075.1:0-6947 GCA_964511575.1 uncultured Phycisphaeraceae bacterium | reverse complement strand
ACGATTGCCTGCAGCACATCGGTCCAGACCACCGCCTCCATGCCGCCGGCGACGGTGTAGGCGGTGGCGAGCGCGCCCATCACAACGATGCAGATCATGATGTCGATGCCGATCACCTCCGACAGCGCCAGTGCCGGCAAAAACAGGACGATCGCCACCCGTCCCAACTGCAGCAGGCTGAACAGCGCCGCCGCCATCAGCCGCACCAACAGGTTGAAGCGCACCTCCAGATATTCATACGCGCTGGTGATGTTGAGCTTGCAGAAGAAGGGGATGAACACCATGGTGACGATGGGCACCACGAGGAACCACGTTGCCACACCCGCGAAGTAGAGCCAGTCGGTGGCGAACGTTTTGGCGGGCGTCGCCATGAAGCCGATCGAGCTGACCTGCGTCGCCATGAGCGACAGTCCCGCCGCCCACCAGGGAATGCGCTTGCCCGCGAGGAAGAAGTCGTTCGTGTCCTTGCCGCGCTTGGCGCACACGAACCCGATCGCCACGAGCAGCAGCAGGTACACCACCAGCACGACGTAATCGAGCGTCAGGAAGCGGCTGGATTTCGTCAGTTCGATCGACTGCACCGCGCCGGTGCGGACGGTGGGGCGCACCTCGCCGCCGGGAATGATGTATCGCCCGTTGAACGGGACAATCGCTGAGCCGGCGACGCCTACGGGAATCTCGCCGCCGCTGACCCAGGTATCGGTGATCGTGTGATAGACGAGCAGTTCGCGGGGGAAGTGATAGTCATGCCCGATTTCGCGCCAACGATCCACATCGTGACCATCGCTGCCCGACGCGATGACGAGATGCGCCTGTCCCACCGCACCATGCGGGGCGAGGAGTGCGGCACGCGGCATCTCCGCGATGGCGTGCCACGTCCCCGTGGTGACATCAAAGCGATACGCATCGGACCGGTACGAGCCATCGACGGCTTTCCCGCCAAGAAGAAACACGCTTTCACCGTAGCCGTCGAACTGCGCGACCATCGCCGCGCCGAAGCGGGCCGGCCCGGGCCAGGTTGGTAACGGTGTCCACATCTCGCTGGATGTTCTCGCGTCATCCGAAACATTCACCTCAGCCGTGCTGGCAAGGAGCGTTCGCAGCGCGACACGAGCGAACACATCGCTGGCATCGCCTTCCGTCGTCTGTCCGCCGGCCACGTAGATGTGCTGGGGCGCTCGATGGAACGTGGCGGCCGCATCCTTCAACGGCGTCGGCAGCTTCGCATCCAGACGCTGCACCGACACCTGCTTCGTCTGCGGATCCCACTGAATCAGCAGCACGTCGTCGCGCGTGCCTTCAGCCGTTTCACCCCCAAGGCAGACCACACCGTCAGGCGTTGACACCGCAGCGCCGTGGGCAACGGCTTCGGGAAGTTCCCCCGCGACAATCCAGCGACTGGTTCCGCCCTCGTCGACCAGGACGAAGATGTCGCGGTGATACTGCTTGCTCCCGCCTTCCCAGCCTGGCCTGTCAAACGTCGAGCCGCCCGCGACGATGACGGCGTCGCGGTGCACGCCCACGAACGCGCCGCCGCGCCCGGCTTCCACCGGAAGCGCCGGGTACGCACCATCATCAACGTTGAACCAGCTCGTCCCTGCCGATGTGCTGCTTTCATCGCCCGACTGTGCCGCCGTATGCGTCACGAAGAACGCCAGCAGCATCAGGACCGCCAGTCCCCATGGTTGAAGTCGATGCAACGAACTATTCCTTGAGGACGAGGTGAATCATGACATTGAAACGCGCCCCGGCTCCGCTGGCCTCGCCAACCAGTCGCAACCATCCGCCGAAATGCGCCACCCGCACGAACTTCAGCGACGGCTCGGTCATCGGATCAAACCGGGTGCCCTCGTCCACCCAGTGGATGCCATCGGGCGATATCTGCACCCGCGCGTTGAGCACCGCGTTCTGACCTTCCTGTTCCTGCACCCGAACGAAGAACAACGCTTCTCCCGCCCAGGCGCATTCGAACGGTTCCGTCTCGAACGGGCCCGTGATGTCGGTGTGCCGCTCCAGGGGTTGGGTAATCGATTGTCGCACGCACTACTTCCTTCTTATTCGCATGAGATCACGATCGAATCGACGAAAAGAAACACACGCCGATTGTTGTCAGCCTCAATCCACAGGCAGGGATTGACCAGCCCGTCGACCCCCGCGTACCGCTTGACCAGCGTGGGTTTCAGGCCGCGCATGTCGAAGATGCGGTTGCCCGACTGCAGCTCGACATACTCGCGTTTGGCGGTGTCGATCGTCAGCCGAAAGTACGACCAGTTGATCTTGTCCGCCGATTCGTTGTAGCAAAGCTGCTGTTCGCCGCCGGGCAACCACTTGAAGCCATCGGTGCTGCCATCGCTGCGGCGTTTGCCGAACCATGTCGGATCGATGCCACGCTTGCACCAATCGCCATCGGTGTCATACGCCCATTCACGATCCGTGACGTCGGCCGCACTGCAGTACTGCCATCGCTTCTTCAGCTCGCCGTTGACGCTGTTCAGGTAGCGCGCGCCCGCGAAATAGCGGTATTCATCATCCTGAATGTCGAAGAAGGTGCCGAACGCACGGATGTCCGGCTCACCCAGGCCGCAGCGGTCCTGCTCCGGCGTGTAGGCGTACCAGAACTCGATCTGCATAAGCCCGCGGGGACGAAAAGCGGTCAGTCGCTTGATGGCGTGACTCATGCCGCCTTCGTGTGGCGGCTCCTCATACCGATTGGCGTATGGCTTGGTCGCAAGCTTCAGGCTGTACCCGCCGGTCATCGCGCCGTGTGTGCCCGCATACCCGAAGTTGGCGTTGGAGAGCATCACCGGCCCCCATTTGTGCTTCGTGACGATGCTCGGCCGACACTTGAACCCGTCCAGCACGAAGTTGTTCATCAGGTCCATCCACCCGCCCTGACTCCGCTCGAAGGTGTCCATCGAGAGGATCACCGGCAGAGGTTGGAACCGGCTCAGGACAGGATCGTATGCCGCGGCGGGGGTCAGACGGTGGGGCGAGCGGTTGGCGGCAAGCGTCGACCGCAATCGCGCATCGTCGACGCTGCCCCGGTTGGCATCGGCGAGGGTGGTGTTCTCCAGCGTATCCATAAGACAAATCCTGTGGGAAGAGGCAGCTGTTTGTTGAGATCGGCGAAAAAGGCACGAATGGGGTTGACACCCAATTCGTTATCGCTATGTTATAACACTGTGCGATCGACGTTGCAAGGGGTTGGCGGAAGAAAAAGAGCCACAAATCCATGACCAGCAACACTCTCCGACGTCAGGCCTACGACTTCATCTACGACAAGCTCGTGCGCGGTGAGTACAAGCCCGGCCAGCGATTGGCCAACCGTACCCTCGCCAAGGAACTGGGCATCAGCTTCATCCCCATCCGCGAAGCGATCAGCCAGCTCGCCAGCGAGGGGCTCGTCGAGCATCGGCCGAACCTCGGCGCGTTTGTCGCCGAGCCCGACCGCCAGGAGATTCAGGAACTGTACGACCTCCGCGCCGCGTTGGAGTCGTACGCCGCGGAGCAGATGGCTGGCCGCATGAACGAGGCGGACCTCGCCGAGATGACCCGCCACAACGATGCGCTCAAGGCGATTCTCGCCGAGATGGAGCAGCAGGGGGCGGCTTACATGTCGCAGGAGCAGAACGACGCGTGGGTGCTCGCCGATGCGGCCTTTCACATGACGTTGCTGCGGGCTCAGGGCAATCGCCGCACCATCAAAACAGTAAGTGACCTGCGGCTGATGACGCGCATCTTTGCCAAGCGACGGCACGATCGGCCGATCAGCGAAGCGCAGCGCATCTGTCGCGAGCACGACACGATCATCGAGGCGCTGCGCGTTGGCGACGCCGAGCGTGCCCGTCATGCGATGCTCGATCAGTTGCGTCACGGTCGCGATGTCGCGCTGCAACTGTTCGATCGTCAGCGCGCAAGTGAAGCGGTGGATGCATCCACGCGAGCCGTCATCGCCCACGATCTGCAGCGGCAGCTTCACAACGTCGAACGGGGTGATCCGGACAAGGATTAACCGGGTTCACATCGCACGCGGAAAGCGCGCACGAAACCGCAGGGAAATGCACGTACATCGCTTCCTTGGAAGCGTCCAGTTGATCGTCACAAGGTCCCTATCTTTGGAGGAATGGATATGCTCAACAGACACGTCGGAAAAACCTTCTGCGGCGTCGCGGCCGGAACACTTCTGGCCGTCGGCGCGGCGACGACGGCACACGGTGTCGTCATTGCGGATTTCAACGATCTCAATCCGGGAGCCGTTTCAGGTCAGGCCGGCGGCGAGGGGTTTGCCGGTGCATGGGGTGGCTCATCGACGATCGATGCGGTTGATGGCGATCTGACATCCGACAAGTACACACTCACGCAAACCGGCACGGGGCAAAGCCTGCAAGGGAGCTATAACTCCACGCGGTACGTCTTCGCGGAGATGGACGAGGCGATGGCAGGTGATGTGTGGTTCTCCGTTCTCATTCATATGCCGACGTCCACAGCCCGCGCAGGCCTGATGTTCAACGGCACGAGCCCGTCGGGCACGACAGGGACAACCCATTCGATCCTTTTCTTGGGCACGCTGCTGCGCGCGCAGTCGGGCGGCAGCGCCAATCGCGTCGACGTCGAAGACGCCATTGAAGTCGGCCGGACATTCCTGCTCGTGGGCAATCTGAACACCGATGAAGGCACTCTGAAGTTCTGGGTCGATCCGGATCTGGTCGCTGACCCGGATATCACCCATTACACCCCCGATGCCGAGCTGACCACGAGTATCACCGAACTGAGCGCCATCGGTGTGGCGAGCTATCAACTCGGCGGAGAAATCGGCCAGGAGTTTGGCGGAACGGTGGATCATCTGCGATTGAGCGATTCCAGCACCGCTTACACCGATGTCACCGGCGCGGTGATTCCCGAGCCCGCGTCGCTGGTGCTGATGGGAACGGGGACGCTGCTGGTGCTGCGTCGCCGCCGTTGATGCGGAACCTGCATTCGGGCGGCCGACTGAAAGGTCTGCCGTCCGATTTTCATCTGGCACGTACGCAAGTTCGCGTCGGCGTCATCCAGTCTATGGAGAGTATGCGATGGCACGTCCCACCTCCCGTTCCGCTTTCACGCTGATCGAGTTGCTCGTGGTGATATCAATCATCGCGCTCCTGATTGCGTTGCTTCTGCCGGCACTGTCGCGAGCGCGGCTCATGGCGGTGCGATTGCAGTGCTCGTCCAACCTGGCGAGCGTCGGCAGGGTGTTTCACGCCATCATCGCGGACACCGATACGCTGCCCACCCGTGAACCGCGGGGCACCAACGTCTACGACGAGACCAACCCGCACATCATTACACCCAACTGGCCCACCCACGAAAGCAAGCTGGAAAAGACGCTGCTGCAATACGGCGGCGATCGTAACGCGTTCTATTGCCCCGCCAACTTCGAGGATCGCACGGCGGATGAATGGTGGGGCCTGCTCAACGACGACCGCACCGCGCGATACTACCGCGTCTCCATCACCTACCAGATGACCTTCTGGCTCAACGAGTCGCGGTGGGTGATCGACAAACCCGACCTGAAGGACTTCACGACCGATCCGAGGCTGATCTGGGCGTCGGACTATCTGGCCTCCCGATCCGCAGCCGGTCCAACGCCTCCGTTCGTTCTCTACAACCACGATCTCACGGGACCGGAAGGATCGCCCGAAGGGCAGAACATCCTTTACGCCGACGGTCACGTGACCTGGACGACGTCCGACCCGGCCCGCTGGACGCTCTGGGCCATCACCGGCGCCAACCACTGGTGGACCTACGCGCCGATCGGGCACGAAGACCCGACGCAGCAGTAACAGATGTTCGCCAACCGGAGCGCATCGGGATCAATCCCCGAGGCACTTCCGTTGTGGCCAACCTTGTCGAGTCACCTCTTTCAGAAGGAGAACGCTTATGGACGCGCGCACCGTTGCCGGTTGCCTTGTCGCCGGAGCCATGGCATTGGGTGCTGCTGTGCACTCCACCCACGGGCTCGTCGTGG
This sequence comes from uncultured Phycisphaeraceae bacterium, assembly GCA_964511575.1. GTDB lineage: Bacteria > Planctomycetota > Phycisphaerae > Phycisphaerales > Phycisphaeraceae > CALKHT01. Next base: position 940 of record CAZEFM010000075.1, on the reverse strand, counting down.
CGGACTTCAACGATATGACGCCCGGCGAGATGAAGGGGCAGGTGGGTGGTTCAGGGTTTGACCCCAATGAAACGTGGGACGCTACCAATACCCTTCGCATTGTTGAGGGCGACCTGTCTTCGCCGCTTTACAACATCACGCAGTCCGGCCCCGGTCAAAGCGCGCAAGGCATCCACGGCAGTTCGCGCTACATCACGCGACCCTTTGAAACACCAATGGTTGGCGAGATATGGTTCTCCTTTCTCGTCAACATGGCTAAGAACGGTGATCGCGCCGGCATCGGTTTGAATCCCACCACGTCGTTGCCTTACAACGCGGTGCTGTTCCAGATGGGCAATCCCAACGGCGATCTGACTGTTCGACGGGATGATATCTCCACGTGGATCGACACGGGCATTGGGTTCGGCGAAACGGCGCTGGTGGTCGGCAGGCTCATCCTCACCGATTCAAGCGATGACCTGACGGTGTGGTTTAATCCGAATCTCATCGACGATCCGAACATCGAGAACCACACGCCCATTTTCAGCAGCGCCGACCGTGACTTCATCGGTGGTCCGCTCACGCATTTCGGTGTTGTCAGCTACGACACCACGGGAGGCGGGTCCGGAGCAGGCGGTCTCGTGGACGCCGTCCGTTTCAGCGATTCAGACAACGCGTTCTACGATGTGACCGGGATCATGATTCCCGAGCCGTCGTCAATGCTTCTGATGGGCATGGGGACGCTGCTGATGCTGCGTCGCGTCCGTTCGTAAGGGATGAACAAGCGTTGGTCGGCGGGGATGAAGGATTCGCCGCCGAGTTGCAGAACGCGCGATTCCGGTTGGGCATCGCGTGAACCACACTGAAACGGGTTTCGTTTCAAGTTGATTGTGAAGGAGAATTGGAGATCCCCCGGGGCAGAACTCCGCACAGGCGGACGGTTCGGCCAAGTGGATTGATC
>CAZEFM010000074.1:16041-18796 GCA_964511575.1 uncultured Phycisphaeraceae bacterium | reverse complement strand
CACTTCCCCCCCAACAACCGCGCCCCCGGCAACAACCACGTCAACACCATCGCCCCCACACAATGCGCCACCTGCTCAAACGGAAACACCCGCCCCCGAGGCCAACCCAGGTCAAATATAAAGCGATTCGGGCTCCCCCATTTCGTCCAATGAAAATCGGGGTCGAACGCCGCAACCGCGAGCAGCGGCACACTTATCAACAAAAGCAAACGAATTAACAAGACGCGATGTCGCTGCCATGCCGCGACAGTGTCCCGTCGAACCGCGACCCCTCCGACGAACACTGCCGCCGACACATTCATGACCATATCCATCTCATCGAATGTTCGTCCGGCGACAAACTGCTGCGTCCATTCGTCGACGATGCCGTAAACCGCTCCCACCAACGCAGCCACCGCGACGCGACGCCGTATCCGCCACGTTGGCTTCAAGGCCAGCGCAATCAAAGTTGTCAGGATCGCGAAAAGACCGAAGTGCACAACCTTGTCAGTGAATGGCGGCAGTTCGTCCGGCCTCACATCAACGCCAAGATTCGGCCAATGTGTTGCCAACGCGAGCGCTGGCCAATACATGAACAAAGCCGGCCGCGCGTAGCGATGGGAGACAGGCCACCACGTGACGGATGCGGGCGCTTCATCCTGACAGGTATTCGCTTGAAGGGAGCGATGTTCCATTCAGGGCACCGATCATACCAATTCGCCGACGCCCCAATGATCCAGCTACGGACGCGGCATGGTTCGGTTCACACTAAAAACCGAACACCGACGCCGGGATGACGCCATTCACCAAATAAAAAATGGGGCGCCATCGGTGGCGCCCCACTAGTAGCAGACTGTATTCGGATCCGATCAACCGCGCCAACCGCGTCGCAGATCGGCATCGCCGTGGTTACGCGGCGACTGGGTCGAGTTATCACCTTCACCATTGAAGTAGTTGCCCGAACCATCCGTGTAGCGAACGTACGTGTCGGCAGCACCACCCTGGAACAGGTTGTCGCCCGTGTTCGCGTTATTGGGAACCTGCATCGTCGACTGGCCGCTGGTGTACCGCGTCTTCTTGATGAGTGAACTGGTTTCGTAGGTCACGTGGTTGTCGTTCCAGCCAACGTTTCCGCGCCAATCGCCCGGCGTTGTGGTCCAGATGCTCTGCACCTTGTCCAACGTGCCGTCGCTGTCGTTCTCCTGAGCGTTATTTCCAGTACCATCCATGGCGGTGTTGCGGTCGCCAATGACAATGGCGTCGGCGTTCGCTGTATCACGCCAATCGTTGTTTCGGATCCACGGGTACAGGGCACCGTTGCTGTTGGCGCCCTGGTCGCCGCCAATGGTGGAAAGTGCATAAGAGAAGCTGTCTATCGGGACCGTCACATGCGGTCCTTCCCAAGCGGAAAGGATTTCGCCGGGACTCACGACATAGTCGGCGGTGAAATAATTGTTGTTCAGCAGCACCGCCATACGAATGCGCGCCATTCGGCCATGCCCCTGCCCCACCGTAATGCCGAAGGCCGCACGGTCTTCCGCATTGTTGCGCAGGAGCGTCCCATTGGGCTTCAGTCCCGGGAAATAACCGTTGTTGCCGTTGGCGAAGATCACCATGTTCTGGTGGATGCCACGAATACGGCTGGAATTCTCGGCTCTGCGGGCGGCTTGACGTGCAGCGTTCAGCGCCGGCAGCAGCAGGCCGATAAGCAGGGCGATGATGGAAATCACCACCAGCAACTCAATGAGCGTAAAGGCTCGGGTTTGTCTCATGCTGATGCTCCTAAAGGCGGATAATGACACGGATGAATTGACATTCCGAGGCGCCGAAGCGTGTGAGATGCGTTCACGCAAGACAACGTTCCGGAATGGCAGCACTCTCATTCCCGAAAAAAAATGCAACTTCCACCAGCCGCAAACGACTGGACCGGCAAGCACCCCGGCCACCGAATTCCACTTCCGCTTTCTCAAGAATATGAGCATGCGGACACATTGAACTCAGTATTGTCGCCATCTTATCAGAATCGCGTGAACGTCGTCAAGCGTAACTTCCACGCCTATCGTCCACCCGGCAAACCGACACCCACGCTGCCCGCTCATCCCTTCACTCGACACCAGCGTGCTTGAACGCCGTCACGAAATCCGCTCAATTTATCGGAGCACATTCCCCCCATCACCGCCCGAATCGTGCCGTGCCATATGCCTCCAGGTGGAATTCTTAAGCCCCGCTCCCCCTGCTCCTGTAACGAACCTTACTTCACGGATTAAAGTAAACTTAGCGGCAGGCCGAGCATCATAACAGCCCCATACCGCTATCAGGGAGGCCGTGATTGGCTTATAAAGGCAGAAAATTAAAGCCCTTACAGCTATTTGCACGGACCACCTCCAGCCATATTACATGGTGGCTTGGAAGACGCTTTCCCCAAGCCATCCCCCTGGTCTTCGTCTCGGGATACCCACGCAGCGGCACCATCTGGGCCAGCCAACTCGTTTCCGACTACCTACAGATCCCCTTTCCCCGCAATTCGCTGCTTCCTGTGGGATGCCCCGCCGTCGTCCACGCGCATCACTTCCTGAAGGCGTCGGATGGGCCGTGCGTCTATATGATTCGGGATGTGCGCGACACCATGGTGTCGGCCTACCATTTTTACCTACGGTCCGTGCCACCGGGCGACCGCCCCGCGATGCCACGGCGCCTTCGTCAGGCCTATCCGGGACTGGTAAACAAAGAGGACATCGCACGTAACCTTCCCGCTTTCATCGAACAACAGATGAAA
>CAZEFM010000074.1:0-16031 GCA_964511575.1 uncultured Phycisphaeraceae bacterium | reverse complement strand
GGCACGCCTGCGACGTGGACCGCCCATGTCTCCGCGCATCTGGAATTGAACCATCCCCGACTGGCGCGAATGAAGTACGAAGATCTGATTTCCGATACCGCCGGGACGTTGTCCAACGCCATTGCCACCATGCAGGGTGAAACCCCAAACCCGGAAGCTATCGGTTGGGCGGTCAAGAAATACAGTTTCGCCAACCAGGCAGGTCGGTCGCGTGGCCAGGAGAATCGCGGCACTCATATTCGTAAGGCTTCGGTAGGCGAGTGGCGGAGCGTGTTCACCCGCGAAGCCGCACAGATCATCCAAGCCTATTGCGGACAGGTCTTGATTGCGGCGGGGTACGAAAAGGACGATTCCTGGGTCGACTCACTGGAATCCACCGCATCGCCCGCTCCTGTTGCAACGGGAGGCGCTTGACGGTGAGGGTTCCCGACTTCCTGATCATTGGCGCGATGAAAGCGGGCACGACGACGGTGTGGGCGGACCTGTCGAATCACCCACGTATTTTTTTTCCCATCGACAAAGAACCCGACAGCTTTCTCAGCGATGACGTCCTGACGCCTTTCGGACGCCGAAAACTCGCCGGGCTCTACGCAAACGCCACCGACGATCAGTTGTGCGGCGATGCATCAACGTCGTACAGCAAGCGACCTCGCTTCGAAGGCGTCGCCGACCGGGCGCGCCAGGTTCTGGGACCGGACGCAAGGGTGATTTACATGATTCGCGATCCGGTCCAGAGGTTGATCAGCCAGCATTACCACGCTTACACGTCAAAAAAACAGGGGCCGGATATCAACCAGTGTGTTCGTGAGAACCCGATGTTGATCGCGTTCAGCCAGTACGCGATGCAGTTGGAACCCTGGCTGGAAGCGTTCGGCGAGAAGTTTGTTCGTGTGATGAAATTCGAAACCTATATTGCGAACCGCCTGACGAGCGCGGCAAGCCTGTTTCGGTTTCTTGGGCTGGATCCGGTGGAGCTTGCCACCGCAGATCGCGTATTCAATCAGAGTGACAGCAAACGCGTCGCACGAGGCGGCTGGCGAACCTTTCGTTCTTCGCCGGTGTATATGAAATTCATGCGGCGATTGCTGCCCGCCACCTGGCGACGAGCCGTGGCGGACGTTGTGCTACCCAAAGCGCCGCCGCGGCCCGCGCCGCCAACCTTGGAAACCGTGGATTACATCTTGGAGCACCTTGCCCCTGACGCAGAACGGCTGCGCGTCATTCTGGGACGTTCAGAACCCGTTTGGGATTTTGAAGCCATACGTCGCAGATACATGGCAGAACCCCTGAACGTTCAAACCGACACCATTGGACTGTAAGGTACACGCATGCAAACGGCGGCCGCACTTTACCTTTGGATCCTCAGCGGCGGAATCGTGCTGCTGATTCTTACTCAGGCGATGCGCCGAACGCATGGCATCCTCACGCTGCGCAACCTCTTCCTCCTCGGGTTCATCCTATTTCAGTTGCACAGCGCAGCGCTGTCTCTGTATTGGAACGAGTTCGGGGCGTACCGACTGATGAATCCGACACAGGCAGGTGTCAAGTTCGCGCTGATGGCGTCAGTCTTTCTGATGATCTTCCTCCTCGTGTATGAGCGGGGCCTGATCGCTTCCCGCCTCGCCACCTGGGTACCGCGATCACAATACATCCCTCCGCCTACCATCCTGCTCATGCTCTCGTTCGTCTTCCTGTTGCTGGGGATGATGTTTCGCTACGCCATGCCGTCCGAGTTGCTGATTAAGCTTGGACAACTGATCGGCGTCGGCTTTGTTGCGATCGCTTGCGCGCTTGCGGGATGGGTCTGGGCGCCGCGGCTGCTCAATCCCGTGATCGCCGCCACGAGCACATTCATCGTTCTGGCATCTGCGTTAACATCGCTATCAACGTCATTCGGCCGTCGACCGTTGGTCGCGGTTGCCGGAGCCCTGCTGTGGGGCATGTATTACAGCCATTGGCGATACCTGCCTCTGAAGTCGCAGATCTGGCGGTTCGCCGTAGCGAGTGTGGTGCCGTTGCTGCTTCTGGCGGCTGTCACCAACCTGCGAAGCGCGAGTGACAAACGCAAGGGAATGGCACTGCGCGATCAGCTGTCGGATCTGCGCGGCGGTGTGGACTACCGTCAGGGATTCGCGAACCTCGCCGATGGCCAGCTCACGGGTGCCTGCGCGATGTGGGTAATCGAAAACTTCCCCAACGCAGAGCCATATCAACATATGCTGACGCTACGATTGGTGTTTTTGCGCAACATCCCCCGAAGCATCTGGCCGACGAAGCCCGACCCGCTTTCGCAGCAGATCCCACGCATGGCACGCATCTGGGGCACCAACTGGGATGGCCATACCCGGCCGGCAGGTATGATCGGCAGCGCCGCCGCCGAAGGCGGTTGGTACGCACTGGTCATCTACGCCATATTCTTCGCCGTCATTCTCCGCTTCTTTGACGAGATCGTCCGACTCAATCCAACAAATGCTTTTCTGGTTGTGGCAATCGGATCCGCACTCGGGCAGATTCTGGGGCTGGCGCGTGGCGAAGTGGCAGCGTTCGCCAATATCTTTCTTTTGTGTGTGATCGCAACATGGTTCGGTTTGATCATCGTCGGCAAATTGATCGACCAACTGGTCGCGCGAACCCCACATCCCACCATTGTCCATACGGGATGATAAATGGCGAAGCCGAACGCATGCGGACGCGCGATCACTTTCACCTTCCAAATTGAACAGGATATCCCGTGGCATCGGAAGCGAAGCGCGCGCTGATTCGCATTGCAGCTAACTTTGGCAGACTTGGCGCCGTTTTCGTAATGGCGATCATTCTGGTGCCCCTACTCCTAGAGCTCGTCGGCAACGAGGGGATCGGCCTGATCGCGCTCATGGGTTCGACGGTCGGCATTGCGGCGATGCTCAACGACATCGTCCAGGCGAGTTCGATTCGCGAGCTTGGCGCGGCTTACCACGGATCGGACGAGCGTGCATTCATTCGGGTATACAACTCCGCGCTGGGACTCGCATCGGTGGTAGGGCTGGGCACTTTGGCGCTGTTCGGCGTCCTGATTGCCTTGATGCCCGTCATCTTCAACATTTCCGAGGAGATGCTTCTTCCTGCACGCCTGTTTGTGGCAACGCAGGGATTGCGAAGCTTCTGGACCGTTATGCTGGCACCCGCGTTCAACATGTATCAAGTCATGGAACGCATGGTCGCATACAACTTCTGGGTGACGAACGATCGACTTTCACATCTGCTCGGTGCGTTGATGCTGCTCCTGTTCCCGGAGATGCCCGGGACGGAAGCGGTGGTGTGGTACGGCGTGACATCAACCGCTATTTTCATGGCGACGCAGTTGCTGGCCGTGCTCATTCTCATTTGTGCCATTGATCAGCGACTTGTTCCACGACCATCGCAAATTCGATGGGGCGAGCTGCGCGAACTGATCAGCATGGGAGGTTGGAACCTCACGACACGTTTGGCGATGGACATGCATTTGCGCCTGGATAACTACCTAATGAATCTTTGGCTGGGCGTCGCCGTGGGCAACCTGATCTTCGGGGCGCTGTCCGTGACCCTCACCAGTAGCGTTAGGCGCATTGCCAATGGTATCACGTGGGGGGTTACCGCGGTATCGGCCCGCCTGAGTGTGTCCCGCGGCAACCAAGCAGTGCTCGCGTTGCTGCATCACACCATGCGGCTGCAGGCCGTCGTTATGTTCCCCACGCTGGCAATCCTGCTCGTATTGACTTACCCCATTCTTACACTCTGGGTAGGCAAACGACTGGATGACCCCACCGGGGAACTGCTGTGGCAGACCGTGATCCTCGTACGCATCTTGGCCGTTGGTGTGTGCCTGCGTGCCGTGGCGGATGGAGTGGTGCGCATTTTGTATGGTGCGGGTCTGGTACGGCAATATGCTCCCCTGATCTTCATCGGCGGCGTACTCAATCCAATCATCGCAATCACGCTTCTGGTCACGCTGCCCGAGCAATGGCAGTTCATCGGACCGGCATGTGCGTTTACCCTACTGATGTTGGTGATCCATGCGATCGTCCTGCCCATGCGTGGCGCACACCTTCTGGGCGCGCGGACATGGTCCGTTTTTGCGCCGCTGGTTCCTCCCGCAACAACGGCCACCATTTCCTCGGCGTTCCTCGTTGGCGCAGTTGCGATCGTGGAACGATGGAACGTCGCTTTGTTGCTTGCGGTTGTGGTGGGATTCAGCAGCATATACGCCTGCTTGACATGGTGGATGGTCGTGACACGCCAGGAACGACAGAGGATTGCCAACGCCATGCTTCGCCGCCGTAAACGTGAGAAAATCGCAGCCTGAGAGGTGATTCCCACCGCACCAAACAACGGACGGTAGTGCCCGCGAGTATGGTATGCTGTGACGGCTTGCACATGAACGAAGAACGTGACATCAACATGATCATTCTCACCGGCGCAAACGGATTCATCGGCTCCAACGCGGTGGCGGCGCTTGTGGCGCGGGGGGTCGGGGTGGTGGCGGTGGATGATTACCCCGCCATTCGGGGGCGGGGGGCGGTGGATCGGCCTTTCGAGGGCGTGCGCTATGCCGACGAGGGGTCGGTCGCGGCGTTTGTCGACATGGAGGACCTGCCCGGCTGGCTTCAGGACCAGCGCGGCCACATTGCGGGCGTCGTTCACCTCGGGGCGTGCAGCGACACGACCGTGACGGATCGCGACTACGTCATGCGCGTCAACACCGAGTACACGCGAACGCTGTGGCAGTGGTGTGCCGACGCGGGCGTGCCGTTCGTTTACGCCTCCAGTGCCGCGACGTATGGCGATGGCAGCCAGGGGTTCGACGATGAGGCCGACCCGAAGCGTTATCAGCCGCTGAACCTCTATGGCGAGTCGAAGCACCTGTTCGACCTGTGGGCGTTGGAGCAGACGCACACGCCGCCGCGGTGGGCCGGGCTGAAGTACTTCAACATTTACGGCCCGAACGAATCGCACAAAGGCCGCATGGCGTCGATGGCGTACCACTGGTTCCACCAGATCCGCAACACGGGCAAGGCGCGACTGTTCAAGTCGTACCGCCCGGACTACCCGGACGGCGGGCAGCAACGCGACTTCTGCTATGTGTGCGACGCGGTGGAGGCGACGCTGAACCTGTTGACGCTTCCCGTGACCGATGCTGCGCCGAACGGCTTGTACAACATCGGCACGGGCGAGCCGCGCACGTTCGCCGACCTGGCGCGAGCGGTGTTCGCGGCGTTGAAGATGGAGCCGGTGCTCGAGTTCATCGAGATGCCGGCCGACCTGCGCAACCAGTATCAATATTACACCGCCGCGACCACGGCCAAGCGACAGCGGGCTCAACTGGTGCAGCGGCCGTTCGTATCGATTGAGGAAGGCGTGGCGGATTACGTGGACCGCATGCTGGCGGCGGAGGCACAACGGGCATGAGCGTGATGTTCGATGAGCCTTCGGTGGCCCGGACACGGGCGATGCTCAGCGCGATGGTCGGCCGACGTGTCGCGGTGGTGGGCGATGCGATGCTGGACGCCTACGTGGTGGGCGAGGTGGCGCGCATTTCGCCCGAAGCGCCGGTGCCGGTGCTCAACATCGCCCGCGAGGAGTTCATGCTCGGCGGCGCGGCAAACGTCGCCAAGTGTCTCGTCGCGCTGGGCGCGGAAGTTCGGCTGTGCACCGTGGTCGGCGACGATGCCGATGGCACGCTCTTCCGCAGCGAAGCGACCAACCTGAACATCGATGTCGACGGCGTGGTGGTCGACCCACTGCGAGCAACCACGCGCAAGACGCGCATCGTCGCCCGGCAGCAGCAGGTGATTCGCCTGGATCGCGAAAGCTGCGATCCGATCGCGCCGGCGGTGGCGAAGCAGTTGCTTTCGCGGGTAAAGAAAGCGGTGAAGTGGGCGGACGCCATCGTCGTTTCCGACTACGCCAAGGGCGTGATGACGGAAGAGCTGTGCCAGGCGCTGATCGCGTGCGCCGATGGCAAGCCGGTGGTGGTGGACCCGAAGAAGCTGCCGTGGGATCGCTATCGCGGGGCGACGCTGATCAAGCCGAACCTCAGCGAAGCGCAGGCGTTCGATCCGGCTGCGATTGTGGACGATGCGTCGGCTGAGCGATGCGCCACGGCGATATCGAAGAAGCTCGCCAGCCACGTGCTGATCACCCGGGGCAAGGATGGCATGACGCTGGCGCTGCGACAGAAGGGCAGCCGATCGCGCAGCGGCGACAACGGTCGACAGGCGGTGTATCGCTTCGCCTCCCGGCCACGCGAGTTGATCGATGTCACCGGCGCGGGCGATGTGGTGGCGGCGACGCTGACACTGGCGCTGGCGGCGGGCGCGGCTCTGCCCGAAGCGACATGGCTGGCGAACGTCGCGGCGGGGATCAAAGTCGGCAAGTTCGGCGCCGCTGCGGTGACCGGGCAGGAAATCCTCGAAGCGATGGGCACCGGCGATGCCGCCTTCGAACGCAAGGTGATGCCCGCCACCCGTGCCGCCGAACTGGCACAGCGCCTGCGCAAGAGCGGCAAGAAGGTGGTTTTCACCAACGGCTGCTTCGACATCCTGCACGTGGGGCACGTGAGTTATCTGGAACGTTCGCGGCGATTGGGCGATGCGCTGATCGTGGGGATCAACACCGATGCTTCGGTGCGTCGGCTCAAGGGGGCCGGCCGCCCGGTTCAGACGGAAAAGGACCGCGCCCACATTATTGCGTCGCTGGGCTGCGTGGACGCAGTGGTGCTGTTCGACGACGACACGCCGCTGGACCTGATCCGCACCGTTCGCCCGGACGTGCTCGCCAAGGGTGCCGACTACCGGACGAAGCAGAACGTCGTAGGCTGGCAGGACGTGGAATCCTGGGGCGGCCACGTGGTGCTGGTCGACCTGGTCGAAGGCCGCTCAACCACGAAGCTGATCGAACGCGCGGGCGGGTAAGGCGGACGCGTAAACCTCCGAGCCAAAGCCACTTAAGAATTCAGAGCCACATGCAAAGCCTTGACAGATGGCCTAATATGATTACGCTTGCCACCATCATGGTTGGCGTGAATGCGAGGGCAGTATCCAACCGATAGTCAGTGGGTCAGCCTTGCACAAAGGTGCTTTTGTTGGAATCCTCCTCGCCTTCCATTTTTTCCGCATTGGTTGCCGCTTCCAAGAAAGGTGGGCGCGGACCGCTGTACGCGCGATACATCAATCGCAACGCTGCCATTCCATTGACCTGGGTTTTCTGGAAGTTCGGGCTGACGCCGAACGCCGTGTCGTTCATTGGATTCGCCACGACCCATCTCGCGCTAACGCTTCTGGTGCTGCTGCCCACCCGCATCAGTACAGCCGTCCTGGTCTATTTCCTCCTCGCTCTGGGTTACGTCATTGATTCATGTGATGGCCAACTGGCTCGCGTAACGGGGAAAACCTCGCCACTGGGCGAGTGGCTCGATCACACCGCAGACATGGTCAAAACGCTTACCGTTAACATGGCGATGGGGTACGTCCTCATTCGTCAGACTTTGGCGCACGATATCTCCTGGACCACAACGTTCCTTGCAATTTTCCTCAACCTCCTTGCCCAGCCAACCCATTTCTTTGTCATCAACAAGACCGGTCTAGGCGATGATGCCCCGACGACGAGCCCGCAGTTCGCAGATGTCGGCATCCGCCGATTCATTCCTGTCGCCCTGCTCGCGATCGAGTACGGCCCGTTCATCATGCTTGTCCTGCTTTTGCCGTGGCCCGAAGTGCTCGGTCCTGTCTATCTGGCGTATGGCATTGTCTACACCTGTTTTGCATTCGCGTACTTCGTTCGGGCCGCCCGGACCGTTCATCGTCGCAGCGCCGCACCGAATCGCACGTCCATGTTACGCACCGGCGACCAGGAGACATGACATGGCTGATCAACGCACGGCCGTTCTATTGGCTGCGGGCCGGGGTACACGCCTCAAGGGAATGACGACTCGCCTCCCCAAGTGCATGGTGCCGGTCCGAAACCGCACGATTTTGGACCGCGCGTTGGAATCCCTGACGGTTGCGGGGATCGAACGTCTTGTGGTCGTCACGGGACATGAACATCGGATATTGCAGAACTATCTCAAGGAACTAACCTCATCTGTCCGACTGGAATTTGTTCACAGCCACAACTACGCAACGACGAATAACATCGTTTCGTTACTGTGTGCTCGTGACTGCATTGACGGCGACTTTCTTCTTTTCGAATCAGATCTGTTGTTCAAGCCGCATGTTTTAACCGAACTTCGGAATGGATCGGTCGCATTGTTGTCGCCGCTCGCGGACTGGATGGATGGAACCGTTACCACACTGGACGACGACGGGAACATTGACCGGATGTACCTCAAAACCGACCACCGCCCTGACCGGCCTCTTTACAAAACGGTCAATATTTATGCCATCGCGGCCGACGACTGGCGGAACACACTCCTGCCGGATCTGGAGATGGCGGTCAACAGTGGCGACACAAACAGCTATTATGAGCGGGTTATCGCTCATGCCATCGCGGACGGTCGACTGACGATGCGTGGCTCCGTTGTGGACGATCAATCGTGGCGCGAAGTCGACACGCCCGAGGATTTACAGTTCGCGGAAGCTTGGCTGGAAGCAAACCACACGAAAACCTCGTCGCCATGAGCGAGTCAATACCCAAGCCCAATTTCTTCATTGTGGGCGCTCCTCGATGCGCAACGGTGACGTTGCGCACCAGTCTGACGACCCATCCCGACATACATATTCCCCAGGTCCCCGAACCTTCCTTTTTCAACACGGACCTTGCAACACACCCGTCGTTGCGCGTTGCCGATGAGCAGGCATATCTGCAACTTTTCGCCAATTCAGGTTCCGCGCGATGTATCGGGGAAAAGACTGCTTGGTATCTGGTTTCAAAGGTTGCTGCACAGAACATCGCGAGCTTCGCACCTGATTCACGCATCATCATCTCACTGCGCAATCCGATTCATATGATGCAGTCGCTTCATCTTCAACGCTATGCGGCGCTCGACGAGGATATCGCTGACTTTGCGGAGGCACTGGCGGCGGAACCCGATCGGGCACGCGGCCTTCGAGTTCCGAGCACCGCAAAACGTCCGTTTGGCCTCCTCTATCGACGTACCGCCAGTTATCCCGAGCAGGTCAGGCGATTCATCGATGCATTCGGTCGCAATCGTGTGCTTGTGATTGCCTTCGAGCAGCTCATTACCGAGCCAAAGGTGGTTTATGAACACATTTTCAAGTTTCTCGGGGTTGATCCAACGTTCGAAGTCGTTCTGAAACAGGATAACGCCTCTGCCCCTCTGCTGGGCTGGAAGCGCATGCTGCATCGATACCCCGGGCTCCACCGCCTGTACCACCGGATTGTTCCTCGTTCGATCGCCAGCGTCGCCCGCAAAGCCTGGCACTTTGGACGACCGACCCCGCGCAGCACAAAGCGGCTGGATGACGATCTTCTCGAATCATTGAAACGTGAGTTCCATCCACACGTCGCCGAACTAAGCGAGATGCTTCAGTTCGATTTTGCCAGGTGGTGGAACCTTACTCCGAAGCCAAATTCCCACAATGCGTATGGACATAGCATATGACAGCAACACAACCGACTAAGTTCAGGAACATCGGCGTTATCGGCCTCGGCTACGTCGGGTTGCCGCTGATGCGGGCGTTCTGGGATGCCGGGTTCCCCGTCATCGGCTACGACGTCGACCCAAAGAAACCCGAACTCCTGCTGGCGGGAAAGAACTACCTCAAACACCTGGGCGAAAACCTCGTCTCCGACATGACCGCCGACGGCACGCGCTTCGACGCCACCTGCGATTTCGCGCGGCTGGGCGAGGCGGATGTGCTGCTGGTCTGCGTCCCGACGCCGCTGGGTGAGCACCTGGACCCGGACCTCAGCTACGTCGAGCAGACGGCGGTCGACATCGCCAAAACGTTGCGGCCTGGCCAGCTCATCGTGCTGGAGTCCACCACCTATCCCGGCACCACGCGCCAAATCATGCTGCCGCGACTGGAAGCCACCGGGCTCAAGTGCGGCGAGGATTTCTTCCTCGCCTATTCCCCCGAGCGCGAGGATCCCGGCCGACAGGACACCTCCACCCGCAAGATCCCCAAGCTGGTCGGCGGCATCGACGCCCAAAGCGGCGAGCTCGCAGCGGAGGTCTATCGCACTGCCATCGAGCAGGTCATCGCTGTCTCCTCCGCGGAGGTTGCCGAAGCGGCAAAGCTGCTGGAGAACATTTATCGCGCGGTGAACATCGCGCTGGTAAATGAGATGAAAGTCGTGCTCACCGCGATGGGCATCGACATCTGGGAGGTGGTCGAAGCGGCAAGCACCAAGCCGTTCGGTTTCCAGCCGTTCTACCCCGGCCCGGGGCTCGGCGGACACTGCATCCCCATCGACCCGTTCTACCTCACCTGGAAGGCACGCGAAGTCGGCCAACCCACCCGCTTCATCGAACTGGCGGGTCAGGTGAACCACAACATGCCCGACTACGTTGTGCAGCGCACCGTCTTCGCGCTCAACGAGCGCAGCAAAGCGGTCAAGGGCTCGCGTATTCTTGTGCTGGGTCTCGCGTACAAGCCGGATGTGGATGATGTCCGCGAAAGCCCGAGTTTTGAGCTGATTGAGAAGCTCATCGCCCTCGGCGCCCACGTGGACTACAATGACCCGCACGTGCCTGCCACGCATCGCATGCGCAAGTACGACCTGAGAATGGAAAGCGTTCCGCTCAACGCCGAGACATTGGCGAGCTATGACTGCGTGCTCATCGCCACCAACCACAAGGCCTACGACTGGCCCACCATTGCGAAGCACGCCCAACTGATCGTCGACACCCGCGGAGCGTTGCGGAAGATTGAAACGCCGAGCCGACGCGATCATATTGTTACGGCGTGAGGCCGACGGTCGTCGGTCGCTCGGCGCGGCAAGACGTAGATAAGGAGTTTGCCGTTGCCCGCACTCCGGCAACCGATGCACGTCGTCCATTACCTGCAGCGGGTCCGACTGGAGGACGGCGGTGTTGTGCGCGCTGTACTTGACATGTGTCAGGTGCTCGCTTCGCGCGACACGCACGTAACCCTTCTCACCACCGATGCCAAGGATGTTCCCACGGAATGGTTGAGTGCATCTGCGGGAGCGCCGCGTATCGTCACGGTTGATGCGCCTTTGAAATGGGGTACATTTTCCAAAGCATTACTGACGCGTATCCGAACATTGTGGCAAGAGATGGATGTTCTCCATCTGCATACGCCGTGGGATATCTCCAACGTCCCATTGGCGAAACTCTCGCGTGACGCCCGTAAGCCTTACATCATTACCGTACACGGCATGCTCGATGACTGGTGCATGTCACAGCGGCGACTCAAGAAACAGATTTACCTGATGCTGCGAGGCAAACAACTGCTGAATCACGCCGCGTATGTGCATACGACTGCCGAAGCGGAGATGCAACAGGCTCAAAAATGGTTCTCGGGTGAGTCGATCGTTATTCCGCTGGTGTTTGACACGCAACGTTTCCAGTCGCTTCCCGGTCCCGCACTGGCGTTCAAATCACTCGGCTGTCTGGCGGACGACAAACCGAATATCCTGTTTCTCAGCCGACTACACATCAAGAAGGGACCGGAGCTTCTGATTGACGCACTTTCTCTCCTTCGCAAACGAGGCCAATCGGTGAATTTGATTCTGGCGGGTCCGGGAGAAGCATCGTACGTTGCAACGTTGCGTGCACGTGTCAACCAACTGAATCTGCAGGACGACGTCCATTTCCCGGGGATGATTTCAGGCGACGTCAAACTATCTCTGTACCAAGCGGCCGACGTGTTCGTGCTGCCCAGCAGCCAAGAGAACTTCGGCCTGGTTTTGCCGGAGGCAATGGCCTGCGCGACACCTGTCGTCACGACGCGCGGTGTGGATATCTGGCGAGAACTCGAAACAGGCGGCGCAGTGATCGTGGATCAGTCAGCCGAAGCCGTGGCCGACGCCGTTGACCGACTCCTGTCAGACGATTCCAGGCGCTCCGAACTCGGCGAGAAAGGACGTGCGTTTGTTTTCGACTGGCTCAATCCGGAGAATGTCGCGGCACGTTACGAAGAAGCCTATCGAAGCACCCTGTCGCGCTGAAGCATGGGTGCGGAACGCTTCCGCCTGCGTTATTATCACCTTATCCGAAAACGGTGGAAACGAAGGCGTTTATTGATAGATGTAACATGAGCCAAACTCCCTCAGCCCTTATCACCGGTATTACCGGGCAGGATGGCAGTTATCTTTGTGAGCTGCTGCTCGCCAAGGGGTATCATGTGCATGGGTTGATTCGGCGGTCCAGCAGCTTCAACACCGACCGGATCGATCACCTTTATCAGGATCCGCATCAGCCGGATGTCAAGCTTTCGCTGCACTACGGCGATCTTTCGGACTCCAATGCGCTGCGGCGGATTCTGGATGAGGTGCAGCCGGACGAGGTGTACAACCTGGGAGCGCAGTCGCACGTGCGGGTGAGCTTCGACATGCCCATCTACACGGCGGAGGTGGATGCGCTCGGCACGCTGCGTCTGTTGGAAGCAGTGCGCGAGTTTCAGAACCACACCGGGCGCACGGTCCGGTTCTACCAGGCGTCGAGCAGCGAGATGTACGGCAAGGTGGTGGAGACGCCGCAACGCGAGTCGACGCCGTTCTACCCCCGCAGTCCGTACGCCGTCGCCAAGGTGTACGCATACTGGACGGTCGTGAACTACCGCGAAGCGTACGGCATGCACGCCAGCAACGGCATTCTCTTCAACCATGAAAGTCCGCGGCGTGGTGAAACCTTCGTCACGCGCAAGATCACCCGTGCCGTCGGCCGGATCAAGCATGGCTTGCAGTCGAAGGTTTACCTCGGCAACCTCGATGCGAAGCGCGACTGGGGTTTCGCGGGCGATTACGTCGAAGCGATGTGGCTGATGCTGCAGCAGGATGAGGCGGACGATTACGTCGTGGCGACGGGTGAAACGCATTCGGTGCGGGAGTTCGCGGAGTTGGCGTTTGCCGCGGCGGGGCTGGACTTCCGCGATCACGTCGCCATGGACCCGCGCTACCTGCGGCCGACGGAAGTCGACCTGCTGCTCGGCGATGCGAGCAAAGCGCGGGCGACGCTCAACTGGAAGCCGAGCGTCAGCTTCGAAGAGCTCGTGCGGATGATGGTGGAACACGACATTGAACTGGCAGCACGGGAGCGCACGCTCCGCGAAGCGGGCCACGAGCTGCCCAGCCAGGTGGGGCACGATCAATGACCGCGTCAACGCCGATACTCGACTGGTCACAACATCGCGTCACGGTGACAGGCGGCGCGGGATTCCTCGGCCAGGTGGTCTGCCGGAAGCTGCGTGAGCGCGGCTGCAAACACATCGATGTACCCCGCCGGGCGGATTACGACCTCACGCGCGAAGCGGATGTGGTGCGCATGTACGATGACTTTGCGCCCGATGTGGTCATCCACCTTGCGGCGGAAGTGGGCGGCATCGGCGCCAACCGCGATCACCCCGGCCGATTCTTCTACGCCAACCTGGCAATGGGCATGCACCTGATCGAGCACGGCCGACAACGCGGGCTCAAGCGTTTCGTGCAAACGGGCACGGTCTGCGCTTATCCCAAGTTCGCCCCGGTACCCTTCCGCGAGGAAGACCTTTGGAACGGCTACCCCGAGGAGACGAACGCGCCGTATGGCGTGGCGAAGAAATCGCTGTTCGTCATGCTCGATGCCTACCACCGCGAGTATGGCTTCCCGGGGGTGGTGGCGGTGCCGGTGAATCTGTACGGCCCGGGGGACAATTTCGACCTGCACACCTCACACGTGGTGCCCGCTCTGATTCGCAAGTGCATTGAAGCGGTGCGGACAAATGCGCCGAGCATCACCTGCTGGGGTACGGGAAGCGCCTCGCGCGAGTTCCTTTACGTGGACGATGCGGCTGAAGGATTGCTGCGAGCGGCTGAGCGCATGGCCGAACCAATCCCGATCAATCTCGGCACGGGGCAGGAAGTGACGATTCGCCGGCTGGTGGAACTGGTGACGGCGGCGTGCGGGTTCCGGGGCGAAGTGCTCTGGGACGCGAGCAAGCCCGACGGCCAGCCGCGTCGCTGTCTGGACACCTCACGCGCGCGGGACTTGTTAGACTGGTCGGCGCAAACGCCGCTGGAGGACGGATTGCGTCGCACGGTGGATTGGTTTGTCCGGCAGGAGCACGTCCGCGAGGTCCGATACGGTGCCGCGGCGGCGACGGTGCGCTGAGCACAACAGGTCGCCCCAACGTCCGGAATGGGGCGCAACCTTCGGGGCGCAGCGTCAACCGCTTTCGAGCAATTGCCGATAGATGCATCATGCCGCCATGGGGAACCATGGGAACGTTTGTATCGTATTGAGATCGCACGCCCCCGGGCCTGAACAGTGGTGTCGGGACCGCCAGATGCGAGGGGCCGCGCCCGACCGCATGCCCGCCGGGAGCATGCCCAACCCGGAGAATGTGACATGTCCGATAAGCTCATTGTCGTTGCCGGTGGCGGCGGATTCATCGGTGGCTGGCTCGTGCGCCACTTCCGTGACAAGGGTTTCAAGGTTCGCTCCGTCGACATCAAGCCGTTCAACGAGTGGTATCAGCACTTCGACGATGTCGAGAACCTGCAGCTCGACCTGAACGAGAAAGCCAACTGCTACCAAGCGTGCGAAGGCGCTTACGAGGTGTACAACCTCGCGGCGGACATGGGCGGCATGGGCTTCATCGAAACGCACAAGGCGGCGTGCATGCTTAGCGTGCTCATCAGCACCCACATGCTCATGGCGGCGAAGGACTGCGGCGTGGAGCGGTTCTTCTACTCCTCCTCGGCGTGCGTTTACAACGCGGAGAAGCAGAAGAACGAGGACGTGGTGCCCCTGAAGGAGGAAGACGCCTACCCCGCGATGGCGGAGGACGGCTACGGCTGGGAGAAGCTCTTCACCGAACGCATGTGCCGCCACTTCACCGAAGACTTCGGACTCTACACGCGCGTGGCGCGCTTCCACAACGTGTATGGCCCGGAAGGCACGTGGGAAGGCGGCCGCGAAAAGGCACCCGCCGCCATCTGCCGCAAGGTGATCGAGGCGAAGGTATCCGGCAAACACGAGATCGAAATCTGGGGCGATGGCAAGCAGACGCGCAGCTTCATGTGGATCGACGACTGCATCAAGGGCATCGACCTGATCATGCACAACAACGTGCCCGAGCCGATCAACCTTGGCTCCAACGAGCTGGTCACGATCAACGGCCTGGTCGACATCGTCGAGGAGATCGCGGGCATCAAGCTGAAGCGCAACTACAAGCTCGATGCGCCCAAGGGCGTGAACGGCCGCAACAGCGACAACACCAAGATCAAGCAGTACCTCAACTGGGAACCCGACACCAAACTCCGCGACGGCATGGCCCGAACCTACGCGTGGATCCACGACGAGTTCATGGCGAAGTATGGCGCAAAGGTATGATTGAAACCATCTGCTGGAAACTCATACTCAATGGTCGTACCACACCTCCCAACCTACGACGTTGTTATCGCAACGCGCAATAGGCCGAATCTCCTGCAGTACAGCTTGCCGGCGATCCTCGGACAAACGGTCCCGCCTCGCAAGCTGATTATTGTCGATGCGAGTGATGATCACCAGGCAATCGTCACGCTTGCTCAAAAATGCGTCCACAATGCAACATCCAACGTTG
Organism: uncultured Phycisphaeraceae bacterium; assembly: GCA_964511575.1. Lineage (GTDB taxonomy): Bacteria > Planctomycetota > Phycisphaerae > Phycisphaerales > Phycisphaeraceae > CALKHT01. Next base: position 327 of record CAZEFM010000074.1, on the reverse strand, counting down.
CACTCCAGGTTATCCGTTATCGACCGTGGCAAACCGCTCAACGAAACGAAGGACTTCGAAATGTCGAATCATCAATTGTCATGATTCCTGATGATGATTCGATTCTTCTTCCAAATGCGGCGGAAGAGGTTCTTCGCGTCTACAGTCGGGATCACGAGCAACGTATCGGAGGAATAGGGTTGTCGGAAACGCGGATCCCTCCCTCTGCATTGACATCAACAAGCGCCCGCGTCGCTCGTCAGGCAGGCATGTCGGACCGCCTCATTTATCGCTTTGCCGGAGTAAAGTCCCGGGTACTCGACAAAATTGCCGAAAACCCCATGCGTA
>CAZEFM010000073.1:0-19403 GCA_964511575.1 uncultured Phycisphaeraceae bacterium | reverse complement strand
GCCCCATCCGCGTTTATCCGCGTTCATCTGCGGCGACTTCGGCGTTGGTCAGGGCGAGGTAGCGGTCGTACTGCTGGTCGAAGGCGTCGGGGTTCTGGGGCTGGTAAGTTTCGGGTTTGAAGGAGTTGCGAACGATGGCGCGGAGGTGGGCGAGGTCGCGGACCTGGCCGGTGCCGAGCGCCTGGGTAAGCGCGTTGCCGATCGCGGTGGCTTCGTAGGGGCCGACGACGACGGGGCGGTTGATGGCGTCGGCGGCCATCTGATTGAGCAGCGTGTTTTGGCCGCCACCCCCGACGATGTGCATCACGTCCATGCGTCGGCCGAGCAGCGTTTCGAGTTCCTCAAGTGTGCGACGGTAACACATCGCCAAACTTTCCAGACAGCACCGCACGAACTGGCCCGGCGTCGTCGGTTCAGGCTGGCCCGTCTCTCGCGCAAAAGCGGCGATCTTGGCGGGCATGTCCCCCGGCAAGGCGAACGGCGCGTGCGCGGGGTCGACCAGCGTGCGGAACGGCTCGGCTTCCTTCGCCATGCGGGTCAGCTCGGCATAATCGTACGACTCGCCACGGCGGGCGTAGTCGCGGCGACACTCCTGCACCAGCCAGAGCCCCGCGATGTTGCGCAGCAGGCGAATGCGATCGGCAACGCCACGCTCGTTGGTGAAGTTCGCCTGTAGTGCCTGTTCGGTGACGATGGGTTCGTCGATCTCCGCGCCGAGCAGCGACCACGTGCCGCTGGAGATGTACGCCCAGTTGGGCGTCGCGTCGACGTCGACAGGTACGGCTGCGACGGCGCTGGCGGTGTCGTGCGACGCGGGCGCGGTGACTTTCATGCGCGGCACGCCCGCTTCCTCGGCGACTTCATCGCGCAGCTCGCCGATCACCGTGCCGGCTGACACGATCGTTCCGAGAAAATGCGTCGGTAGTCCCAGCGATGTGAGCAGATCGATCGCCCATCCGCCGTTGTGCACATCGATCATCTGCGAGGTGGAGGCGATCGTCGCTTCGTTGATCGGCCGACCACAGAAGAAATAGTGCAGCAGGTCGGGCATGAAGAGAAGGGTGGTGGCGTGTTCGAGCATGCCCGGCTCGCTGTCGTTGTCGGCGACGAGCTGATACAGCGAGTTGAGGGGCATGAACTGAATGCCCGTGGCGTTATAGATGACGTCACGGCCGACGTTCTGCAATGTTTTCTCATAAGCGCGGGCGTGGCGCGGGTCGCGATAGACGAAAGGGAGGCCGAGCAGTTGGCCCGACTTGCCGATGAGACCGAAGTCCACGCCCCAGGTGTCGACGCCGAGACTGGTCAGTTCAACGCCGCGCTGTTTCGCCAGTTCACCACACTTGCGCAAGCCTTCGATGAGGTTGCGCCAGATCTCGGTCAAGCTCCAGTGGTAACCGCTGGGCAGTCGCTGCGGCACGTTGGCGAAGCGGTGCGCTTCTTCGAGTTGAAGCGTCTGGCCATCGAGAATGGCAAGCATCGCCCTGCCGGACTCCGCGCCGAGATCAAAGGCAACATAAGCGTGTGGCATGGTGCATGACTCCGGAGTTGTTTCAGCCGCGGATGAACGCTGATGGGAGAGTTTACTGGGTCGCGTGAGGAATTGCCGATCCCTGGCTCGAGCGCCTCAACGACTCCGTCCGTTTATGAATTCTCTTATGCTGTCTAAACCTGCCTCGCCTTCATCGCACGGATCGCGCCGGTGATGTAGGGCACACCGCTGATGACGGTGGCGATGACCATGGCGTAGGCGAATCCCTCGCGCACCCAGCGCATCCACGCGTGACCTTCCACGTTGGGATCGAGCGCGACGATGCCGAGGATGAACGGGATACCCACCGATTGCAGCAGCGTTTTGAGCTTGCCCGAAAGCTTCGCACCGAAGCGCACGCCCATACCCTCCAGTTCACCGCGAATGGCGGTCACGAGCAGCTCGCGCGCCAGAATCAGCGCGACCATCCAGGGATAGATGCCGCTGACCATCGTGTTGCCATCGATGAATCGCCCGCCCGCCAGGTAGATGAACGCGCCCAGAACGATGATCTTGTCGACAAACGGGTCCATGACGCGGCCGAACGTCGACTCCACGTTCCATCGTCGGGCGAGGTAGCCATCGGCGATGTCGGTGAGCATCGCGAAGATGAAGATGCCCATGGCGGTCCAGAGGATCCAGCCATCATCGTGACCGCGGGAATAGCGGAACTGGTTGAGCACGAAGAAGAAAACACCCGCCATGACAAGCCGCAGCACCGTAAGCTGATTGGGCAACTGGCGGCGGATCATGTTCGGCATGGCGGAGGTCGCGGTGGTCACGGCATCTCACGGAGTAGCCACGAAAGTCACGGAAATCACAGGCGCGTCTGCGTGTCCCCCGTCGCGTCGTTCACTCACGCGCTTGTGCTCCTCGTGCCTTTGCGTGGCTGATGGTCTCATCAGAGTTTGAGGTCTTTGAGGCCGACGCCCAGACCGCCGTGCTTGTCCATGCCACCCTTGAGGTTGCCCTTGGGCACGGGCTTTTTCGCGGTGGGGCGGGGGGCCTGCTGCTGTTCCTGTTCCGGGGCGGGCTGCGCCGACTGCGCGGGTTTCATCGACAGCTTGATGCGACGCGCATCCTCATCCACCTGGATCACGCGCATCGTTTTCACATCGCCGACGTTCACCACGTCCGTCACCTTGCCCACGCGGCGATCCGACAGCTCGGAAATGTGCACCATGCCCTCGACGCCGGGCTCCAGTTCCGCAAACGCGCCGAACTCGACGGTGCTGATCACCTTGGCCTGCACCTCGGCGCCAACGGGGTACTTGTGCTGCACACCGACCCACGGATCGCCCTGCGACTGCCGCAGGCTCAGCGAAATGCGCCGCTTGCCCGGGTCCACCTGCAGCACCTTGAGGCGAATCACATCGCCTTCCTTGAGCTGATCGCTGGGCTTGTTGACGCGGCCCCAACTGATCTCGCTCACCGGCAGCAGCCCCTCAACACCGGGCTCCACTTCGATGAACGCGCCGAAGTCCGCCAGGCGCAGCACGCGGCCGGACAACTCCGTCCCCGGCGTGATGCGGCCTTCGATGCCTTCCCACGGGTCCGGCGCCACCTGCTTGATGCCCAGGCTGATGCGGTCCTTTTCCCGCTCGACCTTGAGCACCTTGACCTGTACCTTCTGCCCGACGCTGAGCACGGATTCGGGCTTGTCGATGTGGGTGTAGCTCATGTCGCTGACATGCACCATGCCGTCGATGCCGCCGATGTCGACGAATGCACCGTAGGGCAACAGCCGCGCCACAACGCCCTCGCGCACCTGGCCGACTTCGATCTCCTCCCACACCTTCTGCTTGAGCGACTCGCGTTCCTGCTGCAGATAGGCGCGGCGGCTGATCACCACGCTCTTCTTTTTGCGGTCGATCTCCTGCACCGTGCCGGCAAGCTTCTGGCCCACAAACTGATCCAGGTCGTCAACACGATGGATATCCACCTGGCTGGCGGGCATGAACGCGCGGATCGAGCCGACCAGTTCCAGTTCCAGCCCGCCCTTGTTGCTCGCGGTTACGCGGCCTTCCACCACCGCGCCTTTGTGGATGCTGTCCCACGTCGCGCGACCCACCACACCTTCACGCGACAGAATCAGCAACCCACCCGACTCATCCACGCGATCAACGACAAAGTCCATGATGCTGCCGATGCGCGGCGGACGCTCGAACTGCGACAGCGGCACAACACCCTGATTCTTGCCTTCCATGCCCGCCACATCGACGAACACATCCTCGCCCGTGATGGCGGAGATGCGACCGCGACGAACATCCAGCTCAAACCGCTGACGCTCGCCCGACTTGCCGGCATCCTGCTCTTGTCCCGCTTCGCTTTCGCGCTGCTGATCGGCGGCGGCCATCAACTGTTCAATGTCCGCATCCTTAAGCGCTTCATCAAGCTCCGCTTCAACCTCGGCGCGCAGCGCATCGGGCGTCGGCGTACGCTTCGACTGATCGGCCGGCACGGGCTGCGACACGGCGGGCTCCGATGACGACGTCGGCTGCGATTGCGGCGCGGCGACCTGCTCGCCTGTCGGCGCACTCGGCTGCGGCGGGGGAGAGGTCGGCTCCTGCGTTGGCTGCGGGGACGCCGATTCGGCCTGCGGGTCTGTGTGGTTCATCATGCTTCAACTCGGGTTGCACGAAACATCGCATTCCGCGATGCGCATTTGTCCTGAACGTTCAAGCGATCCGTCGATCCTCTTCAAGGCAGCTCGTGGCTGGGGTTCCGCCACGGGAAAAAGCGCCACAATACCGTTAAACACCCATCTGAAGATACCTTGCGTTGGCCCGGCGGCCAAATGTCAGCCGTCGGGCAACACCGCCAGTGAAACCGCTTTTCGCACGTCGTCCCCCCTCAACTGGGAGGCTGCGACCGCAGCAGCGGGGCGGGCGGCTCATGCTCCATTTTGTACCGCTCCCAGCAATCTTCCAACTCATCGGCTGACATCGGGGTGAGGTTCGTCGGCACGGGGCGATCCATCACCGCAAGCACCCGGTCGGCACTGCCCATGGCAAAGCGCAGCGCCGCCTCATCCTCGCCCGGCGGGTTCAGCGCCAGACACGCCATGCCAGCCTCCGCCGCGGCGGGCAGCGCCCGGTAAGCCGCCTGCTGGTTGGTGAGGCTGTAATCGGTCAGCAGCAGCCGCACCGCCGTGTTCTGGGCGAGCCATTCGGCGTGTCGGGCATCCGGCTGGGCGAGGCCCAGATGGTCGCAGAACCCCGCCTGCCGCAGGTCAAAGAGCACCTGCAGCATGCCCCCGCCCTTGAGGTCGGCCGGATCGTCGACCATGAGCGCCACCGCCGCGACGCGATTCACCCCCAACGCCGCCGCTCGCTGCCGGATGCCGCCCTCCAGCCGTCGGGCGAATTCCGGCTCGCTGACGATCAGCAGAACCGGCTGACCGTTCAGACGCGGTTTCGCGGCTGCGAGCAGGGCGTCGTCATCCTCCGGCGTGACAACCAGAAGCGATGGTCGATCCGCGATGTGGTTCGCCTTCGCCTCGTCCGCCAGCATGCCGATGCGCCAGGCACACGCGCCTGTGAGAAGGTCGGTTTCGCCAAGTTGTCGCTGCGGCCAATGAGGCATGGGGGAAATGATAGGCGGGTTCGGTCAGCGTTTGCTGACGTGGGGGTTGTCTTTGAGGTAGAAGCGAAGCGGCTCGTCGGCCCATTCCTCGGCATAGGCCACGCCGATGCGTGCCGACACGGCGATGCGCGATGCCGGGTAGGGGCGCTGTCGCATGCGTTCGATGAACAGTTCCGGATCGTTGACCATGTCGCGTCCGGTGTGTCGTCGCGTGATGCCCATCGCCTGACACAGCTTGCCGGGGCCGGAGCAGAGCGTGGTGAGGGCAGCGCCCGACGATGCGGTGCGGTTCAACCGCATCGTGTCGATGCCTTCGACGGGCTCCAGTGCGCGAATAAGTACGGCAATGGGGTCGCCCTCATGTCCCGCCACGACGTTCATGCAATGGTGCATGCCGTAGGTAAAGTAAACGTAGGCGTGGCCGCCATCGCACCACATGGCATGATTGCGCTGCGTGTGGCGACCACGGTAAGTGTGCGCCGCCTTGTCGGGAATGCCCAGATACGCCTCGGTTTCCACGATGATGCCCGCCAGACGCTCGCCGTCGACAACGTGCACGAGTTTCTGCCCCAGCAGCGCCCGGGCCAGCATGACGGAGCCGCGCTGGTAGAACGTTCGCGGCAAACGCGGATGATGGACGGTGGCGGGCACGATCAGGCCTGTGCAGGTTTCACGGGTGATGCGGCGGTTTTGCGCTTGTCGGAGGTCGCGGCAGGCGATGCCGTTTGGACAGACGGTTTCGGTTCCGTCGCCGTATAGCTCGCCCAAACGCTCAGCGGCAGCAGACCGATGATGATAATCACCAACTGGCTCGCCACGAACGCCCACATCGCCAGCACCGCCTTGTCCATGAAGCCGTAGGAGTGCAGTCCCACGCCCAGCATGTTCGTGCCGAACCACGACCAGGCGGTGACGATGTTGCCCACCACGGCGAGAACCATCATGCCGCGTTCGCGGATCATGCCGCCCCATCGCGCGTGCAGAATCACTGCGTTGATCAGCACGATCAGCACCGCGCCGTTTTCCTTGGGGTCCCAGCCCCAGAAGCGGCCCCACGACTGATCCGCCCAGATGCCGCCCAGCACCGTGCCGACGAACGACAGCAGCATGGCGAAGCACACCACGCCATACACCGCCTTGGTGAAGTCGCGGCGGATGTCCTTGGTCAGCCAGGGGGTAAACACACCCAGCAGAATGAAGCAGATCGCCAGCAACCCGGCGAGGAACGTCGCCGAATAGCCGATGGTGACGGTGGGCACGTGCGTCGCCAGCCAGAAGTTGGTGTCGAGCACCGCCTGCACGTTCTTCATGGTGTCGCCCTCATCCAGCGCAAGGAAGTGCGCGATGATGAGCGTGACGAAGCCCGACAGCGACGCGACGATCAGCCCCAGCGACAGCCGCTTCATGAAGAACTCGACCGCCAGCCCCAACGGCACACACGCCCAACCGATGAACACCGCCGAGGAGTAGAGGCTTGTCACCGGCGGTCGCTCGTGCAGGTGGATGCGCATGGCGATGGCGGCGGTGTGCAGCAGAAGCGTGAGCAGCAGGATGTACGTGGCACTGCGGCGCAACGCGGCGGCAAGGGCCGTCTGCCGGAAACCGAAGACCAACAGCGCCAGGCACGCCAGCACAAAGGTGAGGAAATAGAGCACCGTCCCTTTGTAGAAGGGCGCGTAATGGTTGTAGAACGCCTCCCGCTGCGCCTTGGCGAACTCCCGCGGGAACGTTTCCTTGAGCAGGGCGTTGTACTGGGCGACGTTCGTGTTGAACGCGGTCGGGTCGTTCTGTGAATACGCCCGCAGCACATTGGTCAGCAGTTCGCCCGCCTTGTTGAGGTGGCCGGTGCGCTGCGCGGTACGGTGCGCAACCACCAGTGGCTGCCATTCCTCGTGCTCGGCCAACGGCGGCACGGCGTAGGGCGTCACGCCGTTGACGAGCTGCATGTAAACGCCCAGTTTCGTCGCCAGCGTCACCAGTGCGTTCTGCGCGGAGGTGGTGCGACGATTTGGGTCCTCCTTCACCTTGATCGCCTGCTCCATCTGCCGTTCGAGCGCTTCAGCGTGCGGACGAATGGCCGCAATCGAGAAGTGCTTCTGCTTCGTCTGCTTCTTGCCCAGAAGCCCCAGCACCTCGTGGTGCGTGATTTCAAAGACTTCGTAGTCGGTCTGTCGCGGCGATCCGATCATCACATCGAGCAGCCACTGTGTGGCAGGCACGGGCACACCGTTGAGCCTGGTCGACTGGCGGCCGCTGATCCGCATCAGCGAGGCCCGCGCGACGGTGTCCAACGGCTTGATGCGACCGTCGCCCGACACCAGCATCAACCCCGCATCGCGGAAGTTGAACGCCCCGGGATTTTTCGGCGGTCGAGCGCTTCCGATCAGCCACAACGCCGCCAGCAGCACCAGCACCCACGGCAGCAGCCGCAGTGCCGGATTGTCACCTTCCGACGCCGTCGCCAGCGAGGGCTCCTGTTGCACGGGACGATCTTTTTTCATGCCAGCTTCCTCCCGGCAAACTTGAAGAGCATACGCCCGAAGTGAATCGTCATGCCCAGCGTCACCAGCAGGCACGAGTAATAGGGCATCCACGCCCCGGGATTTTCCACCAGCAGCAGCACCGTGCCGTCCGTCGTGCCCGGCCGCGTCGAACGGACCTGCGACTGGAAGAACGTTTCGCCGTTGTACCGCAGGGGGTGGTTCATGTAGATGAGCACCTCGCGGTCCTCGTGCTGTGCCGGATCACGCAGTCGCACCCGGCTGGAGAAGTTGCGCGCCATCTCCGTGCCGACGAACTTGTCGTGTGTCACTTCCAGCAGTTCGATCGAGTAAGGCTTGTAGTATCGGCGGAACCGCAGGAACATCGCGTAACGCTTGCCTTCCACTTCAACGTACTGCGGCTCTTCCTCCCAGAGGCTCAGGAGATACTTGCCCAGAATCTGCCCGTCACGTGTTACCGTCACGATGGCGGAAGGCATGTTCGCCTGCTGCTCCGTCTGCGTACCGGCCACTTCGGGACGTTCCTCCGCATGGGCCCGCGCGCCGATGCCGTGCGTCGCCTGCGGCGGGTGCGTCGCGGTGGCGTGCAGCAGCACCGAGTGAGCCATGTATCGCTCAACGGTGATGTCAAAAGGCAGTTGAGGCGAAACAATGGGATCGCCCGTGGCGGCATGCCTTCGCACGATCGCGTCGGGGATCGCCACCACGTGCTGCATATCCGAATCGGCGGCATCCTGCGGCGACGGGTCGATGACCGCGAGCTCCGCCTCACGGATGTCCGAGGAGTACTGCACCGTCTGCCCCTCGAAGATGTGCATCTGCGATTCCAGCGCCCACATCGCCGTCACGCCTTCGCTCAGCAGCATCAGAATGATGCCCGCGTGCAGCAGCACGATGCCGTCACGCTTGGAAAAAAGCAGCCAGGTGGCGACGCACATCAGCACAATCCCGCCGATGCCCACCAGCGTGAAGATGCGGTTGCTCCAGACGGTCGCGGCCTCGATGTGCGCGCTGGTCTGGTCGGCGAGGTTGAGAAAATCGCCGAACGCGTTGCGGTGCGCCGCCCAGAGCATCACGACGCTCAAAGCCAGTCCCGCTACCCCCGTGAGAATCTTCATCGCGCCCTTCGCGCTCACCTGAAAGCGGATCGCGTGCGCCGCCAGCAGGTTGATCAGCATTAGTCCGCCAAGAGCGAATCCACCGGGGAACGGAATCGCCAGCGTGGAACTCGCCAGCAGGTTGAACGGCATCAGATGACGCACCTCGATCCACACCAACCGGGCGCGGAAGTAGGATTCCACCACCGCCCAGTTGCTCATTTCCACCTGCGCCAGCGTACCGGCGAAGATCAGAAACATGCCCAGGGCGAACAGCGTCACCGTGATGCGCAACGAGGCGATGGGGACAAGGATGGCACGCACGGTGTCATTCATGAACTGTATCCGTAAACCGTAACTGGTGGATGAACACGATGAAGGCCTCAATTTGTTCCTGAAGCAACGAATTCGGGCCTGTCATTTTGATGAAGTACGTCATCTCGCCACGCGGCGCCATGCACACGATCGTGCGCAGGCGGTGTTCATCACCCTGCGGTGCGGCGAACTGAAACACCGTGGCTGGCATGCCGTCGATCTGCACGGGACGTGAACCCTGTTCCGCCATGTCCGTCACGGGCGGCAACCCCACCTCGCTGCGCCAGCGGTTCACGTTCGCCAGCACCCCGCCCACATCGCCGGGAAAACGCGTGATCGCCACATCGGCTCGGCGGTCGCCCGACCCGACGGAAAACGACGCCAGCCGCATTGCGCTGCCCGGTACTTCCTGCCAACCGTCGGGAACCACACCCGTGATGCCGCGTCCTTCAAACACACGCTGCGTCCCCGGCGTGGCCGCGCTCAATCCGCGCTTGGAGCCGTCCGCCGGCCGCACCGACTGCACCAACTGACGGTACGCCGCCTCATGCCGCGCCACCGTCACCTGGTCGGCGTGCGCCTTGAAGAACCACGTCTCGTTTTCGTCGACGAAGATCGTCGTGAGGATCCGCTGCTCCAGCGGATCGGGCCGCGCCGTGTCGCCGCCCGGATCGAACGGACCGGGCAAATCCACCAGCAGCCCGTCATCGCCCTGGGCCTGGACAATCGACATCAGCGGATCGAGTTGTTCCATCTCGATCGGCGGCAGGTTCAACTGTCGACGCCAGCGATTGACGTTCTGCAGCAGCATGCCCATGTTGCCCAGGTTCATCCCCAGGCGCGTCACCGTGATGGCGAAGCTGCCGTCGCCATCATTCGGCACGATGCGCGCAAGCGTGATGCCATCGGTCGCCGGTTCCTCACGCCATCCATCGGGAACGGTCCAGACGAACCCCCCGGCACTGGACGAAGCCGTCGGCGCCATCATCGGCAGCGGGTTGTCACTGCGCCGCAGCGCCACCGGCGGGGGAGGGTCGGCCGGTGCCATGTACGAGCGAATCTGCGACTCCTCGTCGCCACAACCCGTCAGAGGCATGACCGCCGCGACCAGTCCGGTCACCAACAACAATGTCGCAATTTGTCTGATCATGGGGGAGGTATCTTAGCCACCTTCGTCCTGCCGCGCCCCGACGCAGCGTCCAATCCGCCTCTCAGGGCGTCTGCCCCCGATTATAGAGCGGCCCCTGCCCTCGCCGACCGCAGTTCAACCACCGCAAGGTTTCCACGCCCGGTTGATGATGTCCGCGGCACGTTTTCGCCAGCCGCACGCCCACTTGCCGATAAGCCCGATATTGGCCACTCTATGGAGGCTGTCCAGGAGGGTCAGCAACAGTCGGAGGATTCGCGCATGCCCCTGGTGTTATCTTCGTTTCATTGGCGCAACTTGTTCGCCGGATTCGTGCTGGTGGCGGTCGTCGGCCTCGCCGGAGGATGCCGTCGCGCTGACACGGTGAAGGATTACGGCCGTCCACTGCCCCCGGGGCACCCCGCGCTGCGGAAAATCACCAACCCCGCCGAACTGCCAGACCTCCGCGCCGCCTACCGCAACGTCGATCCGTCCATCGGCCCCGCCCTGGCGCGATCGCTGGCGTGGTTCGACAAGCCCTCCACCCGCGCGCACTTCCCCGTGCGCACCACCGATGGCGAAATCACGCACGATGCCGCCAGAACCAGCGTCTACGCTTTCATGAAGCTGCTGCACAGCAGCGCCTCAGCCACCCAGTTCGTCCAGTCCGTCACCCAGGAGTTCGATGTCTACACCAGCGTCGGCTGGGACGGCTCCGGAACCGTTCTTTTCACGGGCTACTACACGCCAACCTTCAACGCGTCGCACACCCAAACCAGTGAATATCGCTTCCCGCTCTACAAACGCCCAGGCGATCTGGTGAGCGATCCCGTCACCGGCGAAGTCAAAGGCAGGCAGGTCGGCAATCTCCTGTTGCCAAGCTACCCCACCCGCACGCAAATCGAGCAGAACAACCTTCTAGCCGGACAGGAACTCGTCTGGCTCAAGGATCGCCTCGATGCCTACATCATCCACGTCAACGGCTCCGCCAAGCTGAACATGACCGATGGCACCTCGATGTACGTCGGTTACAACGGCAACAATGGGCACGACTACACCAGCATCGGACGTCTGCTCGTCGCCGATGGCAAGCTCGACCCCAACCGGCTGAGCATTCCCGCCATCCGCGCGTACTTCCAGCAAAACCCCGCCCAACTCGATTACTACCTGCGGCAGAACGATCGTTTCGTCTTTTTCGAGGAATACGCCGGTGATAACTGGCCCGCCGGTTCCCTGGGCTTCAAGGTCACACCGATGCGAACGCTGGCAACCGACAAGAGCCTTTTCCCGCGCGCGTGCGTGACGTTGGTGTCGACGAATCTCACCAGCGAGGGCGGCGCTCAGCGGTTCGAGCAGTTCATGGTGGACCAGGACACCGGCGGCGCGATCCGTGCCCCGGGTCGTGGCGACATCTACATGGGCATCGGCCACCGCGCCGAAGTGCTCGCCGGTCGGCAACTCGAAGAGGGCAGGCTCTACTACTTCATCCTTAAACCCGGGCGGCTGCCGGTCTGGCAACGTCAACTGGCGGGGCAGTAAATCACGGCAGGCCATCCACGGTAGGTCAGTCGACCGGGGCGGGTCACACGGCTGCGTCGAGTGCCTGACGCAGCTGGCGCACCACCGCGCTGGGATTGTCGGCTGCGCACACGCACGAGCTGACGGCCACGCCGCGCCCGCCCACCATGGTCAGTTCGCCGACGTTGTGCGGCCCGATGCCGCCGATCGCCAGATGCGGCAACCGCCCCCACGCGACATACACCTTCAGATACGTCGGCCCCACGATGACATCCTTGTGCTTGGTCGTGGTCGGAAACATCGGCCCCACGCCGCAGTAATCCGCGCCATCGCGCAACGCGGCTTCCGCTTCCTCCAGTCGCGATGTGCTGACACCGACCAGCAACTGCCGACCCACGACACGCCGCACTTCCGCCACCGGCAGATCGTCCTGCCCGACATGCACCCCGTCCGCACCACCGAGCAGGGCGATGTCAGGCCGATCGTTGACGATCAACGCCCCGCGATTCGGCAAAGCCGCAACCTGCCGCACCCGTTCCAATAGAACGCGGTCGGGTAGCGTCTTCTCACGCAGTTGCACGCAGTCCGCCCCCGCTTCATACGCCTGCCGAATCACCGACAGCCAGTCGTGCCGGGTGCACAGCGACTCGCTCACCAAAACGCACAACCGCCACTGCGTCGCCCGTCCCGTCGCCATCGCCCGGTTCAACCGCTGCTCGATGTCGTAGCCGCGGTAACGCAGCGATTCGATCGTCGGCGCGAACGCGGCGTGCCGCTCACCCAGGGTCTTGCCGTACTCCTCCATGGCGCGCAGCGCTTCGCTGAGTCGCTTGCCCGCAGCGATCACCACGTCAGCGGCCGATGCCCGGCTGAACTCACGCTCCGTCCGCACGGTCGTGCCCACATCGGCAGGGGTGTTGCGATGCGCTTCCACCCCATTCAGTGAACTCAGCGCCGCCGCCAGATCGTGCCGCAGCCGTTTGAGACTTTCCGTCAGCGCGGCATCATCGAGCATGAAGCGCGCCGCTTCCTCCATTACCCGCAGCGCCTCGCGCGCCCGGTTCGCATTCGCATCGATAATTCGCAGCACCGTCGACATGTCAGGCAGTGTATCGCGGCGGGTCACGCGCTGCTCGATGCCGCGACTTCCACCGACGCCGCAACCTCGCGCGGCCGATAGATCAACCAAAGGTTGCGCAGGTAAATCAACCAGCCCGTGCCCTGGCCGAACACGCCCACCACATCCCGTCGCCAGATGAAGTACACCATCAGCATCGTTGCCCCCGCAAGGCTCATCCACCAGAATGCGGGAGGGACGACCGAGCGACGGCTGCGCTCGCTGGCCAACCACTGCACGATCATCCGCCCTGTAAAGAGCAACTGACCGAGGAAGCCCATCACCACCCATGCGATGCCGATGGGCGAGGAGATGTTCAGCAATCGATACCACCAGCCCGACGGACCGCGACGATCCTCGTACAACAGCCGGGCATAAGCGTGGGGACTCAACCGCTGGGTACGGCCGTCATCCCACGTCACCACGTAGTCGTGCCGCGACTGGTTCGTTCGCGCCTCCAGATACACCGACACCGCGCCGTAAGGCACATCGTGAATCTCAACGCCGGGCTCATCAATGATGTCGGTTTGCACCGCATCGGCAGTCGTCGCGACATCGTTCGCCATCGCCGACCGCGGCACGCCCGCCAGCATCAACATCACCACCGCCAGCGACACGCGCAGCATCCAACACGCATGCTGGCCATTGCGACGGTTCATGCACGGCCGTCCTTCCCGACAACGCGTTCAGCCGGGACATGCCGGTATCGTCGCGCCATCCATCGCAGCGCCATGCAATCCACCAGTCCGACGAACGCACGGTTCAGCATGCCGTACTTGCTTGTCCCGGCGATGCGCGGCCGATGGTTCACCGGCACCTCGATCACCTTCGCGCCGATCAGATGCGCGTAGGCGGGAATGAATCGGTGCATGCCGCGAAAGTGCAGGGGAACGCTGCGCGCCAGTTCGCTTGTCATCACCCGCGTGGCGCAGCCGGTATCCACCGTCGGGTCCGACATGATGAGCCGTCGGGTGGTGCGACCGACCCAGGTGCTGCACTTGCGCACGACCGAATCCTGTCGTCGCGTTCGCATGCCCTGCACCAGATCAAGGCGCTGCTCACGGGCGGTGCGCAGCATGTCGGCAAGGTCGGCCGGGTCGTTCTGCAGGTCGCCGTCAAGCGTGGCGATGTACGCGCCACGTGCTGCGGCAATTCCCGCCGCCATCGCCGCCGACTGCCCCGCGCTGCGGTCGCGATGCAGCACCACCAGCCACTCATGCGTCGCCGCCAGTTCGCACAGCCGCGCCAGCGTCTCGTCCGTCGAACCATCGTCCACCACGATGAGTTCCAGATCGAGCCCCGGTTCCCGCAACGCCGCCACCTGACGCACCAGTTCGGCGACGTTGTCCTGCTCGTTGAGCATGGGAACGACGATGGACATCAGGGGCGAAGATGAAGCAACGTGGGTCATCGGCTTGGGGCGGTTCGATCGGCGAAAGGTTGAGGATGAAAAGTCCGGCTACTGTTGCTGCCCCGTGTTGTCCGTCATCGATGCGCTCGGCGATTGTGTCATCGGGCCCGCCACCACCGAGGGCAGCGCCGATCGCTGCATCATCGGGCCACGCGTCAGCGGAATCCACAGCACGAATCCCAGCACCAGCGTCCACAGCGACCAGCACACCAGCGCACGGGAAGGATACTCCTTCAGGGCATACCGCACACTCACCGCAACGATCGCCACCAGCACAACGCCCAACCCCATCCAGAACGCCAGCCCCGGATCGCTCACCAGCGACTCGTTCAGCACATCGCGATCCATCAGCCACTCCTGCGTCTGAAACAGTGTCGCCGCCGTCAGCGAGAGGCCCAGGAGCATCACCAGATGCGGCCAGCGCAGCACACGCCAGATCCGCGGATACCGCCCCGAGTCCGCCAGCTCGGCATAGTGGCTGAACATCTCTCCAATCAACACCGACGCCACCGGAATCAGCAGCAGGATCTGCCCCAGATCCCGTCGCACATCGCCCATCGCTTCCGCACCGGACACCGCGCCGGCCTGCGGCGTCAGCAGCAGCACCAGTGCCGTCGTCGCAAACCATCCGAACGCGATGAAGGGCCGCTGACGAACCCCGGCACTCGAAGCGCTGAACGGCTGCGCCAGCGCACCGATGAGCCAGACCGTCCAGGGCAACAGTGCCACCAGCGCAATCACCGCCCGTCTGCCCATCACGTCGAACATTCCGCCCACCGATCCGTCGACGGGCCAAAGCTGTGCCAGCCACGCCGTGTAGATGTCCGGGTTGTGCGCATGGGCCTGCAGTGCCCAGGGCACCAGCACCAGCGCCGCGATCGCATGCGCCGCGACCAGCCCCAGCATGTTCGTCACCCGGTGCGGACACAACAACACGATCGTGATCATCGGAATCGTGATCGCCGGTCCAGCCGTCGGCCCCGCCGTCAACGTCGCGCCACCCAACGCCGCTCCGCAGATCAGCCAACCCAGCACCTGGCGCACCACCGAGGCGTACGGCCGAAGCGGTCGCATCGCCCACATGCCCCCCGCAATCGCGAGCATCGCAAAGCCGCAATACACCATCGAAGGTGTCGCCAGCCGCGCGTAATACATCAACACCCCATTCGCCGCGCACACCAGCGCCGCAAACGCCGCTGTCCGCGCTCCTGCAAGCGAATACCCCACCCAGAACACGCTCGCCACGGTCAGCACCCCGAACAGCACCGATACCAGCCGCGCCTTGACGATCGCAGCCTGCGTGTCGCGCGGCGAGGCAATCGCCTCGTTGGCGCCCATCGCAAACACCGCCTCATGCCCCCAGACCAGCCCCGGCGGATCGACCAGTTGCGGTTCCGCTCCGCGGTAGGGCACCAGCCGCTCCGTCGTCACCCGCCAGTACCACTGGGCGTCGGAATCGTCGATGAGCTCGTGGTTCTTGTAGTAGTTCCAGGTATCGATCGACCGCCGCAGCACCGCCGCCTCTTCCGGGTCGAACGCCGCTGGCTCGTGCAGTTCGATCAGCATGGCAGGCAACGCCGCCACCATGCACACCAACAGCAGCAGCCACGTGCTCAGCCGCGAGGTGCGTCCCGGCGGTTCCGCCAGTCGCGATGACGGGGCAACCTCCGCCGACCGGCGCGCCACACCCGCCGACGACTGGCGCTGGGCCGGAATCGCGGTAGCGGAGGCGAACGTATCGCCCGATCGGGTTGTGCCGTCGACCGGTGCGTCCATCTCCAGGGATGACGCAGCAGCCGAGGTCGTTGGCTTGTTCTGCATGATCTTCCGCGTACGCCAGACGGTCGACACGACTTCGGCGAACACCGGATCCCAAGCGGATCAACCGCCCAGCATCGTCTCACTTCAAAATCGGGCCCGCCAAAACGCCCCCGAGGGCACGGGCCACCCCGATTTCAGGTCCCACCAGTGTACCGACCGCCTTGAAAACGGGGAAGTTGCGACTTTCAGGGGGCACCCGCGCCTGTCGGGTCGGCCACAATCCGGAAGGGATGGATCTCGCCCCGGAGGGCTCGTCGTCCAGGATCAGCCCGCTTCGAAAAACCGGCAGTTCGTGCCGCCCGCACCGACTTTCAGATGGATTGGTCGACGGCACACCGGGCACCGACCGTCGTATGACTTGCCCGACGGATCGCGGTAAACCCGGCTGTAGACACTGCAGCAACGCCAGTGAACCGCCAGCCACGGCCGACCACGCAGCGTTTTGCCGCTCTCCGGCGGGGGCTGGGGCACACTCACCCCCTGCACCTCCACGATGTAATCCGGGCCGCTCATCCTCACTGTTATCGGCATCTGGCCCGACGATCCTGAAACGACGGCTCCCCATCCCGGGCAAAAGCATTACTGGACACCCGAGAGGGTTGTGTCGATAATTAGGTGACCAGATGAACGCACGATCCCGGGAATTCGGTTCGGCGACGACGCTGCTGGCGTTGGCAGTTGTCGTGTCGCTCGGCTCGGTCACCGATGTGCAGGCCGGTGTCGCACTGGCGCAGCTTCGGCCCGAAGTCCGCGCACAGGTCGCCTCCGACCGCGATGCCGTCGTTCAGTTCCTCTGCGAGGCCGTCCGCCTCTTCCAGTTGGACAACCAGAGGGTCGGCCCCGCCGCGGTGCTGACCCCGCCCAATCCCGATGTCGCCGGGTCGCTTGTCGTCGGCTTGATGACGCCAACCGTCGACACCCTTCCACCCCCTGCGCCTCCGGCGACGCATCTGATCGACATGCCGCCACCCGCCTGACGCGCGGCGTTCAGTTCGACGGCTCCAACCGTCGCGCTGGCGATGCCGTGGCTCAGAAAACCTCCGTCGGCATGCTCCCGTTTCACTGATTCTCCGCCATTTGAACGTTGCGCGACGCGAATGCACCGCCATTCCGCGCCTCCCACGCCGCATGAAGACCCATTCGTGTGGCCGATGCGCTTCGCAGGCGGCGTCGTTGGCAAAACCCACTCCGATCAATCGCAATCGAAAGAGTCTCCGCATGATTTCCCAAGTCAGCCGCATGTTCACCCGCGTCTTCGGTTCACGCAACGACCGCATGGTGAAGGCTTACATGCGACGCGTCGAGCAGATCAACGCGCTGGAGCCGCAGATGGCGGCCCTGACCGATGAACAGCTCCGCGCCAAAACGCAGGAATACCGCACCCGTTTCCAGCAGGGCGAAAAGATGGCGACCCTGCTGCCCGAAGTCATGGCCACCGCCCGCGAAGTGATGGACCGCGCCGTGGGCATCCGCAGCATCTTCAACCCTGATAACCGGTTCGACCCCACCCAGCTTCCCCCTGAACTGCAGGGCGAGTACCAGCGCATCTTCGCCGAAGCACAGGCGCTGGAGCCGCAGGAAGTGCTGGGTGGCGCTCCCGCGCCGGGTTGGATGCAGGTGGCCATCCCCAATGCCATCTACGATGCCGTCCGCAAGCTCTATCCGCGAAGTCGCCCCCCATTCCGCGCCCGACCGTTCGATGTGCAGCTCATCGGCGGCATGGTGCTCGGCGAGGGACGCATCGCCGAAATGAAAACCGGCGAAGGTAAAACCATCGTCGCGCCCCTGGCGTGCTACGTCGCCTGCATCGAAGACCTGCAGTGCCACGTCGTCACCGTGAACGATTACCTCGTGCAGCGCGACCGTGACTGGGTTTTCCCCTTCTACTACCACGCCGGACTCACGGTGGGGGCGATCCACCCCTTCCACATGCAGCCACCGCAGCTCAAGGCGCAGGCCTACCAGTGCAACGTCGTCTACGGCACGAACAGCGAGTTCGGCTTCGACTACCTGCGCGACAACATGAAGCTCGCGCCTCAGGAACAGGTCCAGAAACGCCGCGACTTCTGCATCGTCGACGAAATCGACTCCATCCTCATCGACGAAGCACGCACGCCCCTCATCATCTCCGGCCCGGCCCACGATGACGCCCCGCGTTACGACCTGGCGGATCAGCTCGCACGACACCTGATCGAGAAGCAGGCCGCCTGGGATGCTGCCGACCGCAAGGTCGAGCAGTGCATGATGAAGATCAAGGGGCTCGAGGGCGATATCCGCAACGCCCGCGACAAGTCCAAGATCCCCGCCATGCGCGAGGAGATGGACAAGTACAAGCGTGAACTTCCCATCCTCGAAGCCACACGCGATCAGCACACGCAGTATTACGAAGTCGAACGGGAGAAGAAGGCCGCCCACCTCACGCACGAAGGTGTCGCCGAAGCGCAGAAGGTCGCGGGCATCGGCTCGTTCTACGTCGGCAACAACATGGACCTGCCGCACCTTCTGGAAAACGCCCTGCGCGCCCACGCCGTCTACCAACGCGACAAGGATTACGTCGTTCAGAACGGCGAGGTCATCCTGCGCCCAACCTACGAGAGCGTCAGCTCCCTCGCCAACGAGTATCCTCCGGGATCCCCGCCGCGGGATCCGAGTGCGGACTGGGCTATCCGGAACGACGAGAGCTAGTGCTCAAGCCATCGCCGATTCGAGGACCATCCGGGCCAGCTTAGAACCACTCGAACGGGACGTTTCGGTAGGGGTCGAGCATGGGGTAGCAGGGATCGCGGAGCACGCGCTCGATGCGCTGGTAGAGCGCATCCATCTCGGCTTGCGCCAGCAGCCGGCCAAGCGTCAGGTCAGTAGCGCGGCGAATCGCCGGATCGTCGCAGAATCGGCGGAGTGCTGCGATGAGATCGGACGGGATCGGCTGGCCGCAGACATCCCAGATGACGGTCCGCAGCTTTGGCCAAACGTTGAACGTCAGGCCGTGGTCGATGCCCCAGAGCTGACCGTCCTGGCCCTTGAGCACGTGGATCGACTTGCGATCCGCATTGTTTGCGACCAGGTCGAAGGCTGCGAACACCCGCAGCTCCTCGAGGTGCTGGTCCTTGAACCGAGCGAAGTGCACGCGCGGATTATGCTCGACATAAAGCTGCACCGAGCCGATTCCGTGTGGGCCTTCGCGAATGACGGTCGGTGGGACAAACGACCAGCCGAGTAGCCGAGAGAGAATGAACGCCGCGCACTCTCGGCGATAGAGCGTGTGTGGGGGGAAGTCCCGGAGCGGCGATTCACCGCTCCGGGGCTTGTAGATCGCGAGGGTGTCGGGCTGGTCCCCAGTGCCGATGCCCACCGCGAAGCTATAGTTCGATCCCCACGGTA
>CAZEFM010000072.1:0-19802 GCA_964511575.1 uncultured Phycisphaeraceae bacterium | reverse complement strand
GCGTTCCTCCTCCGTCAGGACACGATTCCAGATCGCCACCTCGTCGATAATCCCATCGAAGGAACGAATGTTCCCCAGCATCTGCGACCCACCGATGCGCAGGCCGTCACAGGCCACGAGCGTGGAATCGATCCCCCAGCCCGTTCCCGAGGAAGAGTAGGGGCCATCCAGTTCGACACCGTTGACGTACACGTTCAGGCCAACTCCCGTTTCCATCGTGACGACCAAGTGATACCAACCCTCCGGATCGGAATCCGGCAGCGGCAGGTTCTGCCGACCGATGTGATGGACTGAACCTTTGCCGTCCCAGTCGTACGGAGCAGCGAACTGCGCAAACACGCTAAGCGTCCCGTTGCGGTTGATGCGTGCCGACAGCGTGAAACCTTCGTGCTGACGTTCCTGTGCGCCGGCGAACGTGGTCGCGAGAATATAGCGTTCCCCCATCCCTGAAATCTTGAACCAGGCGGAGTAGCTGTATGTATCCGGCCCCGCGTCCTTCAGTGTTGGCGGCGAACTATACTCCAGATCAAACAGGTTGGCGTTGGCGACCTCGATGTATCGATGCTCAGCCCGGCTGAACACCGCCGCACCGCCCACCTTGCCAGTATCGGTGAAGATGACATCGTTCACGGGTGTGCCGTGGTAGCCACTGGCCAGATCCTGCGCATTGCCATCCAGTGGGTAGTAGGCCACCAGGCCATCGGCGATGGTGGCGTAAGCACCGTGAGCGATCACATCCATTTTCCGCCGAAAGCGTTCGGCCGCCTCTGGCGCGACGCTCACTGACACGTTGCCCTGCGTATCGATCGTGGCGTGCTCATCGGCGATAAGACGCTGCGGCGACTGGCCCGCTTCACCCACATACAACTCGACCTCGCCATCGAATACGTACGCTTCGGTGGTGCCCGCCGGGCCCACCGCAACCGCGAACTCGGTGCCGATGTCCACGATCGAAGCCTGGGGCGTTTCGACGGTGAACCCCACCGAACGCGGTGAAACCCGTGCCGACACCGCACCCGTTTCCAGCTTCACATGCTTGGCATCATCCAGACGAAGGCGGCAAGGCCCTTCCAGCACCATGGTTGCGCCGTCCGCGAACGCCAGTTCCGCGAACCCGGCCGTCAGATGAATCCAGCCCGCGGACAGCTCATCGCCCGGCTTCAAGGCATGCCCCTCCCAACGGGCGTTGAACTGAGCGGTCAATCGAGCGGGCGCGCTCGCATTGAGCCGGTGGTGGATCGGCGTTTCGTGCTGGGGCGAATCCTGCGGCGAGAAGAACAGATACACCCCCATCACCACCATCGCCGCCAACGCACCCGTCGCCAAATAAAAGAGCGACCGGGGAATCACAATGTGGCGCACCGGCGTCACGTCCTGCCGTTGCACCTGCATAAACACCGGTCGTCGCGTTTCCCGTTCCTCCGCAAGCCGTTGCGCCTCGGCAAGCCGCTGTGCCTCACGACGGGCCTCCGCTTCGCGCTCCTGTTGCGCGAGGTGATACACCGTCTCGCCGTCCAGTTCCCAGACGTTGTCATCACCCGCGTGATCATCGGCCGCGATGACGAACTGCTGCAGGTCATGCTGCGCCAGCACATCGTGCGTGCGCGAATGGATGAACGACATTCGCATGAACAGCCGGGCGTTGGCGGGATCGGCTTTCACCCAGGCGTTGAGCGCCTGCGCAGTCGCCTCGTCGAGCAGGCCATCGAGGTACAGGCTGATCACCAGCGCGGGGTCCTTCATGGCGCCCCTCCCTCGGCCGCAACCCGGCTCTGGATGCACTTGCCCAGCGCCACGCGCGTGCGGTGCAGCGTCACCGCCACCAGATTGATCGACACGCCCAGCTTGCCCGCAATGCTCGCCGGCGACATCTCCCGCGTGTAACGCATTTCAAGCAGCTTCCGCGCCCGGCCACGCGTCTCCTGCAGACACTTCTCAAGTGCCTCCTTCATCCCGTCCAGTTCCGTGCCATCGGCCTCATACGCACGAGCGATGGCATCCAGCGCCTCGGAATCGAAGACATGCCGGTCACGGGTGCGTTTGCGCTGGTGGTCGGCGATCTTGTGCCGCGCAATGCCGATCGCCCAGCCGACGAACGAACGCTGGCGGTCGTAACGTTCGAAGTTCGACGCCACCGCCTCCGCCACTTCCTGCACCAGATCCTCGGCCTGGTGATAATCGGGCACCGTCGAGCGAATGTATGCCGCAACAATCGGCTGGGCTTTCGTCCAGCAGACCGTCAACTCACGCATCAACTCAGACGTCGACATGTTCCGCTCGCGATCGGCTCAAGGGCTCTCACACGGCACATCCGCGCCGCTTCCCCCTTCCGTTGAGTACCTTCGCCGCAGCCTACGAAAAATTACACCGCACGCGCAAAGTTTTTTTCGATGCCTCCAAACCTGATGTCCTCGCAAGACTTACGAAACGCGACTCGGGCGGCGCTGCCGGGGTGACGGCGTTCGTTGCGGCTGGTCCCTCCGCCAGTACCATACCCCCATGCCGTTGGCGCTTGCCGCATTCACCGCACTGGACTGGGGGGTGCTCGTCGGCTACATGCTCGTCGTGCTGGCGATCGGCGCGGTGGTGGCGTCCCGGCGACGCGGCGACAGCGACGACTTCTTCCTCGCGCAGCGCTCCATGCCCGTCTGGGCGGTTGCGCTGTCGATCGTCGCCACCACCCTCAGTGCCGCGACCTTCATCGGCGCGCCGCAGGAGGCATACGCCGGCAACCTCACTTACCTCATCCTCAACATCGGGCAGGTTGCCGCAGCCGTGGTCGCCGCCGTCGTCTTCGTACCCATCTTCTACCGGGCAGGCACCACCACGATCTACGGCTACCTCGGCGAACGCTTCGGCCCCAACGCGATGATCGCCGGCAGCGCCGCCTTCCTCATCGGGCGACTGCTCGCCTCCGGGGCACGGCTCTTCATGGCGGGCATCGTCTTCTCCCTCATGCTCTTCGGCGACACCGACAAGGCACACCTCATCCCCGCCATCGTCCTCTTCGGGATCGTCGGCACCGCCTACACCATCGCAGGCGGCATCCGGGCGGTCATCTGGACCGATGTCTTCCAGATCATCATCGTCATCGGCGCTGCCCTGCTCAGCGTCATCCTGCTGCTCCAGAAAATCCCCCTCAACATCGGCCAGATCATCACCGTGCTCGGCGATGAGGTGAGCCAGGTTCACGGCGACAGCAAACTGCGGGTCGTCGACTGGTCGCTCGATCCCAGCCGACCACACACCCTCTGGACGGGCATCTTCGCCGCGATGGTCTTCAACCTCGGCTGGTACGTCACCGACCACGACCTGGTGCAGCGGGTGATGTCCTGCCGCTCGCCGCTGCGCGCCAGCCTGTCGCTGGTCAGTTCCATGGTGGTGAGTGTGCCGGTGACGTTGCTGTTCATGATCATCGGGCTGCTGCTTTTCATTTACTACGGCCGACCCGACCTGATGGGCGAGGCCGCACCGGCTTATGCGCTGGGCGATACGAGCAAGGTCTACCCGCTCTTTCTCCTGCGTGAACTGCCGCCCGGATTAACCGGGCTGGCGCTGGCGGGGCTCTTCGCCGTCGCCATGGGCAGCCTTGACTCAGCCGTCAACGCGATGGCGGCCTCGGCGGTGGCGGACCTCTACCTGCCCTGGCGCAACCGTCATCAGCGCGACCGTGTCGCAACCAATCTCACAACACCCCGTTTGGCGGTGGCGCTGATGGGCGTGACGCTCACCGGGTTCGCGGTGGTCGCCGCGCTGATGTACGACCCAAAGAACGACACGCTCATCACCTTCGCCCTGGGCGTGATGACCTTCGCCTGGTCGGGACTCGTCGGCGTGTTTCTCACGGCTGCGTTCACGAAGCGGGGCAACGCCACCAGCGTCATCGCCGCACTCCTCGCCGGGGCCGTCACCGTCGCCCTGCTCAAATACGGCCTGCCCCCACTCGCCGCCACACTCGACGAACCCCGCCTGCAACTCGCCTGGCTCTGGCAAATGGTCATCGGCACAGCAGTCAGCGTGGCGACCTGCGCGGCAGGAAAAACGAGGGAACGGCGTGGTGAGATTGCCAAGTGCCAATTGCCGATCGCTCATTGACTGACCTCCGGCATCCGTCCTCCGACTTCTGGTTTCCATCGCACCGCGCGCACATGTCACCCCCCTCCCCCCTCGACCTTGCGACAAACGCTGGAAGTCATTGCTGATCATGCTGTTGTGACGAAAAATGGCGATGTCACCCCCACGACAAACACGACATCGGGAGAAGGCCATGGGGCGAGGGGCGAGGCATTGAGATCTGGGTGAAACGGGGGTCCCGGGTCGTTGTTGAGCCGGGGTTGGAGGCCTGTACGTTTGCGAAAAAAGGCGTGAGGGAAATCGTGAATACCCAATTTCACTATACCCGCATATAATGCGAAAATCAACAGCGGCTACGGGGCGGTTCGGTTCGTCGCGCGAGGGGTTGGCGGGGCGAGGCTGGAGGTGGGGTTGCCAATCGTGCGATGGACACTAGAATGTCTCGCTCATGCCACAGGCCGGCCCCGTCGTCTAGTGGTCTAGGACACCGCCCTTTCACGGCGGCGACACGGGTTCAAATCCCGTCGGGGTCATTCCTTTCGGTTCCGGGTGATGCAACTGGATGCGATGATTGGTGAAGCCGACGGCGAAATGCCTGTCGCGCGAACATTGTGGGCGTCGGCGTGGTTGTTCTGAGCGTCACCGTCGCCGGGCTGCCGCGACGCTTTGGCATAACCTTCCCAATATTCAGGAGTTCACGTTGATGGGCACACGATTCGCCGCCATGGCACACAACCTGGGACTGCTCGTTCTGCGACTCGGGGCGGGGGGCTGGATGATGACGCACGGCTGGGTTAAGGTGCAGATGGTATTCGACGGGAAGTTCGATCAGTTTGGCGATCCGATTGGCATCGGGCCCACGGCCGGCCTCCTTCTCGCAACGTTCGCGGAGTTCGTCTGCGCGCTGCTCGTGGTGATCGGGCTGGGGACGCGGTTCGCCACGATTCCACTGATCATCACCATGGCGGTGGCGGCGTTCATCGCTCACGGCAACGACCCGTGGACCATGGGCGAAGCGGCACGGCTCTTCAGGGCAGGCGAAGCCAAGCACTGGGGCAGCAAGGAGCCGGCCCTGTTGTTCCTCAGCGCGTTTCTGGCGCTGATGCTGACCGGACCGGGCCGTTTTTCGCTCGATGCGCTGATCTGGGGCAAGCGCAAGGGTTCGCGGGCAGCCGTCGCAGCCTGACGGTCACTGCCCGGCGCTCCCGAATGCGGATTGCCGCGGCCGATCGCGCCCAAGTCATTCCAGGACAACAGCCTGACCGGAGTGACGCGATGGGACGCTTCTTACTGGCGGCGGTGTTCGCAACCCTTGTGTTCACAACCCCCTGGGTGCGGGCGGAATCGGACGCGACGTTTTACGTGTCGCCCTCGGGCAACGATGCGTGGTCGGGACGGCTCGCCGAGCCGACGGCAGCGGGTGACGATGGCCCGTTTGCCACCATCGCCCGGGCACAGCAGGCGGTGCGCCTTGAGCAGCAGGTCGGCGACAGGACCGGCCCGATCGTGGTGGCGATTCGCGCCGGGCTGTACGAACTGGCCGCCCCGCTGCGGCTGGAACCGGTGGACTCGGGAACCGCCCAAACGCCCATCGTGTACACGGCTTACCGGGATGAGCGGCCGATCCTCAGCGGTGGGCGGCGCATCACCGGCTGGACCATCGGCAGCGACGGGCTGTGGCGCGTCACGCTGGACGATGTCCGCCGGGGCGAATGGGCGTTCACGCAGCTTTTCGTGAACGATCAGAGGCGGTATCGGCCGCGCCTGCCCAGGGAGGGCTACTACCAGATCGCCGACGCCGCGGAATCGACCGAAGCGAACCGCCAGCGCGGGTTCGACCGCTTCGTCTTCGCCGAGGGCGAGCTGCGCGGCGACTGGCACAACCTCAACGATGTCGAAGTGTTCGCCTTCCACCAGTGGGCGGGTTCGCGCCTGCGCATCGGCGCGATTGATGCGGAGAAGCACGTTGTCACGTTCACGGGGCCGACGAGCACCAAAGCGTTCTGGCAGACGCTCGCCAAGGGTCGGCGTTACTTCGTGGAGAACGTGAAGGAAGCGTTGACGGAACCGGGGCAGTGGTATCTGGATCGGGCATCGGGGGAGCTGATTTACAAGCCGCGTGAGGGAGAGACGCCGGACAACACGGTGGTGATCGCACCGCGGTTGGAGACGGTGTTGATCGTCGCGGGGGATGTGGCGAACAAGCATTGGGTGGAGCATGTGACGTTTCGCGGGCTGACGTTCGCACACAGCAACTGGACAACGCCGGGTGCCGGGTATTCGTTCCCACAGGCGGAGGTGACGCTGGGCGGCGCGGTGGCGATGTGGGGTGCACGGCACATCACGCTGGACACCTGCGCGGTGCGGCACACGGGTGGATATGCGCTTTCGCTGGGCATCGGCTCACAGCACGTGAAGGCGGAGCACTGCGCGTTCATCGACATGGCGGCGGGCGGCGTGATGATCGGCTCCGGCGCGGGCAACCACACCGGCGGATCGTGGGGGCTGCCCGCACCGCAGGATGCCGACCTGCAGATCCACCACAACACCGTGCGCAACTGCACCATCGCCCACGGCGGACGCATGCACCCCGCGGCGGTGGGCGTCTGGATCGGCAACGCCGCCCACAACACGATCGAACACAACGACATTCACGACTTCTACTACACCGGCGTGAGCGTCGGCTGGGTGTGGGGCTACGCCGAAAGCCTCGCCCACCACAACCGCATCGCCCACAACCATATCCACCACATCGGGCAGCGCGTGCTCTCGGACATGGGCGGCGTGTACACGCTGGGCGTGTCGCCGGGCACCATTGTCGAAGGCAACCGCATCCACGATGTCTACTCCTTCGACTACGGCGGGTGGGGACTCTACACCGATGAAGGCTCCACCGGCATCGTCATGCGCAACAACGTCGTCTACCGCACGCGCACCGGCAGCTTCCACCAGCATTACGGAAAAGAAAACCGCATCGAAAACAACATCCTCGTCAACTCACAGCAATTCCAACTGCAGCGCACCCGGCAGGAGGAACACCTGTCCTTCTTCTTCGAACGCAACATCGTTTACTGGGACAACGGATCGCCCCTGATGTACAGCAACTGGGGCGATGGCAAGTACGTGCTGGACCGCAACGTCTACTGGCACGCGGGGCATGAGGTGATGTTCCCGGGCGACCGGTCGCTCCAGGCATGGCAGCGCGAGATGAAGCAGGATGCGCACTCGATTGTCGCGGACCCGCTTTTCGTGGATGTGGCGAACGATGACTATCGGTTGCGCGAGGACTCCCCCGCGCTGAAGGTCGGCTTCGTGCCGTTCGACCAGAGCAAGGCCGGTCGCCTGACGCCCTGCGAGTTCTACGGCGACGTTCCGCCGGTGCCTTCCGCGTTCCACTGACGACAATCGCATTCATGCGACATTCACCGGTCGCATACACGCCTCTCATGACTGTACGTACAATGCACGCGGTCATTCTGTAAAGGGTTCCTTCATGAATCAGGCTCAGTTCAATCGCCGACAGTTTGTGCAGATCGCGGCCGGGGTGTCTGCGGGGTTTCTTGGCTTGAAGCATCTGTTTTATCCCGGCACAGCGGCGGCGCAACTGCACATGCCGGTGGAACGCTTCGGGCCGTTGGTGACGGACCCGAACGGCATCTTCGACCTGCCGCGCGGGTTCTCCTACACCGTGGTCTCCCGGCTGGGCGAACGGATGGACGATGGCCTGCTGGTGCCCGGGGCACACGATGGCATGGCTGCGTTCCCCGGGCCGGATGGCAAAACGATCATCGTGCGCAATCACGAGCTGACGCACGATGTCGTGCGACTCGGCGCGTTCGGCCTGAAGCATGAACTGCTGCCCAACGTTCCGCCCGCCAAGGTATATGACTACGGCAAGGGCGAGACACCATCGCTGGGCGGCACCACCACGCTTGTCTTCGACACCCGAACTCAGCGACTGGAACGGCACTTCCTTTCACTGGCGGGCACCCTGCGCAACTGTGCGGGCGGCCCCACACCGTGGAACACATGGGTGACGTGTGAGGAATCGGTGCAGCGCATCGACGGGCGACACGAGAAGGATCACGGCTACAACTTCGAGGTGCCCGCGACGGCGGACATCGCGATGGCGGACCCGGAGCCGTTGCGCGACATGGGACGGTTCAACCACGAAGCGATCGCGGTGCACGAACCGACCGGCATCGTTTACGAAACGGAGGATCGCGATGACGGACAGATTTACCGCTTCATTCCGCACACGCCGGGCAAGCTGGCGCTGGGTGGGCGGCTGCAGGCGCTGGCGGTGATCGACAAGCCGTCGCTGGACACGCGCAACTGGAAGAAGGATGAGCCCGCGGTGGAACCGGGCGTGCCACTGGCGGTGCGGTGGATCGATCTGGATGAGGTGGATGCGCCGAAGGACGACCTGCGTCATCGCGGGTTTGCGGCCGGGGCGGCGCGGTTCGCGCGCGGTGAGGGCATGTGGTACGGCAACGATGCGATCTACTTCGCCTGCACCAGCGGCGGCGTGAAGAAGGCGGGACAGATCTGGCGCTACGTGCCCAGCCCCCTGGAAGGTGAGGCTGGCGAAGCCGATCAGCCGGGCAAGCTTGAGCTTTTCATCGAGCCGAACAACAGTGAGCTGATGCAGAACGCCGACAACCTCACGATCGCGCCGTGGGGGGATGTCATGGTGTGCGAGGATCGCAGCGGCGATGCACGGATCGTGGGCGTCACGCCACGCGGCGAGCTTTACCCGTTCGGGCACAACCGCATGAGCAAGAGCGAGCTGGCGGGCATCTGCTTCTCACCCGATGGCACGACGCTGTTCGTCAACATCCAGCACGACGGTTTGACGCTGGCGATCACGGGGCCGTTCCGCGCGTAGAAGCGTAAGGCCTCGGCATGGTCGCTTCAGCGATCCCCGGCCCTTAGCGCATCACGCCATATGCGGCCGCCTCACGCCGTTGCCGCCGAAGATCACCAGCAGCAGGCCCAGCACCCCCGCCACAGCGCCGCCGATGAGATACCACATGGTTTCATCGCTGTACCGCCCGGTGAACGCCTCGCTCGCCTGATCGACGACGGAGTCCGATGCGTTCCAACCGACGATCAGCAGAACGACGCCGAGCAGCAGCAGAACGATGCCAATGATGCGTGTGGTGCTCATGCACAACTCCCTGTTGAGGTGAACGGCGAATGTGGTTCCTTGCGAAGGATAGGCCGCGCCTCAATGGCGTCGAACAGGGAGAAAGCTGAAAGTGGTGTAGGCGTGTGCCCGGCGAGCGACAGGCGTAATCAATTTGCGCGGCTGAGCAGCGCATCGTGCTCGTGGCGTCGACCGGCATCCTTGAGCACCGCCCACGCTTCGTGCACCTGCTGGAAACGTCTGGCCGCCTCACCGTCGTGGTTGCGATCGGGGTGATAGCGCATCGCCTCACGGTGGAACGCTTGGCGAATGGTCGCGGCATCAGCATCGCGCGACACGCCGAGCACCTGGTAGTAGTCGATCATCGGCACGCTGATGCGCGGCCGACGGGTGCGCGACTGCTGCTGGGCCGACCACTCCTGCGCCTCGGCAAACCCGAAGCGGACGATCGATTCGAGTTGCCGCGCATGGTCCGGGCTCAGGTTGTGGAACGCGATGCCCACATCGTAGCGCAGGCTGCTGTCGCGGCGCAGGCGGACGACCCGACCGGTGACGAGCATCGACCTGCCCCCACCGTGAATCGTAAACGTGACAAGTTCCCCCCGGGCGAAGGGCGGCTTCTCGTCCCAGACGAGCCGCATGCCGCTGGTCGACA
This sequence comes from uncultured Phycisphaeraceae bacterium, assembly GCA_964511575.1. Lineage (GTDB taxonomy): Bacteria > Planctomycetota > Phycisphaerae > Phycisphaerales > Phycisphaeraceae > CALKHT01. The sequence goes on along the minus strand of CAZEFM010000072.1, from coordinate 9,924 downwards.
GGTCGATCGGCTCGCCCATTTCGCATTCGAGCTGATGCTGGGCCGCGTAGCGTCGGTGACGCCGCCGCTCGATGGTGGTCCGCCGCCGTTGTCTTCGGATGCGATCAAGCCAACCCATGCCCCAGCCATCGGCACACCACCCCACCCGCTTGAGACCGCCCGCCCCACCGCCGGCCCAACCCGGTCCGGATGGTCCGATCACACCGCCAACGCAGGCGGGCGGAATACCTTGGATTCAGACGAACAGGCGTGGTATAATATGTCAACACCGAAGGTTACCGCCCTTGCCTGAAATCGTGCATATTTTCTGGGCCGATGAAGTCATGGAGCACATCGCCGAGCACGGAGTGACGGCTGATGAGGCGGAAACGGTGCTGCGTGAATGTTTCGACGATCGGGAACCCAGCGGCGCCGGCACGGGGTACTGGGTCGTTCAGGGATACACGCCGCATGGGCGGTACCTGGTGGTAGTGTTCGACTATGAAGACAAGGCCAATGTGGTGATTCCCATCACCGCATACGAGCCTGCGCCGGAGTGGTGATATGAGCAAACGCGAATTCAAAAGTGTCCGCGGTGCGAAGCTGACGCAAGAGCAGCGCCGCCGCGTTCGTGAAGGTCGGGCGTGGGTCGAAGCGAACATGCCGCGGCTTCAACAGGAGGCACAACGGCGCAAAGGTGAACTGGACGTACTCGTCGCCACTCTGGGCCGCCTCAAGGCCGAACGCGAACGACGCGGCCTGAGCCTCGGCGACGTCGCCTCACGCTCGGGAATCGACAAAAGCCGTCTCTCCAAGCTGGAGAACGCGCCACATCCCAATCCGACCTTCCGCACGCTCATGCGCATTGCCGATGCCATTGGCGTCAGGCTCACCATCGGCGTTGAAGAGAACGCGGCCTGAGAACGATGACTCGCCGGGCATTCACACGGTTGCCCCGCAGTCTCTCACTTGCGACGGTAGCAGGCCTCCATCATCTGGTGCCACTGGCCATCTTCACCGAAGATCCAGCCGCTGAGCTTGCGTTCGTTCTCGTTGACGATTTCGATGACATCCTTGTACTTGGCGGACTTGCCGGTAGGCTCGCCCTTCTCGTTCATGGCCGGGCCCTCGGCATGGAGCGACAGCACGCGTTTGGCATCATCGAGTTCGCCCTCGTACACCCACAGGTGCGTCATCATCGAGCCAACCCATGTGCCGACGAAACGCCCCTTCGCCGGGTCGTAGCCGAGCGTCATGTTCATCCGCGCCTCCCCGCCGCCGGGCATCTCGCCCGAGCCCTCGGCCACGATCCACAACTCGCCGAGCGCCCGCACCGTCTCCCCGCCGTGATACGTCTTCGACTCCTGTCCCGGCTCGCCCGAACATGCGCTTTCAAACGTCCAGTCGCCCACCAACTGCAAGAGCCAACGATGTTCATCCTGCGCAACCGCCATCATCGGGTTGGCCTCCTGAACCGGATCCGTGGTACTCATCTTTGTTTTCCATAGTAAAACGGTTGAAAGAACTGAACCGTGAAAGGGCACGATCAACGACACGCGCTGATGCGCGCCCACTCACGGCTCACAAGCGAATCCTCGAACCAATCACGCAAACTGCGCCATGAACGCCTGCGCCCGGCGGTTGATCTCATCCGGCGCAACGTCTTCCACGTGTGTGGCGATCGACCACATGTTGCCGCACGGATCCTTCACGCTCGCCATGCGATCGCCCCAGAACATGTCGGTCGGCTCCATCACGGTCGTCGCGCCCGCCTCCAGCGCTTGCTTGTACGTCGCGTCCGTGTCCTCGACGTACAGGTACAGCCCCGAAGGCATCGCACCCATTTCCTGGCAGCATTCGCCGACCATGATCGTCGAATCGCCGATCTTCACTTCCGCGTGCATCACCTTGCCGTCCGGCCGACGCAACGCCCGGGGTTCCGCAGCACCGAACGCCTTCTGCACAAACGCCAGGAACGCATCCGCATTCTCGAGCGACAGGTAAGGCGTGATGGTGTGCGTGCCGTCGGGTTTGGGTTTCACTGCCATTGGTACACTCCCAGAGCAAAAGGTTAAACGTGACCTCGTCCATCAATCCATCCGTCGAACAATCCGCGCCCGCCCATTCAATTCTTCGCGGACAACGGCGGTATCTCAACCGTACGTCGGCTTCTGCGGCCAACCCGCGGGAGAATCCTCAAAATCCTCCTGCCTGCCATAAGGGGTCGTGTCCAGCAGCGTGTACGCATCGCAAATCCCCTCGACGCCGCGGGCATAGGTGGAGTAGGTGTGAAACACTTCATCACCCATGCGGAAGAACACGCTCAACCCGTGACTCTCGCCCTTGAACTTCGATGCCGACTTGTCGCGGTAGTTGTAGAACTTCGGGGCGACATCCTCATCCAGCGTCGCGTGGAAGTCATAGTTGAAGTCGCTGCCGAACGATGAATACCAGGGAAACGTCCATCCCCGTTCAACGCGGTACGGCTCAAACGTCGCCACCGGCGCGCGGGAGACAATCGCAAACGTCGTGTCGCGCTCGTGCAGCATGCGCACATCCCCCTGCGCATCGACAAACTGCGTACACCCGGGGCAACCCTTCGTCCACGAAGGATCAAACATAAAGTGATAGATGATAAGCTGTCGCCTGCCTTCAAAAAGATCAAGCAGCGAAAAGTGCTTTTCCTGCGGTGCCGGCCCGGTGAACCGATACGTCTTGTCGATCCGCACCATGGGCAGGCGACGGCGTTGCGCGTTGACCGCATCGCGCATGCGGGTCAGTTCCTTCTCCTTTTCCAGAAGCGCCATGCGGGCGACAAGCCATTCTTCGCGGCTGACAATCGGCGGGTGAGCGATGGTCTCGGTCGTCATGTCGGTTACTGCCTTTCAAAATGGTGCGTCACGGCCGAAGACGGGTTTCCGCTTCGTTGGTGTACGGATTGAACGGCGCAGAGGCGTGGCCATGCGTGATCAGCCACCTGCCATCGATGCGTTGCAGCCCCAGCGTGCCGCGGCCCCAGAACTCGTGAGGCCGATCGGGCCTGAGCGTCCCCGTCATGCCGATCAGACAATGACAGAACGCCACATCCGTCCCCGCCACGATCACCAGACCGCGCAGCTCAAACCCGATCGGTCCGGCAAATCCCTCAAAGCACTGCCGCCAATGCTCGCGCGTCGTCGCCGCATCGATCACCAGGCCGCCCCACGCATCGAAGTTGACCACCTCAGCGGCATGCTGCGCCATCACCCCTTCCAGGTCCTTCTGCCGCACCGCCTGCGCCCACGCTTCCACGCAGGCGCGAACCTCGCCGGTCGCGGCGGCATCCACCCATTCAGACATCACAAAACCCCCAATGCGGATGAGCTTCACGGAAAACAACGATGCGAAGCCCCGGCCGTCAATTTTGTATCGCTTATTACAAATAAATATCTTGTCGCGTCAGGTCAAGGCGAATATGGTGTTAACGGGTGAAAAATTTCCCGGAGTACGCAACGATGGCCCGAGGGCGGCCGCGAACATTTGATGTCGATGAGGCGCTGGACACCGCCATGACGGTCTTCTGGCGTCACGGATACGAGGGTACCTCACTGGCGGCACTGAGCGAAGCGCTGAACGTCAATTTGCCCAGCCTTTATGCTGCGTTCGGCAACAAAGAGGCCCTCTTCACCCGTGTCGTCGACCGTTACATCGAAAAGCCCGCTTCCTACCTCCGCAAGGCCATCCAGCAGCCCACCGCCCGCCTCGTAGCCGAACGGGCGCTGTACGGCGCGATCGAGATGGTCGGCAAACCGGGTGCTGGCGATGGATGCCTGCTGGTCCACGGCGCTCTGGCGGGCGGGCCGGAGAGCGTCCGCAAACAGCTCAGCCAGCGTCGCGCCGGTGCCGAGGCCGCGGTCCGCAAGCGTCTGGAGGCCGCTCAGGCACAAGGCGACCTGCCCGCCGACGCCAACCCCACCCAGTTGGCGCGGTACCTCATGACGGTGATCTGGGGGATGGCGGTGCAGGCGGCCGGGGGCGCGACCCGCCGGGAGCTGAAGCAGATCGCCGCCGCCGCCCTCCAGGCCTGGCCGGAATAAGCCAAACCCGCCGTCCGTTGGCGTTCGGCCGGCACCCGGGGCGTCACACGCCCACCCGCCGATTCGGGGCCGGGGTTGAACAACGGCGATTGCCGCGTACAATCTTGCCCGCGTTCGAGCCGGCCGAGCCGAGCTCCACGCCGACGTAGCTCAGTTGGTAGAGCAAGGGATTCATAAGCCCTGGGTCACTGGTTCGAGTCCAGTCGTCGGCATTGTGTTCAGAGTCCAGGGCCGAGGGCCTGGGCCAAGGGAGGAGAAAGATTGCCGCTCGGCCTGCGCTTCTTCAATGGCTTTTGCCCATTCCTTTAAAACACAATTTTTGCCGTCTGGCGTGTCATCGGGCCGATAGGTGTGAGGACCGACCGGTATTCCACGCATGGCTTACATCCGCGAAGAAGTAGAGGTGGCTGTCTGCCCGTTCATCGACATGAACGATCGGCGTTGCGCCAGACACTTTTCGCTCAGCCGAATGGATGAGGCCTTCGACCTTTGTCTGGCGCGGCACCTCAGTTGTGTGACGTATTACCAGTTGCTGCAGGAGCATCGCGGTGAGATCGGCCAACTGGAAAACGCAGCAGTTCGCCTCACCATCGAGGGCCGCGACGCCACACGCCTCGTCGCCCGTCCTCAGCGCAGACTTCGACCAACCGGTACGTGACTTCCTCGCCTACTGCCGCATCGAGTGCGGCTTCGCCCCCGCCACCATCCTTGCCTACCACGCCGATCTGACCGAACTGGCGCGGTGGCTGCACGATCGCGGGGAACGCAACTTCCGCAAGCTCACCCTCGAACGCATCGCCGAACACCTGCGCTACCTCGATGGCAGGGGACTGGCGGTCAGCACAATCGCCCGGCACGTGGCGACGATCCGCGTCTTCTGCCGCTTCCTTTATTCCATTCAGTATCTGCCCGCAAACCCGGCTGAACTGCTGAATCAGCCCGCCGGCTGGCACAAGGTGCCGGGCGTGCTGGGCCCTGAGGACATGCAGACGCTGTTGGCGGCCCCGCAGCCGACTGATGCGCTCTACCTCCGCGACGTTGCCATGCTCGAGCTGCTCTACGCCGGTGGCCTGCGCGCCAGCGAGCTGGCGAACCTCGACATCGACCGGCTGCACCTGGATCTGGGCGTTGCCCGCGTCATGGGCAAGGGCAGCAAAGAACGCATCGTCCCCATCGGCAAGCCCGCCCTCGATGCCACAGCCACCTACCTGCGCGAGCTGCGCCCCAGGCTGCGGCGGGAGGATCGCCCCAGCGGCAGGCTGCTGCTTTCGCGCACCGGGCAGCCGATCACCCGCATCGTCATCTGGCAGGTGGTGGCCAAGTACGCCGCCCGCGCCGGACTGCACCACGTCCACCCCCACACCCTGCGACACTCGTTTGCGACGCATCTGCTTGCCGGCGGCGCGGACCTGCGCGTCGTGCAGGAATTGCTGGGCCACAGCAACATCAAAACCACCCAGATCTACACCCACGTCGACCGCTCGCGACTGAAGCAGGTGATTGCCCGGCATCATCCCCGGCCGTGAGGTGGATGCAACTCCATCACGGCGTCACGGCTGGCGCCTGGTCGTCGCGGTAGTATTGGCGCAAGCGCTCGAGTTCCGCCTTGAGTTCCGCCACGAGCGGCGCGCTGGCGGGGTCGTTGTAGATGTTGTTCATCTCGTGCGGATCGCTTTCCAGATCGAACAACTCCCACTCGTTGCTGGTGTAATAGTGGATGAGCTTGTAGCGCTGGGTGCGGACGCCGCACTGCCGCGGCACCTTGTGTTCACCCTGCTCGAAGTAGTGGTAATAGAAGCTCGTGCGCCAGTCGGCGGGGGGTTCACCTTTGAGGATGGGCACGATCGAACGGCCCTGCATGTCATCGGGAATGGGCGCGTTTGCCATTTCAAGGATGGTGGGCGCGAAATCGAGGATGGAGACGAGCGCATCGGTCGCCGTGCCCGGCCGAACCACACCCGGCCAGCGCACCATGAACGGCGTGCGCAGCGATTCCTCGTACATCCACCGCTTGTCGTACCAGCCGTGCTCGCCAAGATAGAACCCCTGATCGGAAGCGAAGATCACGACCGTGTTGTCAGCAAGGTTCTTCTCCTGCAGGTAATCGAGCAGCCGCCCGATGTTCGCATCGACGCCCGCGATGGTGCGCAGGTAATCCTTCACATATCGCTGATACTTCCAGCGCACGATCTGTTCGTGCGTCATGTTGGCGAAGTTGCGGTACAGCTCTTCGTTTTCAGGGCCGTAGGCTGCATCCCACGCCGCCTTCTGCTCGGGGGTGAAGCGCTGCTCATAGAGGCGACGTCCGCCACCGGCGTGGCCGTTGGGACGCATGACAAGCCCGTCGCGCGGCGGAACCTTCAGATCGTAATACCAGTCCATGTGACGATCGATTTCCATCTCCTGATGCGATGCGGGGCGAGCACGCGTGCTGTAATCGTCAAAAAGATTGTCCGGCTCGGGCAGGTTCTCACCCTTGAAAAGATGCAGTTGATCCGGCCCCGGCATCCACGTGCGATGCGGCGCTTTGTGGTGATAGTTGATCATGAACGGCTTGTTCGGATCGCGCTGATTCTCGATCCAGTCGATCGCCATGTCGGTCACGATGTCGGTGACGTAGCCTTCCACCCGGAAGTTGCCCTTGGCGGAGATGAAGTCGGGGTTGTAGTAGTCGCCCTGTCCGGGAAGGATGACCCAGTGGTCGTAGCCCTGCGGGTGCCCATCGAGGTGCCACTTGCCGATCATCGCGGTCTGGTAGCCGACCTTCTGCAGCAGCTTGGGATAGGTCTGCTGCGAATTGTCGAAGCGGTCGTGGTTGTTGCGCTTGCCGTTGAGGTGCGAGTACTTGCCGGTGAGCAGCGTCGCGCGGCTTGGCCCGCAGATCGAATTCGTCACCAGGCAGCGATCGAAGCGCATACCCTCGTTGGCGATGCGATCGATGTTGGGCGTCTGGTTGAACGAGCCATAGGCACTGATGGACTGATACGCCTGGTCGTCCATGAAGATGACAATGATGTTGGGCTGCTGCGTGTCCGCGGCGCGTTGCGCCTGGAGCGGCGCAGCAGGAACGAGCGCCAACAATGCGAGCAACACCAGCAGCGAGAAGCGTTTCATCGAAAAGCCTTTCCGTATGCAGGGCGGCAGCGGTCGAATCGCGCCCAGCGGCCGCGATCAGTTGAATCCTCGCACATCTTACCGTCGCGGCCGAACGAGCAACCGTGTCGCCGCCAGCGTCGCCATCACCGTCACCGCGGCGGGTTCGGGGATGGCCGTCACCTCGAGCACCGCGTTATTCTCCCAGAGGCGCAGTTCGTACGCGAATCGGCCGGTGTCGATGCCCGTGAACGTGATCGTGTCCGCAAGGGTGCTGCCGCCCGAAGCGCCGCGGATCAGCACGTACTGCCCCTCGGCGTTGAAGGCGTCGTTCAGGTCCAGCGTGACGCTGCCGAGGGCGAACGTGCCCGAGGCAAGCGTGAGGGCATCCTCGGCCAGCACACTGAGCGTCGCGCCGTCGTCGAGGATCAATCCCGAGATGCCGCGGACGCGATTGCTCTCGCCGTCACCGACCGCCAGTGTGCCTCCGCGGATGCGCACCTGCCCGGTACCCAGCGCCCTGTCATGGGCCGTGCGCAGCGTGCCCGCATGGACGGTGGTGCCGCCGGCGTAGCGATTCGCCCCGCCGAGCGTCAGCGTCCCCTGCCCCCGCTTGATGATGCTGCCGGTGGTGTCGCTCATCGTGCCCGCATGGCCGACGTGCGTGTAGGTGATGCTGCCGATCGTGGACATCACCGCCAGATCGCCGGGCCCGTCGATGGTGAGGCTTCGCGTGTTGCTGAGATGGATCTGCCCGTTGGCGTGCTCGCCGCCCCGGATGGTCTGCGTGGTGCCCGCGACCATGTTGCTGATGGTGGCGTTCTGCTCGACCCGGAAGCCGCGCTGATGCGTGCGACTCGCATCGCCGGCGAACTGCAGTTGCCCGCCGCTGAGCGCCAGGGTGTATTCGTTCGCAGCCAGATGCCCCAGGTTGCCCGTTCCATACGCCAGCGAACTGACGCGCAGCACCGCCCCGCCGTGCACCGAAACAAAGGTATCGCTGCGGTAGCTGCCGTGAAAAAGCCGGGCGTTACGAATGTCGAGCACGCCTGACTTGACGTAGATGTTGCCCAGATCATTCGTCGCGGTCGTCCCCGTCAGCGCCAGCGTGCCGCCGCCGAGTTTGTCGAAGTTGGCGGCAGTGGAGCGCAGCGATTCGACCGTCAACTGTCCGCCGGATGCGACCTCAATGTAAGGCGCTTCGACCATCGGACCGGTTGACGCGACGAGCGTGAGGGAGCCGCCCGGCCCCGAGGTGATCGCATGGGCGCCCGACTGCACCACGATGCCGTGCGTTTCGATCGCTGCGGAGGTGCGCAGCGTCCTGCTCCCGCCACTCAACTGTGCGACCGCGTTGCTCTGATTGATCCAGGTGATCGGCGCATCACCAGCGCCGCGCCACAGCGTCTGCGTCGTGTTCCAGTCGCCCGACGCCGCCAGTCGCCGCTCATCCGTCGCCAGGCCGTAGTAGCGCACGTAATCGACATCCAGGAACGTCGACGAGTTGCTCTTACTGCCGAACCCGCCCGCCGGGATGTTGCCCGCCCAACTCTGGTGGCGCACCTCCGACGTGAGCTTGATGTCCTGCGCGATGCGCGAAACGGGCACGGTGTCGCTCGCGGCGATGGTCGACATGAGCACGCCGTCCATATAGAAGCGATAGCCCGTCTCATCCCACAGCAGCCCGAAGGTGTGCCACTGCCCATCATCGATCGGGCCGGACACCGTGCGCGTGACGCTCTGATGCGTGTCGGCGTATCCCGCCCAGTGGATGGTCGTGGGATAGTTCCTGCTCGAACCCTGATAGCGCGCCAGAATTTCGGTGATGTCGATCTCGACGCCCAGCCGCGATGCCCCGTCGGTCGACACCTGCGGATCGTTGGTCTGCAGCAGCGCCATGGTGGGCGCCATCAGCCAGAAGGCGTGCCACGCCCCGGCCGTGTTGCCCGAGCGCATGCGTGCTTCGAAATAACCCTGCCCGAATTGCGCTTTCGAGGTGAGGAACCCGGTCTTGTGAACGCCGCCGTCGGTGAAGGTGGTGATGCGCAAGACGCCATCAGCCACATCGATCGCCTCGGTGGTGTTCAGCGCATCGCGTCGGGTCTGCTGCTGAGGGGTCCAGGCGTTGTAGCCCGACCCGGCGAACTCGTCCGACCACTCCAGCGACCAGCCGTCATTCGGCGGTGCGGCCTGCGAACTGCCCGCCCAGATGACGCCCGCAAGCACCGCCGCGGTCATCCGTGCCCATCTCCCTCGTTTGCCACGCACTTCCGGCAATCTCCTCACGCTTGAGCTCCTTCACAAACCTGCCGTGTACACCCACCGCGCCTTTTACATCTCGGCGCACCGGGTGACGGCGTGGTGAAAGCGGCGGTCGAGGCGTCAACCTCGCCGCCGCGCAAATCGATCGGCTGCACGCGACGACCTGCACGTGCCGCCCGAGCCTCGCATACGCGGTGCTTACGCGCTTCGCTTGCGGCGCAGCATCAGGATCAACCCTCCCCCCATCAGCGCCAGCGACGCCGACTCGGGAATGACGCTCAGCGCCACATCGTCGATGACGGGGAACTGTCCGTCGCCGGTGGTGCGGTAGAAGCGCAGGTAGAGCGTGGAGCCGATGCCCGCGTCGTCCGCCGCCAGTGCCGGCGTGGTGGCCAGCGTGAACTGTTGATACGCATTGCTGTTGATGGTGATGTCGCCTCCGAACAGCGTCGCGCGATTGGTGCTGGTGGTGGGATCGAAGCCGGGGTCGCTCTCATCCGTGTAGTAATAGAGC
>CAZEFM010000071.1:14969-19828 GCA_964511575.1 uncultured Phycisphaeraceae bacterium | reverse complement strand
GCACCTGCCACGCCTCCTCCATGGAGTTGGCGATGCCGGCACGCGGCATGCCCAAGCCGATCGACTCGACGATTTCCTTGAACGCCTTGCGGTCCTCGGCACGGTAGATCACCTGCCGGGTCGCGCCGATCATTTCGATGCCGTACTTCGCCAGCGTGCCGTTGTCGTACAGTTCGCAGGCGCAGTTCAGGGCCGTCTGCCCGCCCAGCGTGGGCAGCAGGGCATCGATCTGGAACTCCCCGCCGTGTTCACGTTCGATGATCTTGGTGACGGCTTCGGGGGTGATGGGCTCGATGTAGGTGCGATCCGAAAACTGCGGATCGGTCATGATGGTGGCGGGGTTGGAGTTGACCAGGACGACCTGGTAGCCCTCCTCACGCAGCGCCTTGCACGCCTGGGTGCCGGAGTAGTCGAATTCGCAGCCCTGGCCGATGACGATGGGGCCGGAGCCGATGATCAGGATGGTACGGATGTCGGTTCGTTTAGGCATGATAAGCGCGCAGTAATCGCGGTGGGGTTGGCTGAAATTAAAACCAGCCAATGGTAGCGATTCCCACGCTCATGGGAAAGCGACGGTCCCCGCCAGCCACAGACGTCCCCCAACGCTCGATATGGAAATGCCCCGCCTCGTCCCCCGGCTGCGCACCGCTCCGGTCACCCCTCTTCGCCCGCCAGTTCGTCGTCGAGATCGATGATCTCGTCCTCGTCGTCGTCTTCGTCCCCGCCGTCGGCTTCCGCCGCCGCGCCGCCGCGCATTTTCGCCAGCCGGTTGGCGCGCAGCCGCGCCCGCCGTTCGGCACGCTTGCGCGCCTCCTCGCTGGGCCAGTCGTACTCGACCTCACCCGTTTCCGGGTTTTTCCAGCGGTCCGGCTGATCCTCATCGCCCGCCGCCTGCTCGTCCTCCGGCCGCAGTTCCAGCTTCACCTCACCGCCGGGCTGATCCTGTGCCACCCGCAGCCGACGCTGTCGCACCAGTTCCAGCACCGCCAGGAACAGCCCGATCATTTCGCTGCGGTTGGTCCGCCCCACGAAAATCTGCTGCAGCGTCATGCCGCCCTTCGCACCGTCGCGCTTGAGGCGATCGACGATGTCCTCGGCATGCAGGGCGATCGGCGTGTCGTCGTACGTCACCTCGTGCACGCGCTTCTGCCCGATCGAGTCCAGCAACCGGGCAAACGCCTTGCACAGATCCAGAACCTGCACATCCTCCAGGTCCAGCGGCGCGTTTTCCTGCTCCTCCGCGCTCAGCTCCCGCTTGGAGGGCTTGATCGGAAATCGCGCTTCCCACTCCCGCCGCCGTTCCTCCAGTTCGAACGCAGCATCCTTGTACCGCTTGTAAGCAAGAAGCTGCTGCACCAGCTCGTACCGCGGGTCGGCCACGTTCAGGTCGGCCTCATCGCCCGCGGGCTGTTCCTCGCCCTCGCTCGCCGCCGGCACCAGCATCTGGCTCTTGATCTCCAGCAGCGTCGCCGCCATCACCAGAAACTCCCCCGCACGCTCGAAGTCGATCGCTTCGATCACGCGCAGGTGCTCCAGATACTGCTCCGTCAGCTTCGCGATGGGGATGTCGTACAGGTCGATCTCATGACGCCGCACCAGGTACAGCAGCAGATCGAGCGGCCCGCTGTAGGCGTCCAGCTCAACGCGGTAATCATCCAGGTGCGCACTCATAAAAGATCCTTCATCACCGGCCGCCCGCAGCGGCATCCAACCGCCCCGCCACCCACACCATCGCCGCCCCAAACAGCCCCAGCGGATACCCTATAATGGCTCCCTTTACTGTAACCCGGTTCGCACCCATGGACCAATCCCCACCGCTGCCCCTGAACAAGCTGCCCGACACCGAGGACACCCCTCAGGGACGCCAGTCCGCCTTCGCCCGCAAGGTCCTCACCACCGAAGCGCAGGCCATCCTCGCCGTACCCATCGACGATGCCTTCCACGATGCCGTCGAACGCATCCTCAACTGCACCGGCACGCTCGTCATCAGCGGGTTGGGCAAAAACGGCCCCATCGCCCAGAAGCTCTCCGCCACCTTCGCCTCCACCGGCACGCCCTCCCACTTCCTCCACCCCACCGAAGCCGTTCACGGCGACCTCGGCCGCATCCGCAGCAACGACATCGTCCTGCTGCTCTCACGCAGCGGCAACACCGAGGAAATCGTCACCCTCGCCGCCTTGCTCAAACAGGACAACGTGCCCGTCATCGGCATGGCCGCCAAACGCGAATCCGACCTGGGACGACTCGCCACGCTCACCCTCATCATCGGCGACACCCCCGAGGCCTGCCCCCACAACCTCGCCCCCACCGCCAGCACCACCGCCATGCTCGCGCTGGGCGATGCGCTCGCCCTCACCGTCAGCAGCCGACGCAACTTCGGCGTGCAGGACTTCCGACGCTATCACCCCGGCGGATCGCTCGGCCGCGAACTCATGCCCGTCATCCAGGCGCTGCGCCTCCGGGTCGGCGACAACCTGCCCGTCTTCACCCCCGACATCACCGTCGAATCCGCCTTCGCCCAGGCCGAGGCCCAGGCGCCCGGCGGCCGACGCCCCGGCGCGCTCGTCATCGTCGATGAACACGGCAAACTCGCCGGCATCTTCACCGATGGTGACCTGCGACGCCTGCTCATCCGACACGGCGGCAACGCCCTGGCGATGCCCCTGGCCAACGTCATGACCCAAAACCCCCGACGCCTCACCAACCAGTCCCTTGTCCGCGACGCCGTCGCCATGGCCCGACAGTTCCGAATCGACGAAATGCCCGTCGTCGACGAACAGGGCACCGCCATCGGCCTCCTGGACGTGCAGGACCTGATGGGACTGAAAGTGATTGAGTGAAAATGGCGAATGACGAAATCCGAATGACGAACGAATGTCCAATGCCCAACCGTACTGCCAGCAACCGTTAACCTTTCGAATTTCGAACGTCGTCATTCCTTCGTCATTCGAACTTCGAGCTTCGTCCTTCCCCCATGATCTCTTCCATCATCTTCGACGTCGACGGCGTGCTGACCGATGGCCGCATCATCCTCAACGACCTGGGCGTGGAGTCCAAGCACTTTCATGTGCGTGATGGGTTCGCCATCCGCGCCGCCATGCTCATGGGGTTGAAGGTGGGCATCATCACCGGCCGCATGTCCCGGGTCGTCGCGCTGCGGGCAGCGGAACTGGGCATCGAACACGTGCAGCAGGGTTCCAAGGACAAGGGTGTTGCCCTCGAAGCACTCTGTGAACGTATGGGCGTCACGCCGGACCAGACCGCGTTCGTCGGCGATGACCTGATCGACCTGCCCGCTCTGCTGCGTTGCGGCTACCCCATCGCCGTCAAGGATTCGGTGGACGAGGTCCGCGCTGTCGCCAAGTACATCACCGCCCAGCCCGGCGGCCACGGCGCAGCCCGCGACGCCGTCGAACACATCCTCAAGAAACAAAACCGCTGGGAAGAACTCCTCCAGCACTACCAACGCTGAACCCGCTCCCCCAATCCGAAATCCGCAATTTCTTCTCTCTCCTTGACGCTCTCGGGCGGCCCATCTATGTTGCCGCGTTGCCCCGCTGACACATTCCGCATACTGGGAGACCTTCATCATGGCTGTATCGCAAATGACCCCGTCGCTGCTGGGGCTGGCGCCGAGTTTCGGGTTCGGGGACCGATTGGGCGTGGCGACACCGGGCCACCTCACCGCACTGCGTGAGAACGGCGGGGCCATCCAGCCGATCTTCGCGCAGCAGTCCATCCGCGAGATGACCCGCACCGACCGCACGGCCCGACAAGTGATGGCCGATGCCGCCGGCGCACTGGTCGCCGAAGGTTTTGATGGCCGCTGGGGCGCGGATGCCGACCACCTCAAGACCCCTGCCGACGTCGACGTCACCGCCGATGCCGGCTTCGTCTTCTACACCATCGATCCCTCTGATCACGTCGACACCGATGCCGACGGCTACGACGCCGGCACCCTCGCGCAGAAGTTCGCCCAGGTGCGCGACGCCACCCCGTGGATCGACACCTACCTCGGCCGAACCATCGCGGTGGCCAACGGTCCGGAGATCCACTTCGATGAAGTCACCGTGCAGCGTGCCGCGGTGAAGTACGGCCGCGCCATCGCGCATGCGCTGGAGATGGCCTCCTACATCGCCTCCGCCGCCGAGAAACGCGATCAGCCTTACGAAATTGAACTGTCCGTCGACGAGACGCCCCAGCCCACGACGCTTGCCGAACACTACATCATTGCCGACCAGTGCCTGCAGGCGCGCATGAAGCTCGTCAGCCTCGCGCCGCGCTACATCGGCGACTTCGAAAAGGGCATCGACTACAAGGGCGATATCGCCGCGTTTGAAAAGTCGCTCGCCGACCATGCCGCAATCGCCAAACAGCTCGGCCCGTACAAGCTCAGCCTCCACTCCGGTTCGGACAAGCTGTCGATCTACGCCAGCTTCGCCCGCATCACCGGCGGCCTCTTCCACGTCAAGACGGCCGGCACCAGCTATCTCGAAGCGCTCCGTGCGGTGGGACGACACGACACGGCCGCGCTGCGTGAAATCATCGACTTCTCACGCAACTGCTTCGACCGCGACAAGGCGACGTACCACATCTCCGCCAGCCTCGACAAGGTGGCCCCCGCCAGCCAGATCGGCGACAACCGCGAACTGGAACGGCTGTACCTCGACGAGAACGATGGCCGCCAGATCCTGCACGTCACCTTCGGCTCGGTCCTCACCGATGCGAAGCTCGGCCCGATCGTGCACGATGTGCTGCGCACCCATCCCGAAACCTACCGCCAGGTCCTCGCCCACCACTTCGGCAAACACCTGGCAGCACTCGTGGAAGGCTGCAACGCACGATGAGCGCCCCCACCA
>CAZEFM010000071.1:0-14869 GCA_964511575.1 uncultured Phycisphaeraceae bacterium | reverse complement strand
CTCATCACGAATCACTGATCCCCATGCACCTTTTCCCCGCCATCGATCTTCGTGACGGCAACGTCGTTCGTCTCTTCAAAGGCGACTACGCCCAGCAAACCACCTACGACCGCGACCCGGTGGAGCAGGCGCAGGCGTTCGCCGAAGCCGGAGCGTCGTGGCTGCACGTCATCGATCTGGACGGCGCCAAGACGGGGCGCATGCGCCACATCGATGCCATCGAACGCATCTGCCGCGAAACGAAGCTCAAGGTGCAGGTGGGCGGCGGCGTGCGCAGCGAGGGTGTCATCGATCGGCTGCTGTCGGTGGGCGTCAACCGTGTCATCCTCGGCACGGCGGCGCTGGTCAACTGGAACTGGTTCGAAAGCCTGATGGGCAACCCGACGTATCGCGGCCGGGTGGTGCTGGGACTCGATGCCCGCAACGACGTTGTGGCGGTCAGCGGCTGGCAGGAGGACACGCAGCTCTCGGCGATCGAGATCGCCCGACGCATCAGCGACTGGCCTGTCGCCGCCATCAACTACACCGACATCGCCACCGATGGCACCCTCGCCGGCCCCAACATCGAAGCCACCCGCGCCATCGCCGAGGCCACCAACGTCCCCATCGTCGCCTCCGGCGGCGTCGGAACCCTCGACCACCTCAAAGCCCTGCGCGAACTGCCCATCCAAGGCGCCATCGTCGGCCGGGCCCTCTACGAAAACGCCTTCACCATTGACCAGGCACTCGACGTCTTCGAACGCGGAACTGCCAACTGATCATTGATTGTTGCTTATTGATTCTTCCCCTCCCCCTCTCTCGATTCAGCCGTCACCCGAATGCGGCCTGACCCTTGCTTTCGGTAACGTGAACGTGCGCTGCGGTTTCGAGAAGGAGATTTGTCATGCGCGCATTGTGGTCGACTCTTGTAGCCGTCGGACTGTTTGCGATGCTCGGCTGTGAAACACAGCAGCAGCGTTCGCCTCAATTCACCGAACCAGTGGTGGCGGGCGTGCCGCTGGTTGAAATGGGCGGGTTCAACTTCGTTCCCGCGCGCATCACGGTGGCGACCGGCGACACGGTCGAGTGGCGCAACACCACTCGCACCGCTCACACCGTCACCTGTCATCCGCAGTACGCCGCCAACCCGCAGAACATCGTGCTGCCCGAAGGCGCATTGCCGTTCCACTCCGGCACGCTGCAGCCCGGCGAGTCGTTCTTCCACACGTTTCAAACGCCCGGCCAGTACCGTTACGTCTGCCTGATCCACGAGCACTACGGGATGATCGCCGAGGTAACGGTGGTGGAACCCTACGTCAACATCGAACGCGGTCCGCAGCGGCCGTTGAACGGCTGGGAGTGATACGAACGATCACGCCGGCTCGACCATGAACTTTTCCGCGGCCTGCGTGCCCAGGCTGATCGGCGCGGATTCGTGCGTGCTGTCGAGCGTGACAGCGCCGGCAATATCATCGCGTCGGGTGACGGTGACCACTGCGCCCGGCGTGAGGCCGTGTCGATGCGCGAACTGGAGGAACAGCGGGTCCTGATCGACCACGCGGGCGATCCGCTGCGGCGATTCGGTCGGACACTCGGCAAGGCTGAGGAGGACGACCTGCACCATATGCCCCTTGGCGGTGGGGATCGGGTCTCCGTGCGGATCGCTCGTCGGGTGGCCGAGCAGCGCATCGATCCGGTCGAGCACCTTGTCGGAGATGGCGTGCTCGAGCTGCTCGGCTTCATCGTGGACCTCGGACCAGTCCAGTCCGAGGATGTCGACCAGCAGCCGTTCGATGAGCCGATGCCGTCGCAGCATTTTGAGGGCGAGCTGCTCGCCCTCGGGGGAGAGTCGCACGCCAGCGCGTGGCTCGTAGTCGGCTAAACCCAGGTCCGCCAGGGTCTTGCCCATCGACGTGGCGGTGCCGGGCGTGACGTTCATCGCCGTGGCGAGCTTGCCCATGGGCACCATCTGCCCCGCGCCGGCTGCCGCCTGCTCGAAGAACAACTGCTTGACGTAATCCTCAACCGTGCTGCTGGGCATCGCCTTCGTCTCAATCCACTGTTCGGCCGCACCACCGCAGCCCGACCACCCAATCTACCCCGCCCTATTGACACGGGCCAATCCGCAGATATTGTATCCTCGAAGCTTCTATTTTGAGTAGTCAAAATACGGATTGTTCCTCATGCAACGCCGACACGTGCTCAACGCCCTGTGCCTGCTCCTGGCCGGCGTGCTGTTGACCGCCTGCGACGGCACGGCCGTCAACCGAAATGACGATGGCAGGCCGCAAGTCGTCGCGACCACCACGATGATCGCCGACCTCGCCCGACAGATCGGCGGCGAGGATGTGCAGGTGATCTCGCTCATGCGCATCGGCGAGGATCCACATATTTACGAGGTGAGGCCGCGCGACGCACAGGCCATCGCCGCTGCCGATCTGGTGCTGATGAACGGTTGGCATCTGGAATCGACGCTCGAGCACGTGGTGGAGCGTCACGCCTCATCTGACCGCATCGTGCGATTGGCGGAATCGCCGGGCATCACACCGATCGGTGGGGACAGCGGCGGCGCGCCCGATCCGCACTGCTGGTTCAACGTCGAGTTCTTCATGGTCTACGCGCAGACGGCGTGTGATGCGCTCAGCCGCATCGACCCCGAGCACGCCGAAGCCTACCGCCAGCGCACCGAGGCGTATCTCGCGGAGCTGCGCGAACTGCACGCGTGGATTCTCGCCCAGGTCGACACCGTGCCGCGCGAGCGACGGGTGATGGTCACCAGTCACGATGCGTTTCAGTACTACGGCGAGCGGTATGCCATCGACGTGCACGCGGTGGTGGGTATCAGCACCGACCAGCAGCCGCGCCCCCGGGATGTGCAGGCACTGGAGCGACTGGTGCGCGATCGCGGCGTAAAGGCGTTGTTCATCGAAACATCGGTCGGTCAGTCGCTCAACGACATCGTGTCGGACATCGCCAGGCGCACCGGCGCGCGGATGGGCGGCACGCTGTACAGCGACTCGCTCGGGCCGGACGATTCCCCCGCGGGAACGTACATCGGCATGATGCGGTACAACACGCAGACGATCGTGGAGGCGCTGCGTTGATGGCGAACCCTGCCGATTCCCTCGCCACATCGACCGAAGCGGCGCTATCGGTGCGCAACCTGACGGTATCCTACGAAGGTCGACCGGTGTTGCGTTCGGTGTCGCTGGAGGTGTTGGCGGGCCACTCGGTGGGGATCATCGGCCCGAACGGCGCGGGCAAAAGCACGCTGCTGCGGGCGATTCTCGGGCTGGTCAAGGCAGACACGGGCGAGGTGCGCATCTTCGGCGAGCCGATCAACGAGGCGCGGCGAAAGGTGGCGTACGTGCCGCAAAGCGAAGCCGTCGACTGGGACTTTCCCGTCACTGCGGCGGATGTGGTGCTCATGGGCCGCTGCGCGCGATGGGGGTTGTTCGGCCGCCCCAGCGCAGAGGATCGGCAGGCGGCGCGCGATGCGCTGGAACAGGTGGGCATGACCCGGTACGCCGACCGGCACATCCGCAAGCTCTCCGGCGGCCAACAGAAGCGCATCTTCATTGCCCGGGCGTTGTGCCAGGGCGCGGAAGTGCTTCTATTGGATGAGCCGTTCGCCGGCGTCGATGCCGCAACCGAGTCCGCCATCTTCACACTGATTGCGAAGCTGACGCGGATGGGACGGTCGCTGCTGGTGGTGAACCATGACCTGTCGGTGCTGGACCGCTTCGACACGTTGCTGCTGCTGAATCACCGCGTGGTGGCGTTCGGCCCAACGGCGCAGGTGGGCACGCATGAGAACCTCAAGCTGACGTATGGCGGGCGATTGTCGATGCTCGACCGAGCCGACAGTGCCCTGGCGAAGGATCGCATTCGCGATGATCCCGATGTTACTCGCTCAAGTTGAGTTCGACCTCGATTGGTCGCAATGGATCGCGCCGTTCACCGCGCAGGGGTGGCAGGCCGCGGCATGCAGCGCGCTGGTGGGCATCGCCTGTGGCCTTCTGGGTTGCTTCGTCGTGTTGCGACGCATGGCGTTCATCGGCGATGCGCTGTCGCATGCGATTCTGCCGGGCGTGGTCGTCGCGTTTCTGCTCACCGGCAGCGTCAACATCGCGGCGCTTTTCTTCGGCGCGCTCCTCGCCGGCATCACCACCACCGTGCTGGTCAACCTCATCAGCCGGTACAGCCGCACCAAGGAAGATTCGGCGATCGGCATCACGTTCACGCTCCTCTTCGCGCTGGGCATCGTGCTCGCCAGCGCGTTCACCCGGGGCACGCACTTCGACATCAAGGATTACCTCTGGGGCGACCCGATGGCCGTGGGGTTCAGCGATGTCATCGCGATGGGCGCCATTGCGCTGCTGGTGGTGATCGTGGTGACGGCGATGTATCACCCGTTGCGGCTTGTCAGTTTCGACCCGGTCGTCGCCGCCGCCATGGGCCTTCCGGTGATGATGTTTCACTACCTGATCATGGGCCTGCTGTCCGCAACGGTGGTGACGGGCATCAAAACGACGGGCGTGATTCTCGTCGTGGCGATGGTGATCACCCCGGCGTCGGCAGCGTATCAACTGACCGACCGGTTCTGGAAGATGCTGGTGCTCTCGGCCGGCTTCGGCGCGTTCTCCGCCGTGGCGGGAACATCGCTGGCGTTCATCGTCAACGCGCCGACGGGGCCTTCCATGGTGGTCGTCGCGTCGCTTCTTTTCCTGCTGGCGATGCTGCTGAGCCCGACGCATGGCGTGGTGTTCGACGCATGGCGGCGGTGGCGGCTGGGGCGACACATCGCCGCGGAAGACATGCTTAAAGCAATGTATCACCACAACCTCGACCCCAACGCGGTCCACACCCATGCGGGGCTGGCGGATCGCGTGAAGTTGTCGCCCGGCCGCATCGCCACATTGATCAGCCGTTTGCGTTTTCGCGGATTGGTGGAGCCAGCAGGCAACTGGTTCCGTCTGACCCCTGCGGGCGAACGGCGGGCGGTGGAGATGGTGCGGTCGCATCGGCTGTGGGAGTCGTACCTCGCTCAGGAGGCCAACATCGACGCAGAGGATGTCCACGACCTGGCCGAGCGACTGGAACACGCCCATGAACTGGCGGACGAACTGGACGCCTCGCTGGGTCACCCCGCCCGCGACCCGCACGGTGAGGAGATCCCCCGCCCGCCGCGCGACGCGGAACAGTAAACATTTCTCGCAACATCGCTGTTAATCGCCGATTCCCGTCGCCCGGGGGACGGCAAGCGGCGGTCCACCCCATCCCTACGTGCAATCCGGGGAACTTTCTCCGAAGATGGGCGTCCAATTCAGCGACGACGTTTTCACACAGGAGTCGACCATGCGAACGCGATGCCTCGTCCTGCTCGGACTTGCGGCCACGATGCTGATACCCGTTTCCCCGGCGGCGGCACGGATCAAGCTCATCACCCTGCCCGTGCGCGAGCGGGTGGAAATCCAGCTCGACCACGACCACGCCACACTGGTGGAAGAGGAACGGATCGTCCCGCTGGTGCAGGGGGTAAACCAGGTGGACTTTTCGTGGGCGAACACCACGATCGACCCCAACACGATCATCTTCCGCGTGGTGCCGGGCGAAGGCGGTGATGCCGAAGGCGATCCGCCCCAGGTGCACGTGCTGTCGGTGAGCTATCCGCCCAACGAGAACGCGCTGGTGTGGCAGGTGTCGTCCTCGGCATCCGGTTCGGCGCGCGTGCGCATCAGCTACATCCTCGGCCGGCTCAGCAAGAGCTTCAACTACCGCGCCGTCGCCACCAACGATGAATCGACGATGACGCTGTCGCAGTACATGCGCCTGCAGAACTTCGCCAACGAGGAGTTCGGCGCAAGCGAACTGTGGGCGGGGTTCGGCCCGGACTTCAGCAAGCCGATCGGCATCAACGAAACCAAGGAAATGCTCGTCCATCGCTTCCAGAACGTGCCGATCACCAAAACCTACACGTGCAACCCGGCTGAATTCGACTGGCTGGACAAGTCGCAGAACAAGCTGCGCGTGCCGATGCACTATGTGATCAAAAACGATGCGGATCATCGACTGGGCGAAGCGCCGCTGCCGTTCGGCAAGGTGCGCATCTTCCAGGCGGACAGCCGGGGCGCCACCGCGTTCATCGGCGAGGACTGGGGCACGTTCACCCCCATCGACGACGAGATGAAGCTTTTCCTCGGCGTGGCGCAGGACATCGTCGTGAAGCGCATCATCGAAAAGAACGAACGCCACCGCGTCGCGGGCAACCTCTACGACCACGAGGTGGTCATCCGGTACGAGATCGAGAACTTCAAGACCGAGGGCGTGACGCTGAACATCGCGGAGAACCTGCGGTATGTCCGCAACGAGGTGCGCGGCGACAGCGGCCGGGACGTCGCGTGGGAACTGGGCGACGACACCACCTTCGCCGACACGATGGACAAGGAAAAGTCAACGCAGGAAGTGGCCACATTCAAGGTGGAGCTGCCCGCACGCGGCGTCGACGGCAAGGCGGAAAAACTGACGCATCGCCTCCACCTGTTCATTCGGCACGAATGGTGATTGCCGTTCGCCGCACCGCCGGGCTTATCCATCCCCACCACGCTCATTCATCCACGAAAGTTTCACCATGCGACACCTTGCTGCGATATTGATGCTTTTCACGGTTGCGGCCGCGACAATGGCGCGCAACGTCGACCTGTCCACCGTGCCCGATCGACAGACGGTGCAGCTCACCATCTACAACTCCGAGGACATCACGCTGGTGCGTGAGACACGGCGGGTGAGCTTCAAACCCGGCGTCAATCCACTGCAGTTTTCCTGGGCGAACACGTTGATCGACCCCACATCCGTGGAGCTGCGTTTCCTCGAACATGCCGATGAACTGGTGGTGCTCGACACGACCTTTCCGCATGACAAGCCGCAGATGCTGTACTGGAACGTCCAGAGCGACTTCGATGGCGAGGCGATGGTGGAGATCAGCTACTTCACCAGCGGGATCACGTGGTCGGCGGACTACACGTGCATCGCCGATACGGACGAAGCGACGATGCGCTTTGAAGGGTTCGTCCGCGTGACGAACAACTCGGGGGAGGATTATGAGAACGCGCAGATTCGGCTGGTGGTGGGCACGATCAACCTCGTGGAGAAGATCGCCCAGCTTGCGCGGGTGCCGATGAGTGAGGTGGCAAAGCTTTCGCCGGAGGTACAGCATGGGTACCGGCAGCGCGCTGCCCGGGGATTGTTTGGCGAAAGGAGTGCGCAAGGGGCAGCTTTCGACATGGACAATGCGCTCGCCCCCAAGGAGATCATCAAGGAAGGTCTGAGCGAATACTTCATCTACACCATCGAAGGCACGGAGACGATTCCGCATCAGTGGTCCAAGCGGATGCGCAGCTTCGATGCGGCGACCGTGCCGTTCGATGTGAAGTACCGTTACCGCCCGCAGCAGTACGGCGATCGGCTTGTGCGGCTGTATGTGCTGACCAACGATGAGGCGTCGGAGCTTGGCACGACGCCGCTGCCCGACGGCGTGGTGCGGGTGTTTCGCGACAACGGCCGGCAGGGATTGAGCTACCTCGGCGCGGAGCACATCAAGTACGTGCCGATCGGCGACAAGATCGAGGTAAACCTCGGGCCGGACCCGCGTGTGCTTTTCGAGCTGGTAAAGCTGAACGTGAAGCGCGACAACATCTGGATGCAGGTGCGCGGCGCGAACGTGTTTCGCCGGGTCGACGATGGCAACGTCGACATCGATGTGAACAGCACGGTGGCGGGCTGGGACGAGCGTGTGCTCTACACGCAACGGATCCGCAACTACACGGGCGATGCGATCGATGTGGAGGTGCGCCGATCGTTCCCGGGCGACACGGTGTTCCGCAGCGCGCTGGAGCCGGTGCTGCACGATTATCAAACCGTGGAGTTCCACACGACGGTCGCGCCCGGCCAGAAGAAGGAGCACTACTTCGAAGCCGTCCGCCGCATGGGCCGCAATGCGAAACAGAACAACGTCACGCTGGAGGACGCGGAAGTGGGCGGGGAGTGAGAGGAGTGAGTGGTGAGTGGTGAGTGGTCGAACGGCGCACCACTAACCACTGCCCACAACCCTTTCCCCGCTACTCGCGATCGTCTACACTTTCCCGCGATGGATTACGTTGCTGAGCTGAGAAACATCGAGAAGGTTTACCGCAAGAACAAGGCAGCGCCTGCGGTGCATGCCTTGCGTGGCGTGGATCTGGCGATTCCGCACGGTCAGTATGTCGCCATCATGGGCGCTTCGGGCAGCGGCAAGAGCACGCTCATGAACATCCTGGGGTGCCTGGATCGTCCGACCAGCGGACAGTATCTGCTGGGCGATCGCGATGTGGCAACGCTGGACGATGAGGAACTCAGCGCGGTGCGCGGCCGCATGCTCGGCTTCGTTTTTCAGGCGTTCAACCTGATCCCGCAGTTGACGGTGCTGGGCAACGTGGAGGTGCCGCTCTTTTACCAGGGCGTGAAACCTTCGGTGCGGCGCGAACGCGCCCTGGCGGCGATCGAACGCGTGCAACTGGCGGATCGCGGCGACCACCTGCCCTCGCAACTGTCCGGCGGGCAGCAGCAGCGCGTCGCCATCGCCCGCGCGCTGGTCACCAACCCCAGCCTGCTCCTGGCGGACGAACCTACCGGCAACCTTGACTCCGCCACCGGTGAAGCCATCCTCACCCTCTTCGATGAACTGCACAGCCAGGGGTTGACCATCATCATGGTCACGCACGATGAATCGATCGCCGACCGCTGCCAGCGCGTCGTCCGCCTCAAGGACGGCGTGATCCACCGCGACGAGGTGAACGCGGCCGTTCGTTAAGAGGCGGCGTTCACCCCTTCCCACTCACACTCGCACTCACACCAGTGCATCGAGCGATGTCAATCCCAACGGTTCCCGCATGAAGAAGGGTTCGGCGTACGCCACGCCGATGCGACTGCCCATGTAGCCGTTCATCTGCCGCAGCCAGGCGACGACCTGCCGGTTGCGTTCGGGGGTGACGAACTGCGATTCGTAGGCAAGGATCGCCTTTTCCTTGGTTTCGATGGTGTCGCTGATATCGAGGCAGAAGCTCGGGTTCGCCACGTGCCGCAGGTGGGTGCAGTAGTAGTAGATCATCCACTTGGGGTAGATGGGTTCACCGGGCAGGTCGATTTTGGTGAGTTTGGCGTCGAAGCGGGCGTCCTCCACGATGCGCGTGGTGGCGATGTGGTCGGGGTGTGCATCCTCGAAGTAAGGCAGGAAGATGATCGATGCCTGATGCTCGCGGATCACGCCTGCCACCAGGTGGCGCGCGGCGAGGTTGTGCTCGACCTCACGGTTTTTGAGGCCGAGCAACCGCCGCTTGACGCCGAGGATCGCGGCCGCCTGCGTCCATTCCGTTTCGCGCTGCTCCACCGAGCCGTACGGTGTCGGCTCGCCGTTGGTCATGTCGAGCAACAGCACGTTGTGGTTCTGCTGCACGAGTCGGGCGATGGTTCCCCCCATGCCCAGTTCCTGATCGTCCGGGTGAGGCCCCACGACGAGAATGTTAGCCATGCGAAAATACTCCGTGATTTAAACGCGATGATGCGTTCGCGAAGATCATACCCGGCGAACGTGTTGTTGGAGCGCATCCGCGCGTTACTGGCGCATCATGTCCGAGCCGCGCGACCGATTACCGTCTGATTCGCGCACCGCTCTGGGGCGTGGCTCGACCACGAGTAACGCGTGAATTTCCGGCAGATCCACGGCAACGCGCAGTGCGGCGGCGTGCATCTGCTTCTGTGCTTCCTCCCACGAAGCGCTGCCGACGGTCAGCCCCGGGTGCGTCTGTTCGTTGAGGCAACGGCTGATGGTTGCCAGTTCATCACGCCGCGCATGCAGCAATCCATCCGGCCAAGGGTCGAGCAGCAACTGCGACATCGCCGCGCCCACATCAGTCGGCAGCGTCTGCAGATGATCGGCAAGCAGACGATGACACTCGACCAGCACCACCGCTGTGACATGTTGCCCGCGCACCAACTGCATGGCCGCTTCAAGCGCCGCCCAATCCGCAAGCAGCGCCGCTTCCACGCCGAGCTTCATCTGTTCACGCAGTTCGGCCGCGAGTCGACGCACGCCCACCGCCTCCACCTCCAGCGCGCCCCAACGGTTGAACGTGCCGTTCTCCACACACAACCGCTCAATCGTGGCGGCCCGTTCGAGCAACGCGGTAAGCAGCGCCAGATCCTCCAGCCGATGCGCTGCCTGCGAACCGCTGTCGCCCTGCGCCCACGCGGTCACCCATTCCCGGCGTTGAGCATTGATGCGATCGAGCAGTTCGGGCAAGTGCTTGCCGACATACGCGACTTCGGGCGTTTGGCCCCGCGCGATGGCATCGCGCCACGTCGCCTCGCCGGGCAACTGTGTGAAGGCCGTCACCTGCCGATCAAACCGGGCAATGGCGCGTGAGGCGTCACGGCCGAGCGTCGGGTCCACCAGTTGCGCCGCCAGTTCGCTGATGTGCTGCGCCACAGGTGTGCGGCTCGCCGCGGCGATCCCCGCTACGCGGTTGCTGTAGCCCTTCAACCGTGTCAGCACCGCCAGATCCTCGCATCGCTGCTCGAGGTACCACAGCGACACGCTCGTCACCGGCATCGCAATCATCCGCGAATCGCCCGCCAACTGCTGCGCCACCTGGCCGACAAGCTGCTCGCTTTGCATGTAGTGATGCGTAAAGCGTGCAAACGCGGTGCGCAAATCGGGCTCAAGACCTTCGATGCTGAGGCTGCGCTGTCGCGCGATGATGCTTGCGGCACGTGTGATCCACTGCAGCGTCGCAGCGCCGATCAGCCGCTCCTCCCCTTCGCCGCGCAATCGCCCCAGCGCCGCGGCGAAGAGGTCGCGCAGCGACGCAACGGCCGCATCGTCGTGCTTGAGCTGCGCCATCGATGCCAGCAACGCTTCAAAGGCGAAAAGCTGATCGAGCATGACCTGCGCCTCGTGCCGCTGTCGCGGGTTGAGGTACGCCGCCATCGCGTCGCGCAGATCGTTTTCGATCACCTGCCGCTCGCTGTCGCCCAGCCACTGCACCGCATCGAGGCTGGCGATGTAATCGACGATGCGCTGCATCTGCCGGTAGCTGTCGGCCGTCTGCGGCGCGAGTTCAGGCAGGTCCGCCGCCCGACCGAGCATCTGCAGCACGCGACCGATGTGCTCGCGTGCCTCGGCTGCCCCCTGCAATTCGGCCACACGCCGCGACAGTACCGCCATGTCCTCCGCGATGGGCGTCGGCGTCATGAAACCGGGCTGCGTCGCTTCCGCATCGGCAGCGGGAGGCCAACTGCCCACCAGCTTCGCCGCCTCCACCGCGGGCAACGCCGACAGCAAACTGCTCATCGAACGCACCAGATACGACCGCACCTGCGCTGGCGATGAGCCGTCCGGCCGCACGGTCGCGCGTTCCACATCGGTGAATCGCCGCAGCGCATCGCCGAACCGCTGTGCCGCCGCGCCATCGGGCATCGTCAGATACTGAGCAAAGAACCGATCGAACGTCGTCGCATGATTCGCAAGCGTCGTCCCCGCAAGCACCGCCCCACTCGTCTCAGCCGAACCATCGCCCAACTGCAGCAGCACGCGCGCAATGGTGCGCACCTGAATCGATGCGTTGTTCACAAGCTGCGCCCGTTCGTTGTTCCGGGTGCGTTCGTCCCTGCGCAGCCGATCCATCTGCTGCTCCAGCTCACCGATGCGCTGCTCAACATAGAAAGATGGAATCGGGCGGTCGTAATCCCTGCCCAGATCGAGTTGCCCTCGCACCGATGTCACCGCGCCGAGACTCAGCGTCATCATCGCCAGCACGATCAGCCACATGGGCAAGCGGTGTTGCATGACGAAACTCCCGCCTCGCATGGCCCGGATCGCCGCCTTGCCGATCCGCCCCCAACGACGATGCCGCGATACGGCACGCTCCACTCAACCCTCGCTGGCGCGAACCAGCGGCGGCGCGGCCGCACCATCCTCTTCGGCATCGCCGGGATAGCGAATCCACTCCAAAATCAAACCCTGCGGCTGAAGCGTCGGCCCCGCCTCACGCCGATCACCCGTCGCAATCGCACGCTCCACCTGCGACGGCTCAAAACGCCCACGCCCCACCTCCACCAGCGTCCCCGCGATGATACGCACCATGTTGTAGAGAAAGCCGTCGCCCTGCACGACGATGTGCACCTCAGGGTCGTGCCGCTCCACCCAGCATTTGAAGATCGTGCGCACCGTGCTCAGCCGCTCGTGCCCCGCAGCGGTGAAGGCGGCGAAGTCATGCGTCCCCACCAGCCGTGCCGCCGCATCGTTCATGCGGTCCACATCCAAAGGCGTCCAGCAATGCCACACGCAATGACGAATCCACAGCGGCCGACGCACCGTGTTGTAGATGCGATAGCGATACTGTTTGCTCTGCGCATCGGTGATGGCGCGGAAATCCCGCGGCGCAACCCGCGTTTCGAGGATCTCCACATCGTCCGGCAACCGGCTGTTGATCGCCAGCGTCATACGCTCCGGCGGAATCGGTGTCGCGGCGTCAAACTGCGCCACCTGACCCACCGCATGCACCCCCGCATCGGTTCGGCTCGCGCCCACCAGATTCACCGGCTGACGCACCAGCGACACCACCGCTTCCTCCACCACGCCCTGCACCGTACGCAACGGCGCCTGGCCCGGCGGATGCTGCTTCTGCCAACCGTGAAAACGCGAACCGTCATACGCCACCGTCAAGCGATAGCGACGCCGCGGAACGGACTGCTCATGGCGACCGGGCGGCAACTCAGCGGGCATCTCAGAAGGCGTGCTCTCCATCACGCCACAAGTCTATCACGCCCAACCGCCCGAGGGGCATCGCGTTCACCCCTTGGATTTCCTGCGCGTGCCTGCCTTCTTCGTCGAACGCTTCGCCGACGACGACTCGGCCGACGCCTGGTGACGGTAGTAGTCCGAATCGTCCTCGTACTCCACTTCCTCATCCAGCGTGAAGCCGATCTTCACCGTCACCTGCCAGTGCGCGATTCGCCCCGCTTCCAGATGCCCGCGCGTTTCCACCACCTCGAACCACCGCAGGTTGTGCAGCGTTTTGGCGGCACGCGCCACCGCGTTTTCGATCGCCTCCTGCAGCGATGTCCGCGACGATCCGGTCAACTCGACGATCTTGTAGATGTGGTCAGACATGAACGGCGCACTCCCTTTGAGGGGTTAGCAAAAACGTGACACACACCTCATCAGCGTAATGGCACGCCGAGGCGAAATCCAGACAGGAAGGATGGAAACGCGCATTCGTGTTGTACCGGCAGGAGCACCGATTCGCAGCACGAATCACTCTTCGCGCATCGACGCCGGGTCGATCCCGCGCTTGTGGCACCAGTCGCGGTAGGCCTGCGGGGCGATCTCGCTGGGCTTGATCTCGCTGCGGCCGCCCCAGAAGACGTTGGTGTACGTCACCTCGATCCCCGCCTCCGCCAGATGCGCATCGATCGCCGCCTTGTGCGCCAGCACCACGTCCTTGTCCGTGCCGTGCGCCACGCCCATGATGTTCACGTTCCTGAAGTCGGGGCCACCCTCGCGCCAGTAGGCGTGCGTCATGATGTGATGCCGCCCCACTTCCATTCCCGCCGCCATCTCCTTGCCCGGCGGCACCGCCCAGTGAAACAGCGCGTTGTACTTCGTCACCGTCGAGCCGTCCCTGAGCTTCTTCACGTGCTCCAGGAACGTCGAAAACCGCCCGATGATGTGCCGACGGTTGAGGTCCTCCGCGATGCGACAGAACGCATCGATATCCAGCCCCGCCTCCGCCGCCCGTGGGCTCCACAGGTCTGCCCGGATCTCCTCCACGGCGAACTCCCGCTTCAACGCGATGAGCACCCGCCATTCCAGATCGGTCAGTTCCACCACCTGCACATCCAGCACGCGGGCCGGCTCCTCGGTGCGCGAGCCGGGCTCCATCCCCCGCCGCCGCACGTGCCCCACCCCCAGCGCGAAAAGCTTCTTCGCAGGCAGAAGCTTGTAATGCTCCGCCCCCGTCTGCGACGCCAGGTAGTCGCAGTGCTTGCGCATCGAGAACCCCAGAGGCGTCTTGAGCGTGGTCCACAACCGATACTGGGAACCCGCCGTCGCCCCGTCGGTCGACCGGATCACCACGTGGCCACTGAACGGGTCCTCGTTGAACATGAACTCGAAGGCATCGTTGAGCTTCTCCGGCGGCACGTTCCACGCCACCAGCGCCCCCGGCGCAAGGTTGGTCGACATGAGCGTCTGACGCACCCGGCGAATCGTCCCCGCCTCGAGCATGGCCCGGATCCGCTCGATCACCACCTCCACATCCAACCCCGACTCCCGGGCGATGAACCCCAGCGGGTCACGCTGAAACCCCTGCACCTTGTCTTCAGAGACAGCGAGGATACGGGCGTTGATCGGATCATTGACAGCGATGGGAAGGGTGGTGCTCATAAGACAAGTCTACCCGCTGATGCCCCGCCGGTCATACCCACCCGATGAGCCGAAGGAGTGCCGATTGCCAAAGGCCAATTGCCAGGTGATTTGGGTACGACGACTGACCTCCGACGTCCGGCCTCTGGCCTTCGCTTTCTCGCCCCACGCTCCACGCGTCTCCCTGCCCCTTCCCTCGTCCCTGTCCCCTCAAAAATTGCCAGTTCCATGGCCGGAACCCTAATTTTACCCAAAATCTTGCCGATCAACACCATCCTGCGCACCGGCCTCAACTTCTCCCTCTGCCCCTCAACCCCGGCCTGTTACAATGCCCGCATGCCGGGCCCCTTCCACAAATCCGCCACCACCACACCCGATAAACCCCGGACGTGCGACCCCATCGGAGTGGTAACCGATGCGAATGCCATT
>CAZEFM010000070.1:0-20098 GCA_964511575.1 uncultured Phycisphaeraceae bacterium | reverse complement strand
CGACGTGGCGATCGCCTGCATGCTGGGCGCCGAAGAGTTCGGCTTCTCCACCATGCCGCTGATCACGCTCGGCTGCATCATGATGCGCAAGTGCCACCTGAACACCTGCCCCGTGGGCATCGCCACGCAGGATCCGGAGCTGCGCAAGAAGTTCACCGGCAAGCCCGAGCATGTGGTGAACTATCTCTTCATGGTCGCGGAAGAGGCACGGCAACTGATGGCGAAGCTGGGCTTCCGCACGATCAACGAGATGATCGGCCGCGTGGATGTGCTCGACGCCGACGAGGCGATCCGCCACTGGAAGACCGACGGTTTGGATCTGACGCCGATCCTCACACCCGCGCAGCGGATGCACGATGGCGTTCAGGTTTACAACACGACCAAGCAGGATCACGGGCTTGAGCTGGCGCTCGACAACAAGCTGATCGCTGAGGCACAGCCCGCGCTGACGTCGCGGCAGCCGGTGCGCATCGAGTCGCCGATCATCAACACCAACCGCGTGGTGGGCACGATGCTCAGCCACGAGGTCGCCAAGCGTTACGGTGCGGAAGGTCTGCCGGACGAGACGATCCACATCAAGCTCACCGGCTCGGCTGGCCAGAGCCTGGGTGCGTGGTTGGCGCGCGGCATCACGATCGAACTGGAAGGTGATGCCAACGATTACGTCGGCAAGGGATTGTCCGGCGGACGTGTCGTGGTGTATCCGCCGCGCAACGCAACGTTCCGCGCCGAGGAGAACATCATCATCGGCAACGTGGCGCTCTACGGCGCGACGAGCGGTCGGGCGTTCTTCCGTGGCGTGGCGGCTGAACGCTTCTGCGTGCGGAATTCCGGCGCAATCGCGGTTGTTGAAGGCTGTGGCGATCACGGGTGCGAATACATGACCGGCGGTCGAGCGGTCATCCTCGGTCGCACCGGGCGCAACTTCGCCGCGGGGATGTCCGGCGGCATCGCCTATGTCTGGGACCGCGAGGGCGACTTCATCACCCGCTGCAACCTCGGCACCGTCGAACTGGAAAAGATGGAAGATCCGGTCGATATCGCTGAGTTGAAGCTGCACCTCGAGCGGCATCTGGAAGCGACGGGTTCCGCCGTGGCTCAGCAGATTCTCGACAACTGGGACGCCACGCTTCCGCAGTTTGTGAAGGTGATGCCCACCGACTACAAGCGGGTGCTTGCCGAACGGATGAAGCACGATGAGGAAGAAGACGCGCAGGTACACAACGAAGCCACGCAGGAAGCGGGCAGTTGATGAACCATCCGGCAGATGTGATTTAAAGAATTGGATTCGTCATTCGATTTGAGAAGCGGAGCGATCGATGGGTAAGCCCACGGGTTTCAAAGAGTTTCCCCGGCAGACGGTGCCGTACCGCGAGCCGCTGGTGCGGTTGAACGATTACTTTGAGATCTACACCGAACCGGCGGAGGATCACCTGCACACCCAGGGCGCGCGGTGCATGGATTGCGGCGTGCCGTTCTGCCAGTCGGACACGGGTTGCCCGGTCGACAATCTGATCCCCGAGTGGAACGATCTGGTTTATCAGGGCCGTTGGCGCGAGGCACTGGATCGTCTGCACGCGACGAACAACTTCCCCGAGTTCACGGGTCGGGCATGTCCCGCGCCCTGCGAGGGGGCGTGCGTGCTGGGGATCACCGATCCGCCGGTGACGATCAAGAACATTGAGAACGCCATTATCGATCGCGGTTGGGCGGAAGGTTGGGTTGCGCCGTGTCCCCCGGCTCGACGCACGGGCAAGCGCATCGCGATCGTTGGCTCCGGTCCTGCCGGGCTCGCCGCCGCCGATCAGCTCAACAAGGCGGGGCATCTGGTGACCGTCTTCGAACGTGCCGACCGCATCGGCGGGCTGCTGATGTATGGCATCCCCAACATGAAGCTCGACAAACAGGTGGTGCAGCGCCGCGTTGACCTGCTCGCCGCCGAGGGCGTTGAGTTCGTCACCAACGCGGACGTCGGCAAGACCATCGATCCCAAAAAGCTGTTGGCGGAATACGATGCGCTGTTGCTTGCGACCGGCGCCACCAAGCCACGCGATCTGTCGATCCCCGGCCGCGAACTCAACGGCATCCACTTCGCCATGGAGTTTCTCAAGGCGAACACCAAGAGCCTGCTCGATTCGAACCTTGCCGATGGCGCGTACATCAACGCCGCGGGCAAGCGCGTGGTGGTGATCGGCGGTGGCGACACGGGCACCGACTGCATCGGTACGTCCATCCGCCACGGCTGCACCAGCGTGGTCAACTTCGAACTGCTGCCCAAGCCGCCGCAGGAACGCGCGGACGACAACCCCTGGCCCCAGTGGCCGCGCATCTTCCGCGTGGACTACGGCCACCAGGAAGCGGCCGCCAAGTTCGGCGACGATCCACGCGACTACTGCATCCTCTCCAAGGCGTTCATCGACGACGGCAACGGCAACGTCGCGGGCATCAAAACCGTTCGCGTTGAATGGAAGAAGGATGACACCGGCCGTTTCACCATGAGCGAGGTGCCCGGCTCCGAGCAGGTCGTCGAAGCTGACCTCGTGCTGTTGGCGATGGGCTTCCTCGGTCCGGAGCAGTACGTCAGCGAA
Organism: uncultured Phycisphaeraceae bacterium; assembly: GCA_964511575.1. Taxonomy (GTDB): domain Bacteria; phylum Planctomycetota; class Phycisphaerae; order Phycisphaerales; family Phycisphaeraceae; genus CALKHT01. The sequence goes on along the minus strand of CAZEFM010000070.1, from coordinate 17,510 downwards.
CTGCTCAACCTTGAAACCGATGCGCGCAGCAACTACAAGGCGCAGCACGGCCGATTCACCACCAACGTTGACAAGGTGTTCGCCGCGGGCGACTGTCGGCGTGGTCAATCACTGGTGGTGTGGGCGATCAACGAGGGACGCGGTGCGGCCCGGGCGATCGATGAGTACCTCATGGGTGAGACCAGCCTGCCGGCACCGAAGCTGTCGCTCTCCCTCGCCAGCGCCTAACCAGCAGGAACGCTCCATACTCCGAAAGCCCCGGGGATCGCCATCCCCGGGTGCCGTCCCCTTGCGCGCACGCCGGTTTGGCCCTCCCCCGCGCTGACCTTACAATCGCCGCTTCACCCCGTCTCCCGTTCACCGCGTATTCAGGAGTTAGCAGATGCGCAGCCACACTCTGGCCCTTGTGTTGCAGCCGCTCGATTGGGCGTTTGTGATCGGCTTTTTTGCGGTGACGTTGATCGTGGGGGTGGTGGTCGCACGCCGGGCAGGCAGCAGTTCCTCGGAGTTCTTCCTTTCCGGCCGCACAATGCCATGGTGGCTGCTGGGCTTTTCGATGGTGGCGACCACCTTCTCGACCGACACGCCCAACCTCGTCACCGATCTCGTTCGGCAAAAGGGCGTTGCCAACAACTGGGCCTGGTGGGCATTCCTGCTCACCGGCATGCTGACGGTGTTCGTTTACGCAAAACTGTGGCGACGGTCGGGGGTGACCACCGATGTCGAGTTCTATGAACTGCGCTACAGCGGCACCGCGGCCGCGTTCCTGCGTGGCTTCCGTGCGCTTTACCTGGGCTTCTTCTTCAACGTGCTCATCATGGCGACGGTGTCGATCGCGGCGATCAAGATCGGTGGCGTCATGTTCGGCTTCTCACCCATCCAGACGATCCTGGTGGCGGCACTCGTGACCGTCGTCTTCTCTTCCGCGGGTGGGTTTCGTGGCGTGCTCATCACCGACTTCGTGCTGTTCATCGTTGCCATGATCGGTGCGATCGCCGCCGCCTATGTGGCCGTGAATCATGAAGCGGTCGGCGGAATCAGCGCCATGCTGCAGCACGAGAACCTGCAGGGCAAGCTCTCCGTTCTGCCCGACTTCAACGACACCAACATGGTGATGACCGTACTGATCATTCCGCTGGCGGTGCAGTGGTGGAGCGTCTGGTATCCCGGGGCGGAACCGGGCGGCGGCGGGTATATCGCCCAGCGCATGCTGGCGGCGAAGAACGAGAATCACGCCGTGGGCGCCACCCTCTTTTTCAACTGCGCGCACTACGCGCTGCGGCCCTGGCCTTGGATCCTCGTGGCGCTGGCGTCGATGATTGTCTTCCCCACCGTCGAGGACATGCGCGCCGCCCTGCCTCATCTCGATCCCGACGTGCCGCTCACGCACGATCTGGCGTACTCGGCGATGCTCACGTTCCTGCCCGCAGGATGGCTGGGGCTTGTCGTGGCGTCGCTCATCGCCGCTTACATGTCCACCATCTCCACGCACCTGAACTGGGGTTCATCCTACATCGTCAACGACTTCTGGAAGCGGTTCGTCAATCCCGAGGCGAGTGAACGCGAACTGGTGTTTGTCGGACGCGTGTCCACCGTCATCATGATGGTGATGGCGGGGGCGTTGGCGCTCGCGCTGGAAAACGCGGTGCAGGCGTTCAATATCATGCTGACGATCGGTGCGGGGACGGGGTTGCTCTTCATTCTGCGATGGTTCTGGTGGCGCATCAACGCCTACAGCGAGATCACGGCGATGGTGGTGTCGTTCATGGTGGCGTTGTTTTTCCATCTGCAGAAAAAGTTCGCGCCGGATCTGATGAACCTGCAAGGTTGGCAGGAGATGGTGATCGGCGTGGCGATCACGACGGTGAGCTGGTTGACGGTGGCGCTCCTCACGCCGCCCGCCGATGACCAGACGTTGCGCAGGTTCTACCGGTTGGTGAAGCCGGGTGGTCCTGGCTGGTCGGCGGTGCTCAGCCGTGCCGCCGCCGAGGGCGAGGACCTGGACGACGGTGTGATCGGCTGGTCGGTGCCGCTGGGCCTGGTGTGCATGATGGCTGGCTGCGTGACCGTGTACAGCACGCTGTTCGCGGTGGGGCAGTGGATCTACGGCCAGTACGTCTGGGGCACGCTGCTCACCGTCCTCGCCGTTGTCGCGGCCATCTTTCTGATGGTCGTGTGGAAGCGGCTCAGTGCGATGGAATCCGCGCACGCCGAAGCGGTGACACGCTGACTCCGCCTGTTTGTTGCTTCTTCTACACGCCGGCGGTCACTGCTTCCACGCGTCGGGCAGATGATGCACGCCCGCGCCGCGGCGGTGTGAGCGTCGGGATCAGGTCGGCGATGGAGTCGACGATGACGTCGGGCTGATACGCGTAGCGTTTGAGATCGTCGCGCTGCGTTCCGCCGGTGAGCACCAGCACGCTGCGATAGCCCATTTGCACGGCTCCGAGTACATCTGTTTCCATGGTGTCGCCGATCATGGTGACCTCGGCGGTGCGCAGGCCGAGTTCCTTTCGCGCGGCCCGCATCATGACGGGTGAAGGCTTACCCACGCTGAACGCCTTGACGCCGGTGGCGGCTTCGAGCATGGCTGTGATCGCACCGCAGCCGGGCCGCAGACCGTTCTGGGTCGGGCAGTTCGGATCGGGGTTGGTCGCGACGAGCTTGGCGCCGTTGACGATCATGCGCACGGCTGCCTCCATCATTTCAAAGGTCATCGTCCGGCACTCGCCCACGACGACGTAATCCGGGTCGTGATCGACAATGGCGTAGCCGTTGCGATGCAGCGCGTTGAGCAGGCCGCCTTCACCGATGACATAGGCGGTGCCGCCGGGCTTCTGCTGCGCGAGGAAGCGCGCGGTCGCCATGGCACAGGTGAAGATGTGACGTTCCTCGACGTCGAAACCCATACGGTTGAGTTTCATGGCCACATCGCGTCGGGTGCGTTGGCTGTTGTTGGTGAGGAAGAGGAAGGGAATGTCCAGTTCGCGCAGGCGATCGATGAAGGTGTTGGCGCCGCGGATCAGTTCGCTGCCGCGGTAGATGACGCCATCCATATCGATCAGGTAGCCGCGTTCCATGTGTGCAATCTCCTAAGGATCAAAAGGGGCGAAACGGATGCCCCGCGGGGTCGGTGATCGCCTGACGCAAAGGCGGTGCCACCACGGGCCCCGTCAAAACACCGTCGATCCGCCGGAGTTATACAAGGTTAGGTTTTGCAACCGGTTGCGTTATCGCAAGCGTTCGGTGAGTCAGGCGTGACCAACGCGTGAGGGCTGCGCGCGAAGCGCGCATGGATCGGGTCGATCATTCGTTCGTCGCGCAGTGAGCGAACCCGGTGCGGCGGGTAATCCTACGATGGCACATGAAGACGTGGTTCATGGCTACGTGGGAGAACCTGCGCACGAGCTTCTGGTTCATCCCGACGCTCATGGCGGTCTTTTTCGGCGGGCTGGCGTTCGTCACGATTGCCATTGATGAACGCGTGCCGATCACCTTTGCGCCACCCTTCAACCGGCTCAACCCCGGCAGGATCGAAAGCGTTCGCGAGATCCTTTCCACCATTGTCGGGTCCATCATTACGGTGATGTCGGTGGTGTTTTCCATCACGATCGTAACGCTGACGCTGGCGGCGTCGCAGTTCGGGCCGCGCCTCATGCGCAACTTCATGCGCGATCGCGGCAATCAGACGGTGCTGGGCATCTTCATCTCCACCTTCGTCTACTGCCTGCTCCTGCTGCAGATGGTGGAAGGCATCAACGGTCGGCATCCGAACTTCGTTCCCAACGTGTCGCTGCTCGTGGCACTGATGCTGACGTTCACAAGCCTGGCGGTGCTGATCTATTTCATTCATCACATGGCCAAGTCCATTCAGGCGCCCTACCTCATCGCATCGGTCACGCACAACCTGCATCGCGCCATCGATGCGTTTTATCCCACCATTCTGGATGGTTCGGTCGACCGTTCGACGGTTTCGCCGCATGTGAAGCTGCGTCGCCAAATCGAGTGCGAAGGTTCGCGCGTGGGGGCGTTGCACGCGGGATACGTGCAGGCGATTGATTATGAAGCATTGCGTGTGCTGGCGGTGCGGCGTGATCTGATCATCTGTATGCATCGCCGACCGGGCGATTTCATCGTGCAGAACGCTACCCTGGCACGCATCTGGCCCATGATGGACGTGGACGAAGAACTGCAGGCAAGGATCAACCACTGCGTTCTCATCGGTGCGCATCGTACTGACACGCAGGACATCGAATTCGAAGTGCTGCAGCTTGTCGAAGTGGGGCTCCGCGCCATGTCGCCTTCGCTCAACGATCCCTTCACCGCGATCAACTGCATCGATCAGCTTGGCGGGGCGCTGGCACATCTGGCGGGGCGACAGTTTCCGCCGTCTTATCTCGAAGACGACGATGGCAGCCTGCGCGTCATCGCCGACCGCACGAGTTACACGGGGATCGTCAACGCCGCGTTCAACCAGCTGCGGCAGGCGAGCCTCCATCATCCCGCAGTCATGATCCGCATGCTCGAAACGATCAGCCAGGTTGCCGAGCACGTGCGCACGGAGGAACAGCGCAGCGCATTGGCGAAGCAGGCGCATATGGTCCGTGGCGAGGCCCTGCGGATCGTTGAGGCGTCACTCGATCGGCAGAACATCGAGGCACGTTTTCGCGTCGCGATGCAGCGGCTGCGTCAGATTTAAGATCGTATGGACACTCACCGAATCAGGTTGGCACGGCTTCGCGTTTGAGTGCCTGTTGGCTGAGGCGCTTGCCCACTTCCCACACCGGGCCGGGGAACTTGTGGCATGCACCGATCACCTGGTCGAACGCATCGGCGATGGCGTCCACATCCGCCTCGTTGACCACCAGTGGCGGAATGAGCTTGATCACATCCAGCCCGTGCCCCGCGACCTGCGCGAGGATACGGTGATCCTGTAACAACGGGATAAGCACCGCCTGGCAGAAGAGGCTCTGGTCGAGCTTGTGCAGGAGGTTCCACCCCATTTTGAGCGTCATGCTGCGAGGCGGGCCGAACGCAATGGCAAGCATAAGCCCCTTGCCACGCACCTCGGCGACCATCTCGTACTTGTCAATGAGTGCGGCAAGTCGATGATGCAGCCGTCGGCCCATGGCATCGGCGTTCTCGACGATCTTCTCTTCGCGCAGGACGTGCAGCGTTGCCAACCCGGCCGCCATCGCCAGTTCGTTCTGTCCGAACGTGGTGGAGTGAACGACACAACGGTCAAGGCTGGAGAAGACCTTGTCGTGAATCCACTTTTGGCTTAATACCGCGCCCACGGGAACGTATCCGCCGGACAAGCCCTTGGCGGTGATGAGGATGTCCGGCTCCACGTTCCAATGCTCGCAGGCGAACATTCTGCCCGTTCGGCCGAAGCCCGTCTGCACCTCATCGATGATGAAGACCGTGCCATGTTTGTGGCACAGTTCGCGCGCTTCGCGCAGGTAGTGGTCGTCGGCGACGAAAACGCCCTTGCCCTGAATGGGTTCGACGATGAAACCCGCGACGTCGCCCTGCGCCAGTTCGGCTTCGAGCGCCGCCAGGTCGTTGAAGGGGACTGCGGTGAAGGGCATGAGGTCGCCGAACCCCTTGCGGAACTCAGGCCCGCCGTTGGCTGACAGCGCGCCGAGCGTCAGGCCGTGAAAACCTTTGTTGCAGTGGACGATGCGGTTGCGGCCGGTGGCGGCGCGGGCGTATTTGAAACTGGTTTCAACGCCCTCGGCTCCGGAGTTGGTGAAGAAGACGCGGTCCAGATCGCCCGGTGCGATCTTCACCAGTTCGTCCGCCAAAATCCCCGACAGGACGGGAACGCCCATCTTCACGAGATTGGGCAGGTCGGCATCCATCGCCTGCTTCAGCGCATCGCGGATCACGGGGTGGTTGCGTCCGACGTTGAAGACGGCATATCCGCCGAGACAGTCGATGTATCGGTTACCCTTGTCATCCCAGAGGTACGCTCCCTGTCCGCGGGTGTAGCGGACATCGAAGCCGATGATCTTCATCGCCTTAAGGAAGGCGGGGTTGATCGGCGCTTCCAGCGCTTCGAGCGATTGTCGACGGCTGCGATCAATCGCGGCCTGCAGGTCGAACATCGAACACTCCTTCACAGCGGGCGGATGAGCCATCCATCAATGGCTGGCGGTGCATTGTACCGAGAGCGAGCACGTGATCGGGGAAGGGATGGATAGGCTGGACGGCGGGGGCTCTGATACGATGACGACATGTATGCAATTACAGTGACGAAGCAGTTCAGTGCCGCTCATGCGATTCGGTTGTACGACGGTTCGCTCGAGCCGTTGCACGGACATAACTGGCAGGTCCAGGTCACCGTGGGGGCGGTCGAGCTGGACGCGATCGAGACGGTGATGGACTTTCACGAGTTGGAGCGGCTGGTGGAGTCGGTGGTGGGGCCGGCCCGCAACGGGAATTTGAACTCGTTGCCGCCGTTCGCCGGTCCGGGGGGTGGGTTGGCGGTGAATCCGACGGCGGAGCGGGTGGCGTGGTGGGTGGGGGAATCGGTTCGCCGCCACCTGCCCGAGGGGGTGGCGCTTCGCTTCGTGCGGGTGGAGGAAGCCCCCGGTTGCTTTGCGTTGTATGAGGTTTGAGGCCCGTCCGCAGGGGCGGTTTACCGATTGCGGAAATTTTGTCGACAAAATCAGGTTTGTCCTGTCCTCAATATGGTATGATCGGCACCATGTCGGTTCGGGAAGTGTCATCTCGTCGGTGCTATAAGCAGTTGCGGCATCTGTTGATGTACGGCCAGTTGCCCGCGGGGGTGCGGCTGGGGGAGGTGGAGTGGGCGAATCGGCTGGAGGTGCATCGGGCAGCCTTGCGGGAGGCGATGGCGCTGCTCGCCCATGAGGGGCTGCTGGTGCGTGGGGCGCGGGGTGGGTTTTTTACGCCACGCATCGATGAGCAGGATGTTCTGGAGATCTGGGAGACGCGAACGATCATGGAGGTCGGCGCGATTCGGCTGATTGCCCGGCAGGAGCTCGCGGCCGAGGCGTTCGAGCCGATGGTTTCGCTCTGCGACACGATGCAGACGCTGATGACGTCGGCGATCTGGTTGGGGTTCGCCGAGGCCGATCGCCGGTACCACGAGACGCTGGTGGGCTTGTCGGGCAATGCACGGCTGACGCGGATGTATCGGCGGGCGGCGTTGCCTCATCTCACCTTCTCCGCGCACAGCGATCCGGCTTTGGTGGCGGAGCGGGCGACGCAAACACTGGAGGAGCACCGACAGATCGTCGCGTGCCTGGCTGAACGGCGCTATGCCGAAGCAACGCGGAAGCTGGAAGACCATCTGAACACAGCCGAGCGCTTGCTGCGCGTGGATGGCTGACCCGTTCGGAAACCGGGGGAACCACGGCTGGTGTTCGATTTACTCACGACTCACCTCACGGAGGCTGCCGATGAGTTGGTGTGCATGGCAAACGAGAGCGATGAAGCTTCGCACCGTGGTGCTGGGCGTAATGCTGCTGATGGTGCTGACGGTGCCTCGGTCAGCTATGGCGCAAGTGGAGGAGGCTGCTGCTGAAAGTGATGCGTCGGCTGCGACGTTCACCATGCAGAATCTGCCGTCGCTGCCGGATAAGGAAGGCTTCGCCGGGATGTTCGCGGGGGTGAGTCATGGGGTGTTGCTGGCGGCGGGTGGCGCGAACTTTCCCGAAGCGCCACCGTGGGAAGGAGGGGCGAAGGTCTGGACCGATGCGATTTACGTGCTGGCGCCGGTGAACGATGAGCCGGATGCGCCGTTGCAGTGGCGGGTGGCGGAGGAGCGGCTGCCGCGCCCGCTGGGTTACGGGGTGACGGTGAGCTACCGCGATTCGGTGATCTGCATCGGCGGGAGCGATGCGGAGCGGCACTACGCGGATGTGTTTGCCATGCGGTATGAGGGTGGGCGGATTGTGTTTGAGGAGCTGCCGCCCCTGCCTCAGCCTTGCGCGATGATGTCGGGCGCGCTGGTGGGGACAACGGTGTACGTGGCGGGGGGGCTGGATGCACCGAACGCGACGGCAGCGATGCACACATTCTGGGCGATGGATCTGTCGGTGCCTGCGGGTGAGCGGAAGTGGCGCACACTGGAGGCGTGGCCGGGGCCGGGACGGCATTTGTCGGTGTCGGCGGGGCACGAGGATTCGTTTTACCTGTTCAGCGGCATCGTGTTGGAGGCGGATGAGGAGGGCAAGCCGCGGCGCGTTTCACCTTATCTGACCGATGCCTGGCGGTTCACGCCGGGCAGGGATGGTACGGCGGGGAAATGGGAAAAGCTTTCCGATGTGCCGCGTGGGGTGGCGGCTGCGCCTTCGCCGGCGGTGCCGATCTCCTCAACGCATCTGGCGGTGCTGGGCGGCGATGCGCAGTTGCTGGCGATTCCACCGCAGGATCATCCCGGCTTCACACGCGATGTCCAGGTGTACAACGTGGAAAGCGACACGTGGGTGACGCAGCGTGATGCGCTGCCGGAAGGCACATCGCGGGTCACGGCACCGACCGCGTACTGGCACGAGGGATTTGTGGTGGTGAGCGGCGAGCGCGCTCCGGGCAAACGCTCGCCCGATGTTTTTCACATCAAGCCGGCGCAGGTGCGGTTCGGCACGTTGAACTGGGTGGTGCTGACGGTATACCTCGGGGGCATGGTGGCGATCGGGCTGTGGTGCGCGCGACGTGAGGGGACGACGACCGACGATTTCTTCATCGCCGGCGGGCGCATTCCGTGGTGGGCGGCAGGGCTATCGATCTTCGGCACGCAGCTCAGCGCGATCACGTTCATGACCATTCCCGCGACGGCATTCGCCGAGAATTGGGTACGGCTGACGGGCAACTGGATGATTGCCGTGGTCGCACCGGTGGTGATCATCTTCTATCTGCCGTTCTATCGTCGGTTGAATCTTTCCACGGCCTACGAGTATCTGGAGCGGCGGTTCAACCTCGTGGTGCGCATGGTGGGGAGCGTGACGTTCATCATCTTCCAGTTCGCGCGCATCGGCATTGTGTTGTATTTGCCCGCGCTGGCGCTGTCGGCGGTGACGGGGATCGATATTTACATGTGCATTCTGCTGATGGGGATCGTCAGCGCGTTCTACACCGTGTTGGGCGGCATGGAAGCGGTGATCTGGACCGATGTGGTGCAGGTGGTGGTGCTCTTGGGCGGGGCGGTGTTGTGTGTTGCGACGGTGGCGATCGATGTGGGCGGGGTGGGCGAACTCATGCGCATCGGCGCGGCGCACGACAAGTTTCACATCTTCAACTGGGGATGGAACCCCAACGAGATGACGGTGTGGGTAATGGTGGTGGGATGCTTCTTCCTGAACATGGTGCCTTACACGACGGAACAGACGGTCATCCAGCGATACATGACGACGCGGGATGAGAAGCAAGCGGCCCGATCGATCTGGACGAACGGCTTGCTTTGTATTCCCACAGGCCTGCTCTTTTTCCTGTTGGGGACGGCGTTGTTCGTGTTTTACCAGAAGAACGCACACGCGGTCACACCCGTCAAGACGGACCAAATCGTGCCCTGGTTCGTGGTGCACGAGTTGCCGGCTGGCGTGGCGGGGCTGGTGATTGCGGGCGTTTTTGCGGCGGCGATGTCGTCGCTGGACAGCAGCATGAACAGCGTGGCGACCGCGGGAATCAACGATTTCTACCGGCGTTTTCGCCCCGGTGTTTCCGATCGTCATTGCCTGTCGGTAGCGCGGTGGATCACGATCGTGGTGGGGGCGATCGGGACGGCTTCGGCGCTGGTGCTGGCAACGGTGGACATCCGATTCATCTTCGACTTCTTCCAAACGGTACTGGGCTTTGTGGGCGGCGCGCTTTGTGGGACGTTCATGCTGGGCATTTTCACCCGGCGGGGGAATGCGGCCGGGGCACTCGCCGGGATGGTGCTGGGCCCGGTGGCGATCTACGCCGTGATGGACACGGTGCACGTCTTCCTTTACGCGGCCGTGGGAGCGATGACGAGCCTGATCGTGGGATACGTGGTGAGTCTTGCTTATCCGATGCCGGACAGGAATTTGGTCGGACTGACGTTCTTTTCACGCGGCAGGCGCGCGGAAACGGTCGACGCCATGGCATAGCGACCTGACGGCATCGGCGGAACACTTGTCCGCGGCACGGTACGATGCTGGTGGGTGATGTTGCATCACCGGCTGGGATCGGAGCGGCTGTTGCGGACGATTGTGTTACATGCAGGGGCGCTGGGGGATTTCGTGCTGGCACTGCAGGTGGTGCGCGGAGCGGGTGCGATATCGTTGATGGCGGCGCCGTCGCATGTCGAACTGGCGACTTATCTTCTGCCGAACGTGACGGGCATGTCGAGCGATCACCCTGACTGCACACGGTTGTTTGCCGTGGACGGTGCGGCGCGGGTGGGCGAACCGTTGCGCTCGCTGCTCGGCGAGGCACAGCGCATCATCAGCTTTGTGAGCGATGGCAACGATGTCTGGGCGCGGAACGTTGCGGCGCTTGCGCCTGCTGCGCAGCGGGTGTTTGTGCGGCCGCGCCCACCGCAGGGGATGCGTGTGCATGTGTGCGACTGGCAGCGGGCGCAGTTGCGCGAACAGGGGGTGAGCTTCGCGGCTGCACTGAAGCCGATGCGATTTGATGTTGCGCGCGAAGAACGGTTGGCAGTGGTGCATCCGGGGAGCGGAGGTGCGGGCAAGTGCTGGCCGACGGAGCGGTATGTTGAACTTATCGATGTGCTGCGGCAGCGCGGCTGGCGGGTGGAGGTGGTGCTGGGCGAGGTGGAGCGGGAGCGTTGGCCGAAGTCGCTGCGCGATGCGTTGGTAAAGCAGACGGTGCTGCATGAACCGCGGTCATTGGTGGAACTGGCGCAGGTGCTGGCGCGGGCTTCACTGTATGTGGGCAACGATTCGGGGCCGACGCATTTGGCCGCGATGTTGGGGGTGACCACCCTGGCGCTATTCGGTCCGACGGATCCGGCGATCTGGTCGCCGCGTGGCGAGCATGTGCGTGTGATTGCGCCGCCTACGCCTTCGCCGATGTCGTGGCTTTCCGTCGATCGCGTGCTGGAAGCCACAGCGCATGTCTGACGGCCGGACGGGGGTTCACATCGTGTTGTTTCGAGTTGGTTTTTCCCTGGGATAGCAGGTGTTTGGCGGTGTTGCCGCTCGTTCAAGTGCGGGTTGGTTGTCGTCCGATAAGAGCGATTGGGGCCGCGCCACTGAAGTCGGGGGGTATTTGGACCCGATGAGCCTTGGGAGGCCATCTGTACCGGTAAGGCCGCCTGTAAGGGATAGTGGCATGAAGATGCGAGCAACGTTTCAGGTGGCGGCACTGGTGGCGGCGATGGCGCTGCCGGGTTGTTCGCTGCAGTACAACAGCACGTTTGGCGCCGGTCGCGGGGGCGACAGCAAGCGCGACCGCGAATATCGCAAGTTCCAGGCGGAACTGGCGGCCCAGCGGGAAGCGAACGAAGCGCAGGCCGACGAGAAGAACCGGGTGAACGCCACGGTTCTGGGCGCGTCGACCCCGCAGCCCGGACATGCACCGGTGGTGACGGGGCGACCTGCCGAGGCGCAGTTCGTCACGACCTCACCCGGACGACAGGCACTGGCGCCGCTGGGATTGTATGGCCAGCTTCCGGTGGCGGAATCGGGCGCTTCGAGCCCGCTGGACAGCCCCGACAACATCACGCAGATCACCTTTGCGACAGAAGGCGCGGACTTCGACCCGGCGGTGGACCCGACGGGCGAACTGCTCGTGTATGCCTCGACGCAACATCGCGCCACGGCCGACATCTACCTCAAGCGTGTCGATGGCAGCACGATCACTCAGCTCACGGCCGACCCCGCCAACGACGTGATGCCCACCTTCAGCCCCGACGGCAGGCACATCGCCTTCTGCTCGGATCGCAGCGGGTCGTGGGACATCTACATCATGGAAGTGAACGGCGGTCAGACGGTGAAGCTGACCGATGGGCCGACGCACGACATTCACCCGAGCTTCTCGCCGGACGGCCGGCAACTGGTTTACTGCAGCTACGGTGCGCAGTCGGGCCAGTGGGAGCTGGTGGTGATCGACATCAACAACCCGTCACAGAAGCGATACATTGCCAACGGGCTGTTTCCGCGCTGGTCGCCGGTGGACAACCGCATTGTGTTTCAGCGTGCCCGGGAACGGGGAACGCGTTGGTTCAGCATCTGGACGGTTGAATTGGAGAACGGGCAGGCGGTTCGACCGACGGAGATTGCCTCGAGCACGAACGCAGCGGTGATCACGCCGGACTGGAGCCCGGACGGCAAGCACCTGGTTTTCTGCACGGTGATCGACCCCTTGGCCGATGAAACGGTCAGGCCCACGCAGGCGGACGTCTGGGTGGTGGCGGCGGACGGGACGGGTCGCTCGAACCTGACGCGCAGTCGGTTTGCGAACCTTCAGCCGGTCTGGTCGCCGCAGGGCACGATCTACTTCGTTTCCAACCGAGGTAAGCAGGGCCAGGAGAACATCTGGGCGCTCCGCCCGGATACGGCGCTCCGGATCGCGCAGGACACCGCTCGTGAGCCGGAGAAGGCGACGGCGACGGTGCCGGTGGAATGATGGGGGTGGTTTGACGGTTGATGGTGTGATGGATGGCGTGTCGAAGTGAGCGCGGTTCGTCACTGGTTTTGAAACCTTCCGTCGCGGTGGAACCGCGACCTATGTGGCAGGACGCCATGACAAGTGAACAGGTCATGTTGACTCTGGTCGTGCTGACGCTGGGCGCGTGTGTTTCGCCGCCGGTGGAGCCGGTGGATCGGCTGTCCAGCCCGTACGGCGAGAGGCGCATCTGGGCGGTGGCGCCGCTGCGTAACGAAAGTGGTTCGCTTTATGCCGATGGCGTGAAGATGGCGGACCACGTGGCTTACCAGTTGGAGAACGCGGCCGGCCTGGACGTGCTGCCGGTGAACCGCACGCTGCGCGCCATGGAGGCGCTTGGTCTGCGCGAGCTGACGTCGAAGCAGGATGCTTTGCGCGTGCTGTCGGCACTCAACGCGGATGGTCTGGTGGTGGGCACGATCAGTGCGTACGACCCCTATGACCCGCCGCGAATGGGTGTGGCGTTGGAACTGTATCTGCACCCGCGTCACTGGTACGAGGAATCGCCGTTGGATGTGCGCGGTTTGAGCCGTGCATCGACGGATGAGATGTCGTTGCCTTCGGCGCCGAGTGCGACGCAGCCGGTGGTGGCGATCAGCGCGATGATGGATGCACGCAGCCCCGGAACACGGGAGAACCTCGAGCGATATGCGGTGAACCGGGGAATTGCGCCGACGCGTGAATCGGCGGTGCATTATCGCATCAACATGGACCTGTACAGCGAATTTGTGAGCTACGTGATGTGCTGGCGTCTTCTCAAGGCCGAAGCACAGCGCATCGCGCCGCCCACGCAGGTTGAGCCCTCACCTTAGCGGACCGGCACGTCGCCGAGCCGCTTGCAAGAGGCTCGGAGGCGTTCGATGTCCGAATCCTCATCTCATGATGCTGATGCTTCCGCAGCGAATGCGGCGACGGAGGCGAAGCAACTGGTCCTGATCAAGAAGGGCCAGCGCTATGTCTTTCGTTACGAAGAAGGGCAGGAATCCAAGCTGCTGGCGCACCTGGCGGAAATGGTGCAGCGCGGCGACAGCGATTTGGACTGGTTCGACGCCGCGGTGCTGTCGCACCAGATGGGGCAGCGCCTCAGCAGCCAGCTTCAGCGCTACATCCGTCCGCCGAGAAACGAATAGCGCGGCCGTGCCCATGCATCAATCCGAATTCAATCAATCAGTTAAATGGATGCCCAACCGGGAAGGAACCCAAGCGATGTCCGAGCAGCAACCGAATCTCATTGAACAGTTCGTCAACTACCTGCGTTTCGAGCGGCATTTCAGCCCGTACACCGCACGCTGCTACGGCGCGGACCTGAGGCAGTATGCCGAATATCACGCGGAGGCGGCAGGGGTTGGCGGCGTGGCGGTGGCGACGGAAGCGGTGGGTGACGACCCGGCGGTGCAGCAGCGCATCCAGGCGGCGGACGCCATGGGCATTCGCGCGTTCCTCTCCCATCTGGACAGCTTCGGCTACAGCCCCGCGACCACGGCACGCAAGATCGCCACGCTGCGAAGCTTCTACAAGTGGCTGCACAAACGCGGCGTGATCGAAACCAACCCGATGCTGCTCATCCGCACGCCCAAGCAGACCAAGCGGCTGCCCAAGGCGATGACGGTGGAGGAAGTCGACAAACTGCTGTCGATGCCGGACAACCGCGAAACGCTTGGCGCGCGTGACCGTGCGATTCTCGAAACGCTTTACTCCACCGGCGTGCGCGTGAGCGAACTGGTGGACCTCAACCGAAGCGACCTGGATCAGATCGCCCAGACGCTGCACATTCGCGGCAAGGGCAAGAAGGAACGCATCGTGCCGCTGGGTTCGCACGCGATGGCGGCGATTCGGCACTACATGACGCTGCTGGAACCGGACCCGCGCTTTGCCGGGCTGCGTCAGCGCATGGCGAGCGATCCGACGGTGGTGGTGCCGCTGTTCATCAACAAAAACGGCGGGCGGTTGTCCAGTCGATCCGTTCGCCGCAAGCTCGACAAGTACCTGGTGACGGCCGGCCTCGACGCGACGATCAGCCCGCACACGCTGCGCCACAGCTTCGCCACGCACCTGCTGGAAAACGGCGCGGACCTGCGCAGCGTGCAGGAACTGCTCGGCCACCAGTCGCTTTCCACCACGCAGATTTACACGCACCTGTCGACGATGCGGCTGCGCGAAGCGTATCAGGAAGCGCACCCGCGGGCGGTGTGATCCGCGATAAGCTGGATGTCGACAACACCCACGTTGTGAAGCGTGCCGCGCGCTGGCCGCGCGACGCCTGTGCCTCACTCATCGCCGAAGTCGAAGATGTTGCGTCGGCCGCTGGCGCAGCGCTGGCAGATGGTGGTGGAGTCGCCCGGCAGGGGGCTGAACTCAAAGCGACATTTCACGCACATGGCGATCGGTCGACCGGCGCGATCGGTCGGTAGTGCGCTGATCGGCGTAGCCGGTTCACGCGGCGCTTGGGCGGTCGGCTCCGTGGGAGTGGGACGCGGCGTTTGAGCGACCGGAGTCGGCTGCGTTTGTCGCGGCGGTGTGACGGGCGTCGGTTCCTTTGCAGGTGTCGGCGCAGGAGGCGTCACCGCCACAGCTTCATCCCCCGCATCGCTTGCGCGCAACGTCAACGGTTGCGGCTCCACGTTCAACGAAGCCAACTCCTGTCGCAGCATCGCCAGCGTCGACTGTGCAGTGGCGAACCGCGCATCGGCGGAAGCGAAGCCTTCGTTGCAACGGCTCAGAAAGTTGTACGCACGAATGAGCATCGCCGGGCGATGCGTCAGCGGTGCCATGTTCGCAAGTTGCGCATACCACTGCGAAAGCTTCAACGCATCTTCCGGGGTGATGTCCTTCCGCGACGAAGCAGCAAGCTTCAACAGCGCCAGCCGCGGAGCATCCAGATACAGCTCAGCATACGGAATCGCTTCGCCCGGCGAGTCCAGGTGAATCAGATAAAGCTGCGCGACGCGCTCGGCACGCAGCGGTGTGCGGTTCGCATTGAACGCGTCGATCGCCTCCATGAGCGTTTGAAGCTGCGACTGGTAATCCTCGGTGGCAGCGATGGCGGCATCGATGTCACGCGCCAACGCTTCATTGCGTTCAATGAACGAAACGAGCTGCTGATGTGCCGATGGGTTGCGCGTGCGCATCGAGTCGGCCAGACTTCGCGCGCTGATCAACACCCGCTGCACGATTCGCTGCGCCATCGAATACTCACGCTGCACAGCCGCCAGTTCCGTGATCACATCCGCGGGCGGCAACTCCCCGGCGCTACGCCGCGCATCGATCTCCTGTCGACGCTGCTCCGCCACCTGAACCGTGGCGTCGGCATAACCGATGCCCATGCCCAGATAGCGCGAAGGCCCCGCCTCATAGGCACGCTGATAAAGCTGTCGCAGTTTCTGCAGCGCATCCAGACGCGTAGCCGGATCGATCTGCTGCATCAACTCCAGCGCCTTGGCGGCCAGTGGATAGCACTCGCGGTCACGGCTTGCCAGCAGATACGCGCGCTGACAGATGAACAGACGCATCTCATTGCTCTGCTCGGCGTCGCTGGCCGCAGCGATGAGGTCCGAAGCCAACTGCCGCCGCGCCGCGACGCTCGTCGCGCCGCGCTCCCGCGCGGACCAGGTCTGCAAATAAGTCTGCTCGACGCTGGTTTGCGCGTACACCTCCCACGTCGACAGAAGCACCGCCGTCATCAACGTCAGCGCAACCACCACCTTTGCCACGCGTCGCCGCGCACCCATTCGCGTCCGCTTCAGCATTTCAACATCCCACTTATCAATCCTTGCGTGCCGATTGGTCCTCTATTGTAGTGCGCCAAACAGCGCCACTACACCGCAAACGCGGCGGCGCAGCGGACGATTGCGGGCGATAGGCAATTTATCGTGAATCAGGAGGCGTTCGATTGTCGCGGTGGGAGCTGGTCACCCATTTTGAGGTGAAACGGCACGCTTTGTGTCGGTTGTTCCCGATATAACGGATGTTAAGCCCAAGACAGTGCCGCGGGCCGAAGGGACGCTCCGCCGCCGATCCTGCGGACCGCAAGCGTCACCCGCAGCCACCGCACGGCTACAACACACCTCGCAGCACAGGTCACGCGCCCATCAGCAGGTCGAACACCAACTGATCCAACTCCTCGTAAGGCAGTGGGCGGGCGGCAAGCTTGGTGCGATCGAACGGCATGTCCAGCAACGCGGCCGCGTTCTTCTTCGAATAGCGGCTGGTGAGCGACTGCACCTTGCGGTTGTCGCGGTTGATCTTGCGCAGCAGCGCCTGGATGCGGCGATCGCTGTTGAACTTCGCCACCTTCCTCTCAAGCACCTTGTACGACCGCATCGACCCGGCGGCGAACGCCTTCACATCCTTGTAATCCGCGGTGCGATAAGCATGCGAATCGAAATGTTTCGGGCCCTTGTAACCGTAGTCCGTCAGCAGCTTCACCAAAAAGAACGCAGCCTTGTAGTTCACGCTGCCAAAGCGGTAATCCTGGTCGTATCGGCCGGATTCCTGGTCGTTCAGGTCGATGTGGAAGAGCTTGTTCGCCTCCAGCGCCGCGGCCACCTGATGCACGAAGCTCAATCCCGCCATCTGTTCATGCGCGAATTCGGGGTTCACGCCCACCATCTCGGGATAGTCGAGCGTGTTGATGAAAGCGAGGTACGACCCGGTGACCGCATTGTAGATGTGGCCACGCGGTTCGTTGGGCTTGGCTTCCATCGCGAACTTGTAGCCGAACTTCTGATCCTTGTTGTACTGGCACAGGAAGTTCATCGCCTCGCGGTTGCGCTGCACCGCCACCACGGGATCCTTCGACGCATCGGTGTCGACGCCTTCCCGTCCGCCCCAGAACACGTAGATCTTCGCGCCGAACTCCGCGCCGAGTTGCATCGCCCGCATCGTCTTCT
>CAZEFM010000069.1:0-20138 GCA_964511575.1 uncultured Phycisphaeraceae bacterium | reverse complement strand
TGTCACCCCCACGACAAACACGACAAACACGACAAACACGACATGGGGGAGGGCCATGCGTCATGGGCCTGGGGCCTGGGGATTGGGAGGATTGCCGATTGCCGATTGCCGATTGACATCCGGCGACTGGCCTCTGTCCTCTGTCCGCTGTCCGCTGTCCGCTGTCCGCTGTCCGCTGGCTATTGCCTCTCCATACCTTATTTTATCCAAACAACCCTCCTCGGACCACCTCCGCTCCCCTACCGGCGGTTTCGCGCGGGCTCGTGGCGATTGGTGCATGGCGGTGTGGATTTGGGTAACATCTTCGTTCCGGCGGGACATTCGCTTCGTGACGTTTGGCGGTAGCAACGATGTCTGACGCAACGCAAATTCTGGCTGAACTGAACGCCGGCCAGGCCGGGGCGGCCGATCGGCTGTTGCCGTTGGTGTACGACGAGTTTCGTGCCATGGCGGCGCGGTACCTGCGTCACGAACGCGGCAACCACACCCTGCAGCCAACCGCCCTCGTCCACGAGGCGTATATGAAGATGGTGGACCAGTCGCGGATCGACTGGCAGGGCAGGACCCACTTTTTCGCGGTGGCGGCTCAGGCGATGCGCCGCGTGCTCATCGACCATGCCCGGCACCACCGCCGCCAGAAGCGTGGCGGGGGTCGGCACAAGATCGCCCTCGACGAAGCCGTCGCACTCAGCCCGCAGCGCGATGAGGAAGTGCTGGCGCTGGACGAGGCGCTGGTGCGGCTGGCGGAGATCGATGAACGCCAGGCGAAGGTGGTGGAGCTGCGGTTCTTCGGCGGTCTGACGGTCGAAGAGGTCGCCAAGGTGTTGGGGGTGTCCAAGCGTACGGTCGAAGGTGACTGGACGATGGCGCGCGCATGGCTGAAGCGCGAGCTGACCCGAGAGGACGTCTCGCCATGACACTCAGCGATCCGGCCGAGCGTCACCAGCGAATCAAGCAGTTGTTTCTCGAGGCTTGTCGACGCGACCCGGAGGATCGTGCGGCGTTTCTCGATGAGGCCTGCGGCAGCGACGGGGAGCTTCGCCGCGAGGTGCAGTCATTGCTCGCGCACCATCAGCCGGGCAGTTCCTTTCTCGATCCGGTGCTCGAACCGGGCGTTCTGGCGGACGCCACGGTGTTTTTCCGCGCCGCCGCCCGCGATGCCGAAGCCGAGGTGAACGCCTCGACCACGAGCACCCAGTTGCTCGACCAGGGCCGCTTCGAACCCGGATCGCTGATTAACGATCGGTATCGCATCACGGCACTATTGGGCCGCGGCGGGATGGGAGATGTGTACCGTGCCGACGACCTGACGCTGGGGCAGACGGTGGCGCTGAAGTTTCTGCCATCACGTCTGCAGGCGGACACGCGCTGGCTCGACCGGTTCCACAACGAAGTGCGCATGGCGCGCCAGATCGCGCACCCCAACGTCTGCCGCGTGTACGACGTGGGGTATTGCAACAGCGTGAAGTCGGCGTCGCGGGTGAGCGACAGCAGCCGGGGCACCTCGCTGACCGATCCACCCTCGCAGCACGATGTGGATGCGGAGACGGGGCAGGTCTTCATCAGCATGGAGTATGTGGACGGGGAGGACCTGGCCTCGCTGCTGCGGCGCATCGGGCGGTTGCCCAAGGACAAGGCAATTCAGATCGCCCGGCAGCTCTGCTCCGGTTTGGCGGCGGCGCACAACAAGAACGTGCTGCACCGCGACCTGAAGCCGACGAACGTGATGATCGACGGGCGGGGACAGGTGCGCATCACCGACTTCGGGCTGGCGGCGCCGATGACGGGGCTGACCGGCGTGGAGATTCGAGCCGGAACGCCCGCCTACATGGCGCCGGAGCAGTTGACGGGCAAGGAGGTGTCGGTCCGCAGCGATCTGTATTCGCTGGGGCTGGTGCTGTATGAGATGTTCACGGGTCGGCCGCCTTTCAAGGGCAGCAACGCCCGTGAGTATGAACGGCTGCACAGCACGGCGACGCCGGCACACCCCTCGCACATCATCGAGGACATGGACGACGCGGTGGAGCGCGTCATCCTGCGATGTATCGAGAAGGATCCGCGTCAGCGTCCCGGTTCGGCGCTGGCGGTGATGGCGGCACTGCCGGGCGGCGATCCGCTGGCGGCAGCGCTTGAAGCAGGCGAGACGCCCAGCCCCGAAATGGTGGCAGCCGCGGGCGAGGTCGGCGTCGTGCACTCGCCCATCGCCATGGCGCTTCTGGCGGCGAGCCTCAT
This sequence comes from uncultured Phycisphaeraceae bacterium, assembly GCA_964511575.1. Taxonomy (GTDB): domain Bacteria; phylum Planctomycetota; class Phycisphaerae; order Phycisphaerales; family Phycisphaeraceae; genus CALKHT01. Next base: position 17,906 of record CAZEFM010000069.1, on the reverse strand, counting down.
CGGCATGATGCTGGCGGTGTTTCTGGCATCGCACGTCACGCTGATCAACCGCGTGCCCCTGCCGCGCCCGCCGGAGGTGCTGGCCTCCCGTGCCGAGGACATCATCCGGTCGCTGGGCTACACCGCCGAGCCAACCGATCGGGTGTACGGCTTCAGCGAGAACAAGCCGCTGCTCGACTTCATCGAGCAGTTGGATGTGGATGACAGTCTGCAGCGTTGGGACCGGCTCAAGAGCGGCCAACCCGCGGCGGTGCATTTCTGGTATCGGCAGAGCCCGCATTGGCTGGTGCCGACGTCCCGGGCGCAGCGTGCGACGCTGGCGGACCCGCCGCCGAGCGTGCCGGGCATGGTGAACGTGGTGCTCGATCCGCACGGACGGCTGGTGGAGTTTCAGGCGGTGCCGCAGGTGCCGGACAACAACCTTTACGCGCAGACGACGGACGACAACGTGCCTCCGCCGGACTGGCGGGTGGCGTTTGAGGCGGCGGATCTGAACTTTGAGAACTTCATTGAGCTGCCGCCCAAGCGGTTGCCCACGGTGTACGCCTCCCGGCGGATGACGTGGATCGGGCAGTACGGCAGCGATCCGCCGGTGGTGCTGGAGATCGACGCGGCGGCGTACAACGGCAGGATCGTCTACTTCTCGCTCATGCCGCCGTGGCGCGCCCAACTGGCGGACAGCGAGACGGCGGCGAGCACCATCGCCCCGCGCGGCACGGCCACGCGACGCATGCAGCAGAGCCAGATGGTGCAATCGTCGCTGTTCGTGATCGGCCTGGCGTTCGGGTCGCTGCTGGCGTACCGCAACCTCAAGAGCGGGCGCGGCGACCGACGCGGCGCGTTTCGTGTGGCGGCGTTCATCTTCGCGGCAAGCCTGCTGGAGATCCTGCTGCGCGCCACGCACGTGCCACAGTTTCTGCCGGAGCTGGCGCTCTTCGGCGAAGCGTGCGGACATGCACTGTACCGTGCGGCACAGATCTGGATCTTCTACATGGCGCTGGAGCCGTTCCTCCGGCGGGTGTGGCCCGAAACGATCATCGCGTGGAGCCGACTGCTCACCGGACGGTTCCGCGATCCGTTGATCGGACGGGACGTGCTGATCGGCGGGGCGATCGCGACGTGGTCGGTGGTGATTGTGTGGGTGCTGCATCTGTCGCCGGAGCTGTTGGCACCGTATGTCCCGGCATGGGTGCCCAGGACGATCGCATCGCTGCCGCAGTTCATGCAGGGCGCGTTTGAGATCACGCCTGCCCGGCCGGCGTATGAATCGACGGACGATCTGATGCGGCTGATGGGCGCGCGGTATTCGCTGGCGCACTTTGCGGAGATGCAGTTCCAGGCGGTGTTTTACCCGTTGTTGTATCTGCTGGTGCTGCTGCTGTTGCGCGTGACGGTGCGCAAGCCGTGGCTGATGATCGGGATTTTCGTGCTGGTGGTGTCGAGTCCGACGCTGCTGGGGCCGAACTGGATCATCCGCTGGCCGGTGATGGCGGGGCTGATGACGCTGATGACGTACGTGTTGATCCGTCACGGGCTGGTGGCGCTGATGGCGGCGGTGATGATCTTCACGCTGCTGAACAACTTCCCGCTCACGCCCAACACCAACGCCTGGTTCGCCCTGACCGGCTACGCAGCGCTCGCCGCGGCGGCGGGGATGTGCATCTACGCCTTCTACGTCTCCCAGGCCGGCCGCCCCCTCCTGCGCGAAGAACTGCTTTAATCGTCAACCGCGAAGGCACGAAGCAAGGCAGGCGTAGAACCGCGAAGCAACGCGAATGGGACGCGATTGCGCTCCCGTTTGGCCACGCTTCAAATATCCACATGCACACCCTGTTTCATTGCCTTCCTTCGTGACCTTGGTGTTCTTGGTGGTTCAGCCATTCCCGTCCATTCGCGGTTCTGTCTTAAATGAAAAAGGATTGCGGACCTGTTCGATCCGCAATCCCTGATCCGTGTCTGTCTGGGTTGATCGGTGGTTACCCGACGAACTCGTTGCCGACCTTTCGGGCGCGGGCGGGCTTGTCGAGGTTGACGTCCAGGGCGATGCCGGCTTCGACGAGCAGGTTCCAGCCGCCAGCCATCATGATGTAGCTGGACAGGTCGCCCGCTTCGGGAACGCGGATCGTCGGGAAGCGCGTGTCGCGGTCGGCGATGGCGATGACCGTCATGCCCACACCCTTGACGAGCACCTCCTCGAACTTGGCTTCGCTGTCTTCGAACGGGTCGACCCAGATGAGCACATCCGACTCGTCCATGATTTCCTCGATGCCGTGGGCGGCGTAGGTGCCTTCGAGGTAATCGGCGCGCTTGCGGGTGATCTCGTTGGTCTTGAGGGTGAGTTCCTCAGCGACGCCATCGTTCTTGCCGGCGAAGTAGATGGTACCGGCGTTGGCGACGCGGTTGGTGATGTCGCTGTCGATGGTCAGCGTGAGCGCGGTCTTGAACCAGCCCGCCAGATCGGCAAGACGATTCCTGAGCGTCGGCTTTCCGGCGACGTGTTCGAGCAGCGCGTGATAGAAGAGCGCCTGTTCGACGACGCTCTTGGTGGCAGCAACGGAACCTTCCTTGCCGCACGTCAGCACGTAGCCCTTGTTGGCGAGCGATTCGAGCTTGCTGTCGGCAAAGGCGGTGAGGCTGTACAGGTGCTGGTGGTTCTGATTGCGCAGCGCGTTGAACAGGCCGATGACTTCGGCGGTTCGGCCGGAGTTGCTCGCGCCGAACACCGCCCAATCGGCGAGCGGGTACTGCTGCGCCTGCTTGCCGCCCTCGGTGTGGAGGGTGACGGGCCAGTTGTTCCGCCGCGCCTGGGTGATGGCGTGCTTCGCGGGAAAGATGCGGCTGGAGCCTTCACCCGTCAGCAAAAGCTTGCCCACGGAGGCGATGGCGACGGCGGTGTCGACCGCCTGCTCGGTGTCGAAGTTCGCAATCACCTCCACCGTCGCAAGCATGTCCTTGGGCAGGGCGAAGGGAACGTATTTCACATCACTGGTGTTCATGGCTTTCTCCGAGGGGGAGGGTGGTTCGTGGTGAGTAATTCGTGGTTGTGGTGGGGGGTCGCACCGTTCGTTACTCACCACTCACGACTCACCCGTGTCACTTCCGGGCTTTCTTGAGGTTGAGCGAGGCGTATTCGGGCAACTCGCCGATCAGTGGCGCGGCGTAGTCGTGGAACGCCTTGCTGACGAACAGGCCATCCTTGCTGATGTACTTGTCAGGCATGGGGCGGGCGTGGATGGCGACTTCGGACAGGTCGATCGTGCCGAAGCCGGCCTGGTAAGGCTCGCCCTTTTTGCTGAGGCGTTCGATGGTGACCATCTTGCCGCTGACGCCGGTGGTGGCGAGTCGCACCGCTTCCTTGCCGCAGCCGTACGCCTCATCGTAATCGAGCTTGACGCCGCGGTCGGCCGCGCACATCTGCAGCGACTCGGTGACCTGGAACTCGCCGCGCCAACCGAACTCACTGGACAGCATGCGGTGCAGCATCATCGCGGCGCTGGTGCCGCCCGCCGCACCGAACTCGACGTTGCCGAACTTGTCGGTCGTCTGCGACGCGGACAGCGGCGTGCCGTCCGCGTTCGTCACGCCTTCGCCGCAGACGATGGAGACGAAGCCGAACCGCTTCTGCGCCTTTTCGGCGGCGGCGAGGAACTGGTCCTTTTCAAACGGCCGCTCGGGCAGCAGGATGATGTGCGGCGGATCCTCCGGCTTCTTCTTGCCCAGCGCCGCAGCCGCGGGCAACCAGCCGGCACTTCGGCCAACCGTCTGGAAGATCACGAACGGGTCGACGCGCTGCATGTCGCGCGCCAATCGCCCGCCCTGCAGCACGCTCAGCGCAACATATCGGCCGGCGCTGGGGAATCCGGGCGTGTGGTCGACGCCGAACAGGTCATTGTCGACGGTCTTGGGGATGCCCACGCCCATCATCTCGTAGCCTTGCTCGTTGGCGTATTTGGTGACGCGGTGGATCGTATCCATCGTGTCGTTGCCGCCGATCATGAAAAAGTAGCGGACGTTGTACTGCTTGAGGCGCTTGAGGATCGGTTCCAGGTCATCGTCCTTGAGCTTGTGCCGGCTCGAACCCAGCGCACTGCTGGGCGCCTGCCGCAGCGCCTTGAGCGTTTCGGGCGATTCAGCGCCCAGGTCCAGCAGGTGGTCGTTCAGCACGCCCTCGATGCCGAAACGCATGCCGAAGACGCGATCGATGTTCCTGTTTCGGCGGGCGGCGTCGACGACACCCACCATGGAAGCGTTAATCACCGACGTGGGACCGCCGGACTGACCGATGATGGCATTGCCTTTAAGCATGACAACTCCAAAGGGGGGACCGGAGCCAAGGTCGGAGGGTGGCTTCAGAAGCCCGTTTGTCGGAGGTCTGGCCTCTGACAACCGTCCTCTGTCCTCTTTTCTCCCGGGCTCATTCCAAACCTTGGGATGTTAATGGTTCCCCCACGCGATGCAAGAGGGGCGGAAAAAGGCGGTTGCGACAAACAGCGAATTGCAATGCGGCCAAGGGTGGCGCAAACTTCCGCCCATGATCCTCTACCTCGGCGATACGAGCCTCACAACGGCGGCGGCTTACCTGGCGGGCATCCTGCACCACGCGGGCCTGCCCTTCACCTACCGGCCCAGCGATGCGCCCACGGCTGCCAGCGACATCGGCGATGAGGTACGGCTCGTCATCATCAGTGATTACATGGCCAGGATGCTCGAACCAACCGCCCACGACCGCATCGTCGCCGCGGTGCGCCAGCGCGGCATGGGCGTGCTCATGCTCGGCGGGTGGGAGTCGTTCACCGGGCTGGGCGGCGACTGGGCGGGCACGCCCGTGGGCGACCTGCTGCCGGTGCACATCGCGCCCACCGACGACCGGGTCAACTGCCCGCAGCCTGCCCTGGTGCGACCGGTGGGCGAACACGCGATCACGGCCGGGCTCCCCTGGCACACCCCGCCGGGCATCGGCGGGTTCAACCGCTTCACCGCGAAGGCGGATGGGCAGGTGGTGCTCGAGGTGGAGCGTTACCGCGTCCGGGCCGCCGCGGCCGATGGCCCCGCCACGTTCGAGGTGATCGACCGCCACCCGCTGCTGGTGGTGGGCGAAGCGGGCAGGGGCCGGGTCGCAGCGCTGGCGACCGATGTCGCCCCGCATTGGGTGGGCGGCCTGGTCGACTGGGGCGACCAGCGCGTCAAAGCCGCCGCGCCCGGCAGCATCGACATCGAAGTCGGCAGCGACTACGCGCGACTGTTCGAACAGTTGGTGCGATGGAGCGGAGAGATCTGGTGATGTGGTGATGTGGCGAGTTGGTGATCTGGTGATGTGACGCCGCATCCGGCTCTGTGGTGCTGTGTGCGAGGCACCTGAAACGTGCGTTCATACTCTGACGCCAAGACGCCAAGAAACGAAGTTGCCAAGCGGAGGAGGAGTCGGGGATACGCGGCGCGTCGCTTTCCTTCAAAGTTCCCCGTTTTCTCTTTTTCTTTGCGACTTGGCGTCTTGGCGTCTTGGCGTTCAACATGGTCGAGGAATGTCCGCGATCAAAATAAGCACCCGCGCCAACGCGTCGCGCCTCACATCACCAAATCACCACATCGCCAACTCACCACATCGCATCACAGCGCCACCGCCGTGCCCGGCTTGATCTCCTCCGGCAGCTTCACGCCGCGCAGGTCTTCCGGTTCGATCGCGGTCAGCGGGCTCAGGTCGATCATGGCGTCGACCACGCCATCCTTATTGCGCGGCACCTTGACCCCATACGATTCGAGCCAGCGCCCCGCACGTTCGCTTTGAATCTGTCGGCTCGACTCGGGACTGTCCACGCCCTCGGCGTTCTTGATCGGGGCGAACTCGTCGATCCGGTCCGATTCGTACACAATCGATGTGTCGCACAACGGCAGCGCATCGAAAACGAACATCTCCAGCTTCACCGCGTTGGGTTGCGTCGGCTCGATCAACTGCCCCGTCGTCAGGTCGATGTGCTCCACCTTCTTCTCCGCACGATGGAACGGCAGGCGGAAACCCTCGGCAGCTTCGTTCAGCGAAGCGACGAAATCCACGCGAATCACGTGGATGGCGATCGACCCCGCCCGGAAGCGCAGCTCACCTGACTCGGTGCGCTGCTCGGCCAGTTCATCGGGCAGGTCGGAGTACTCGATGACGGTGAGCTTGCCATCGACAACGCAGAAGTTGCCCAGCTTTTCCTTGGGGTAGGCCTTGGGCAGCATCTTGGAGGACATCTGCGCCTCATCCAGCGCGTGTAGGCCGATGAAAAGCGGATCCACCACGCGGACGATCGGGTTGTCGACCTGCACGTAGCTGATCTGTTCGATGCCGCGTCGCTGCATGTCGTCGATCGCGCCGCGTTTGTAGAGTGCCTTGAGCGATCCGCCGTGCCCGTTGGGGGCGAGGGCAAGGGCATCGGGCGCAGCCAACAGCACCTTGCCCGTCTGCAGGTCCATCGCGGGCATCATTTCCTGCGTGAAGAACTCGACATCGTTGGGGTCGAGGCCGAAGTAGTTGTGCCGCTCGAAGAACGCGCGGGTCGGCGCATCGTTGATCGGGCTGGTCATGATGTACCAGGGGACCACGGCATCGTACTTGCGCTGCGTTTTGATGATGTACTGAGCCATGCACTCAAAGAGCGGCGACTGGCGCACGGGGGTCGCGGGGAAGGTGCCCTTGGGCCCGTCCCAGCCCAGCCGGGTGCCCTGCCCGCCCGCCACGGTGAAGGCGGCGACCTTGCTGTCGCGGACGAGCTGCTCCCCCAAAGCCCGTGCCTGACGGTACTTGTCGCGCAGCTCGGCGGTGGGCTGATGCGGGTACCACGGCGCGGGGTCGATGCGGTCGGGCAGCGACACGTGCGGCTTGTTCTTCACGTGCGATTCCACCAACTGCGCGATGCGCGGCCAGTCGATGTCCTCCACCTGCGACAGCAGTTGGTCCTTGCCCGCCTCCGGGAGCTGCTCGAAGAAGGTGAACACGTGTCCCTGCCCCACAGCGTCGAGCTGTTCCCGGGCAGCCGCGTATCGATCAGTCAGCGTCGTCGTCATGCATCGCAAGATACCAAACCTGCGTTGCAAAGGTCCATTATCCCGCGGGGAATCGCCGCAGGCGTGACGGTGCCGTTACCCGACGCGTTCGGGCTTGGGGGTGCGGGTCATGAGCTGGCTGATGGCTTCGAGGGGATCGAGGCCTTCAAAGAGCACCTGGTGGATGGCAGTGGTGATGGGCATCTCGACGTTGTAGCGCTGGGCGAGCCGGACGACGGCCTTGGTGGTGGGCACGCCTTCGACGACGCCGGGGATGTCGTTGAGGACATCCTGCAGTTTGCGACCCTTGCCGAGTTGTTCGCCGCAGGTGCGGTTTCGGCCGGTGGGGCTGAAGCAGGTGGTGGCGAGGTCGCCGACACCGGCGATGCCGAAGAACGTTTCGGCGCTGGCGCCCATGGCGACACCGAGGCGGGTGATTTCCGCCAGGCCGCGGGACAGCAGCGCGCTTTTGGCGTTGTTGCCCGCCTGCAGGCCGTCGAGGATGCCGGCCGCAAGGGCGATCACGTTCTTGGTTGCCCCGGCGAGTTCGACACCGAGCAGGTCGCGGTTGGTATAAACGCGGAACCAGTGGGTGGTGAACACCTTCTGCAGTTGGTTGGCGAAGTTTTCATCGTCGCTGGCGGCACAGACGGTGGCGGGCAGGCACCGCGCCAGTTCATCGGCGACCGATGGGCCGGAGATCGCCGCCAACGGTCGTGCGGGGCGGTCCGGGTGGTCGGGGTAGCTGGCGGGGTCGTTGCTGTCGCGCGGGGCGGTGATGACATCGGCGATGATCTGCGTCGGACGCAGCAGCGTGTCGGTTTCGATGCCCTTGGCGACGGAGGCGATGGGCACCGCGGCCGGCAGATGCGAGCGCAGCCGCTCCCACACGGCACGGATGTACTGCGTGGGAATGGCGTTGACGATGATCTGCGGCTCGGCGAGGGCGACGGCCGGGTCGCTGGTCAGGCGGATCGGCTGCGGAATGCGGTAACCGGGCAGGTAGCGGCGGTTTTCGCGGGTCTGGATCATGGCGGCCACGTGATCAGGCGTGGGCCCCCACATCGTCACCGCCATACCCTGGCTTTCCAGCAGCATGGCACAGACCGTGGCCATGGACCCGTCGCCGATGATCGTGATACGTGAAACCATGCGTCATCCAACAAAAAAGTGCATTTTCCCCAAAAGAAGCATAACGCGGTTGCACTGCCGAGGCGAACGGTTGACCCGGCGCGAACCGCTTTCACCCCCTGACCACCGACCGAGCCAGCCGTGAACGCACGGTATGATGCCGTCCATGGCTGAGTCGTTGGCAGCGTTGATCGACCGACAGGGGTTTGCCGTGTTGGCCGGTGTGGTGGATGCGGCGAGGCTCGCCCAATGGTGTGCCGCAGTGGCCGAGGTGGACGCATCGGCAGGCGGTGAGCATGCCCGGCGGATGCACGCGGCACGCAACCTGCTCGATCTGCCTGCCGTGGCGATGCTGACGGCGGAGGGTCCGCTGCACGACATCGCCGCGTCCGTGCTCGGCCCCGATGCTTTCGCGGTGCGCGGCATCCTCTTCAACAAAACGCCCGATGCCAACTGGAAGGTGACCTGGCATCAGGACCGCGCCATCGCCGTGCAGCAGCGCATCGATGTGCCCGGCTTCGGGCCGTGGTCGGTGAAGGAAGGCGTGGTGCACGTCGAGCCGCCCGTCGAAACGCTCGAAAACATGATCACGCTGCGGTTGCACCTGGACGATTGCGACGTGGACAACGGTCCGCTGCGTGTGATCGCCGGATCGCACCGCGACGGCATCCTCGATGCGCAGGCGATTGCGAACTGGCGGGCAACGAAAGGCGAGCAAGCATGCACAACCGATGCGGGCGGCGTTGTGGTGATGCGACCGCTGCTGCTGCACGCATCATCACCCGCCAGCCAGCCGCGCAGCCGTCGCGTGATTCACATCGAATATGCCGCCGGCGAGCTGCCCGGTGGTTTGCGGTGGCGGTATGGCTGCACGGCATCAAGCATTGATTGAACCGCGACGTCCGCGTTGGTCGATCATGCCTTTCAGATCGGATACATTTTCCCACGATATGTTCAGCATCATGGCACAGCGAATCGTTCTGGCGTGGTTGGTGGCGTTCATGGTGGCGGCCGGAACGGCGCGCGCCGATGTGCAGTTTCAGGCGCAGGAGATCATTCGCGCTGCCGGGATGGGCAACCCCAGGGTGTCGGTCACGGCGGTGGACCTGACCAGCGGCGAAGTGCTCGTCGCCATCCTCCCCGATGAGCCGATGATCCCCGCCAGCAACATGAAGCTGGTGACCTCGGCGGCGGCGATCGGCGTGCTGGGGCACGACTTCGTCTTCGAAACGCAACTGCAACGCGCCGGCCAAACGCCCGACGGCGGCGCGGTCATCGTCATCAAAGGCGACGGCGACCCCGGCTGGGGCGACCCGGTGCTGCTTGAGCAGTATGCCCCCGAAGTGAACGAGATCGATGAACTCATCGACGTCTGGGCGGACGCGGTGAAAAGCGCCGGCATCAACCATGTCAGCCGACTGGTGGTGGACGATCGCGTGTTCGATCAGGAGTTCATTCACCCGACCTGGCCGGCAAACCAGTTGAACGAGTGGTACTGCGCTCAGGTGGCGGGGTTCAACTTCTTCGACAACTGTCTGGTGGTGAAGCCGTCGCCGACACGGGTGGGCGAGGCGCCGCGCATCGGCATCGAACCGAACTATTCCGGGCTGACGACGCGCAACCGCGCGGTGACCGCCGCCACGGGAAACGCGACGTTCTGGATCAGTCGGCAGATGGGCACCAACGAGCTGACGTTTCGCGGCAACGTTCCCACACGGGGCACGGCCGCGGCGACGGTGACGATCCACGACCCGCCGCTGACGTTCGGCGAGATCTTCGCTGATCGACTGAAACAGCGCGGCATTCGTGTGGATACGGTGGAACGTGCCGGCGGCGAGGATGCGTTCGAAGAGGTGCAGGTCCTGCATCGCGTGCGGACGCCGCTCAGCTCCGTGCTGGCGCGGTGCAACAAGAACTCGCAGAACCTCTTCGCCGATGCGATGCTCAAGCGGATGGGCCGACAGTACACCGGCGCGCCCGGCGGCTGGCACAACGGGGCGGCAGCGGTGCGGGCGTTCCTCAGCGAACGAGCGCTGGGGCCGGCAGCGGCGGCCGCGGTGAACATCGCCGACGGCAGCGGCCTCAGCCGTGAAAACCGCGTCACCACCCGCGTCCTCATCGACCTGCTCACCTGGATGCACCGGCACGAGGTGTACGGCCCCATCTACCGCGAAAGCCTCTCCGTCGCCGGCCAGGACGGATCGCTCGTCCGCCGACTCAACCGCAACATGCACGGCCAGGTCTACGGCAAAACCGGATTCATCAACCGCGTGGGCAGCCTCAGCGGCTATCTCGTCTACCCCGCCCGACACGACGATCAGGGCGTCCAGATCGACGCCGAACGCACCGTCGCCTTCAGCATCATCATCAACGACGCCCGGGCCGGCAATCACGACATGCACCAACTGCAGGACAAACTCGTCCGCCTGATCGACGAAGCGGCGCACCGCAAAATGGCAAAGTAGTACGAATCAAGCGGGGCCGCAGCGCATTGATTCAACCTGATCACAGCCCGATTCGCCTCACCCCTTCAGCGCCGCTTCGATCGCCTGGATCATTTCCGGGCTGTCGGGTTTTACCTTGGAGGGGAAGCGGGCGACGATGTTGCCCTGGCGGTCGATGAGGAACTTCTCGAAGTTCCACTTCACTTCGCCGGCGAAGCGGGGGTTCGTCTTTTCGCTGGTGAGGTACTGATACAGCGGGCAGATGCCTTCGCCCTTGACGACGACCTTGGCGAACATGTCGAACTTGACGCCGTAGTTCTCCTCGCAAAACGCCGCGATATCCTCGTTGGAGCCGGGCTCCTGTCCGCCGAACTCGTTCGCCGGGAACCCGAGAATCGCCAGCCCCTTCTCCGCGTATTTCTCGTGCAGCTTCTGCAGATCCGCGTATTGAGGCGTGTAGCCGCACTTGCTGGCGACGTTCACCATGAGCACCACCTTGCCGGCATAGGCACCCAGGTGCGCCTCTTCCCCGTTGATGCGCTTCATCGTGAAATCGAGCACGGCGGGCACTTGCTTCTCCTGCTTCTCATCGGCGGCAACGGGTTGCCACGCAGCCACGAACGCCAACACGCCGGCCAACGCCACCATCATCATTACGCTGGACATTCGCACCGGATTCACTCCTTTCGTGGTCGATCACCCTCAACTTTTATACCATAAGCCCATCATGCCCACAGCCCATTTATTCCATCAACGGCTCCTCGGCGTCGCCCTCTCGACGACCCTGCTTGTCGCCGTCGGCTGCCAGTCCAACCACGTCGACAGCCCCGCGCCCCAGCCCGCCGACCCCGCTGCCGCCCAGCCGTCATCCAACATCCAAAGCCTTTTTGACGGCAAAACGCTCGGCCAGTGGACCCCCACCGATTTCGGCGGCGGCGCGGAAGTCGAAATCGTCGACGGCAGCATCGTCCTGCCCATGGGCTACGACATGACCGGAATCACCTGGACCGGCGACGTCGTGCGCATGAACTACGAAATCAGCCTTGAAGCCAAACGGGCGATGGGCGGCGATTTCTTCTGCGGCCTCACCTTCCCGGTCGGTGACGATGCCTGCTCGCTCATCATCGGCGGGTGGGGCGGCAGCGTCGTCGGACTGTCCAGCCTCGACAACCTCGACGCCGCCAACAACGACACCACCCACTACCAGCGTTTCGAGAACGATCGCTGGTATCGCATTCGGCTACGGGTCACGCCCGGCCGCATCGCCGCGTGGATCGACGACAACAAGGTGGTCGACGTCGACACCACCGACCGCCAGATCTCCATCCGCAACGAAGTCCACCCCTCGCTCCCCCTGGGCATCGCCACCTGGCGCACCACAGGCGTCATCCGTGACATCCAACTCACCGTGCTTGAATGAAACGGGTGAGATTCGACGCCAACGTCGCCAAGACGCCAAATCGCCAAGCAATCAGGATCAGAAAGCGCCCTCGTCGCCGGCGCGCAACCCCGCAACCGTCTCCTCCCCCTTGGCATCTCCGCGCCTTGGCGACCTGGTGTCAGCCCTCGTCCGACTACAGCGCCTCCAGCACCAGCTTCGTCACATCACCCGTGGCCTTGTTCAGCCGATCCATGCTCTGCCCGGTGAACTGCGGGCATACCTTGCGCACCGCGGCCTCGACATCATCACCCGCCGCAATCGCCGCGCCGTCGCCCTGAATGCGGCCGGTCTCGCGCAGCAGCATCGCCACCGACAGAATCGCCGCGATCGGGTTGGCCTTGTTCTGTCCGGCGATGTCCGGCGCGGAACCGTGCACCGGCTCGAACATGCTCGGCCCGCCGCCGTTGCCCACGCCGTCCGGGTTCAGGTTGCCCGACGCCGCCACGCCCATGCCCCCCGCGATCGCCGCGCCAAGGTCCGTGATGATGTCGCCGAACATGTTCGGCACCACGATCGTGTCGTAAATCTCCGGCCGAGTCGCCATGTACATGCAGCACGCATCCACATGGTGATAGTTGCGTTCGATATCGGGATAATCCTTGTCGCCCACCTCGTTGAACGTGCGGAACCACGTGTCGCCGCAATAGGTCAGCACGTTCGTCTTGTGCACCAGCGTGAGCTGCCCGCGTCCCTGCCCGGCCTGCTTCTTGCGACGGCTGAACTCAAAGGCGTACCGCACGCAACGTTCCACCCCGAACCGCGTGGCAAGCATCTCCTGCGTCGACACCTCGTTGGCGGTGTGAATCCGCGCGATCCCGCCGTTGCCGCAGTAAAGGTCTTCGGTGTTCTCGCGGATGACATCAAAGTTGATGTGTTCGGGCGTCTTGTCGCGCAGCGGCGAGGTTACTCCCGGGTACAGCTTCACCGGCCGCAGGTTGATGTACTGATCCAGCGCGAACCGCAGCTTCAGCAGCAGCCCCTTCTCCAGCACACCCGGTTTCACGTCCGGGTGCCCCACCGCACCCAGCAGAATCGCATCGTAGTTGCTGCGCAGGTCCTCGACCTCCGCATCATCGATCACCTTCCCCGTCGCCAGGTAGCGGGCGGAACCGTAATCCAATCGCGTCGTCTTGTAGCTGACGTTGTGCCGAGCCGCAGCCGCGTCCAGCACGCGCAACGCCTCATCGATCACCTCCGGCCCGATGCCATCCCCACCAATCACCGCGATCCTGATAGCCATGAAACAACCTTTCGTCGCCGCACCAACCCGGCACGGGACCGCCTGAATAGCACGCCCAACCAAAATTCGCAACCAGGAAAACCAAGCTCACCCACGCAGGGAGTGAGTCCCCCTATCCCCCTTACGCCGTGTGCGGCGGCGCCTGCGGTGCTGCCTGCGGCTCGGGCGGCGCCTCCGTCGCCTCCGACACCGCCGCCGCCGCCGCCTCGTCCAGCAACGCGATGGCCGACTTCTGAGACTTCACCCCAGCCGTCAGCACAAACCGCATCGCATCCTCCAGCGACATGTCCACCGCCTCCACGTTCCGTCGCGGCACAAACACCGTGAACCCGCCCAACTGATAGCTCATCGGCAGGTACACCGCGATGCAGTCGTTCGCCCCCAACTGCGGCGGGACATCATCAAACTCCGTCCGCGTCACGAACCCCAACAGTTTGGCGTCCGTCACCTGCTCCGACTTCACCAGCACCACCTGATCGAAATCGGTGTTGCCCGACGTCGAAAAGAAGTTCATCAGATCACGCACCGCACCGTAGATCGATTTGATCACCGGCACCTGCTCGATCTTGCTTTCAAACACCATCCACAGCCGCCGGACCGTCCACGCCTGCAGCAGCAACCCGAACGAAAACAGCAGCAACAATCCCAGCACCAGCCCCATGCCCGGGACGTACCACGCGTCCGGCATGACGATCATCATGATGCCGCGCATCGCCGCTTCCGTCAGCGCCAAAAGCCAATAGAAGATGTAGAGCGTAATCACCAACGGCAGCGCGACCAGCAGCGCGGTGACCAACTTGTGTGTAAGTGCGCGGAATGTCATGGAAGATGCTAGGTCGCGCCCCATCACCCCGCGCATCGGGACAACCCGCAATTTCCGTTGGATTAAAATGCACGGCGACGGCGTCGCCGCAATGACGAATGCCAAATGATGCATGTCTACTTCGTCATTCGAATTTCGTCATTCCCCCCTCACCCATCCAGGTGTTCGCTCGCCGGCTCCACCTCTTCCATCTCCGCATCGTCGCGCGCGAAGAACATCATGTGCTGCCAGGGCAGCGTGTTCACCTCGCCCACCAGCTTGAACCCGTTGGGCGGAATCTCCTTCATGATCTGGGCCTTGGTCATCTTGTGCTCGGGCTTGATGGGCACGTTCGGATCCTCCGCCCGAAACTCCAGCAGCACCATCACGCCCTCCGGCTTGAGCGATTCGCGAATCCGTCGCAGCATGTGCTCGGGATGAGAAAACTCGTGATACACATCGACCAGCAGAATCACATCGCACGATGCCTTGGGCAGGTTCGGGTTGATCACCGACCCCAGCACCAGTTCGATGTTGTCGATGCCCGCTTCCGCTGCACGCTGCTCGAGCATGCCGAAATACTCGCGCTGAATCTCAACCGCCAGCACCGTCCCGCCCGGCGACACGCCACGCGCCAGCTTCAACGTGTAATACCCGTTGCCGCAACCCAGATCGCACACCGTCATGCCCGGCTCAAGTTGCAGCGCTTCCACCACCGCGCTGGTGTGCTCCTCGCTGTCACGCGTTTCACGCGTCAGCCACTCCGCCCCCATCCAGTGCATCGTCTGCGCGATGAGCCGCCCCTTGTAATGGGTTGGGGCGGGTGGAATCGGCTCCTCCACCACCTCCGCCACACCATTCGTCTCGCGATCGGCAGCATCATCCTCCAGCGCGACCGGCGCATCGTTTCGCTCCGAAGTCGCCGCCGCCGGCGTCGCGGCGAAGTCGGGCGACGATCGCCGTTCACTCGACACAACACCATCGCACCCCAGTGCGAACAACGTCCAGCAAACCACCCCCACCCACAGCACAGGCAAGCCAGGCCAACGCGACACGTGCATCAATCAACCCTTCATATAGATGGCGCGGCACGAAGAGAACCAACCCTGCACGACGGCAACAACACACCTCTGTCCAATAAGCAGCGCCGTCACACTCAACCGCTTCCCGAGCTTACCAGAAAACTTGAATTTTCCACATCAACGCGACGTCCGGTATTGCATGGTGGGGCGAAGTGGGGTATATTCCCATCACTGACCTGAAACGAAGGTCCAAGTGGGAACACGTGTTGGTTTTCACCGGCGAATATGAGCACACGATCGACGCCAAAAACCGCCTCGCCATCCCGTCCGAGATTCGGGCGCTGGTGCAGCGGGAGCGCGGCGACAGTGATGAACCCGTTCGCATGTATGTGACCCTCGGCGAAGGACAGTGCCTGTGCCTCTACACCGAAAAGGGGTTTGAGAAGCGGGCGGAGGAACTCGACCACAGCGAGCTCGACCCGGATGAGCTGCTGGCATACGAACGGCTGATGTTCAGCCTCTCGAGGCAGGTCGAACTCGACAAGCAGGGACGCGTCCGGCTGCCGGACAACCTCCTTGATCGAGCGAAACTGGGATCGGAAGTGGTGCTGCTGGGCGTCAAGGATCATCTGGAGATTCGCAATCGCGAAGCCTGGCGTGAGCATCTGGAAATGATCTTGAGCACCCGGCCCGGGATTCTGATGAACCCCAGGCGGGCCATGAAAAAACGGGGGATGTAGGGATTGCGGGGATTTCCGGTATTGCGGATTGATGAAGCAGGGAACGCTGAATCGGGCCGTGATGGGGAATTCGGAACACGCAATCCGTTGAGCGCGGGGAGGGATTGAGGATTGCTGGTTGAAAAGGCACGGATCGCCGCTTCAACCCGCCATCCAAAATCCCCATCCGCCGACGAAGGGCGGTGTTGGGCCTCGACCCAAGGTGATTGCCGCGGCGAACCGAAAGGGGCGTCCCGGAATTGTCGAAGGCGAAGGCAGAACGGACTCGCCGCCCGTCGAGTGAGCTGACCATGCCGAGCTCGGACAGGTTCAGGGAAGAGCCGCCGAGCGCCTGGTCGCCAGTCATTCCATCAGTGATCGGTGCTCTTTGAGCTCCCGAAGTTGGATGACACTGGCAAAAGTCAGATCGCTCGGCGGCACCTTCGCCAATTCTCGGGGGGCACATCTCATTATACCCGCGCCCGCCTCATCGCGGCAGGCCAATCGTGCGCATGCCGCGCCCGGCGCGTTTCGCTGAAAAACGTTCACCCAGCGTGTTTTAGCACGCGCATCACCTGTCCTGCCGCGCCCCCATCGAGCCGCCGATACACCGCGCGGCGACGGCACCCAACGACCACAACTCCCGCTCACCCACCGCCTTAACTCGCCGCTCACGCATCGCCCCCACCCAACGGCACAGCACAGACGACGCCAACGCCATCTTCCCACGCGTACCGTGTCGCCCCCCACCACACCTGCCGCCCAAAAAAATCTCAGCGCGATCGCCGCTCACCCCGTTCCCCACGCCCTGTCCACAACCTCTCCACCACCCCCACAACCACTCACCACTCCCCCCTACGTCCTTGTCCGCATGAAGCTGGCGATCAGTGCCACGAGGAACAGAATGATGAAGATCACGAACAGCACCTGCGCGATGCCCGCCGCGGTCGTCGCCACCCCGCCGAAGCCGAAGATCGCCGCGACGATCGCGATCACCAGAAAGAGAATGGCCCAGGTCAGAAGATTCATCGCAACGCTCCTTCCATAGATGAGGACACTTGCCCCGTCACGATGCTAGGCCACCCCATTTCGCAAGCCATCACCGCCCATCCACGAAACCTCCCCCGGCAAATCCCCCACCCTGGCCCAAAGCGCTAGCCTCCCCCGGGGCGACCTTCTTCCCATCACGCCCCCGTCACCACGGGACATTTCCCCCCCATCGGGTTAAAGTATGCTGACCCCGCCGCATCGGCGGTCTTTTATTGACGAGGTCGTTCGTGTCCAGCATGCCCCAACCCATCGAGACGTTTGTGCCCGGCGAAAAGGTGGTGGTCACCCAGCAGATCCCCCAGCGCGATGAGGTCTGGACCACGCAGGTGGTCGGCCGCGTCGTCCGTGCGGAGCAGCTCAAGACCGGCTCATGGTTCGCCCACGCCAAGGATGACAAGCTCTGGCTCGATCGGCTCACCCTCCGCAAGGAGGATGGCGAGCTCGTCGTGGTGAACCTCGACCCCTACACCCACGTCGAACGGCTGGAAGGCCCCCCGGAACCTGCCCCGGCGACGCCCCCGCCTGCCGAAACATCCGCAGATGCAGCGCAACCGTCCACCGACGCCCCCGCCGACACTTCGGAAGCTGCTTCGGACACCCCCGACGCCTCGGAACCCTCGGCATGACCAGCGACCGCGCTTCCGTCCCCGTTGGCCGGTTCCCCCCGCCGATCGAAGGATGGGAGATCACGCCCACGCAGGTCAAGGCGCTGATCGATTCGGGCGAAGAAGTGGTATGGCTGGACTGTCGAACCCCAGCCGAGCACGAACTGGTGCGTCTGCCCAACAGCGTTTTCGCGCCGATTCAGGACGCCGTCGCCCAACTGCCCAACCTGCAGCCGCTGGCGGGTCGTCGTATCGTCGTCTACTGCCATCACGGCATCCGCTCGCTGCAGATGACCGCATTCCTGCGACAGCAGGGCTTCGACAACGTGAAATCACTCGCCGGCGGCATCGACCGCTGGGCGCTGGAAATCGAACCCGACATGCAACGCTATTAGGAAAGAGGACAGCAATCAGATGCCAGCGGCCAGA
>CAZEFM010000068.1:16096-20603 GCA_964511575.1 uncultured Phycisphaeraceae bacterium | reverse complement strand
ACCTCTGACCTGCGGATTAGAAGTCCGCTGCTCTATCCAGCTGAGCTACCGGGGCAGGGAGGCGTTGTGCGCCCGAGGATAACCGGAGCACCGTTGCGCTGGCAACGCGGGGGCTGGGGTGCCCTGCTGCGGCGGTCGAAAGCGGAATGATAGCGCTGGATGGGGGCGAATGGCTTACGTCGTCGGGGACAATGAGGGCGGTGTGCTGCTGCGCTCAGGCAAGGCCTGGTCGCTTGCCGGTTGCATGAAGCGGGGGAGTCGTGTGGCGGCGCTTGTTTGCGTGTGCATCAAAAGATAGCCCCGCCGCCGGTGTGAAGGGGATACACCGGCGGCGGGGTGGTGGTTCAGTTCACGAGCTTTTCAAGCAGTTTGTCGGTTTCGGTGAACCGCTTTTCGAAGTCATCGAAACTTTTGCCCGCATTGGGATTCCAGATGCGTTCGGACATGGCTGGGACGCGGCCGCGCAGGCTGGGCAGTTCCATGTCCTGCGGCTGTTCCCACGCACACATCTGTGCGCCGATGACGCGCTTGGTGGGCGGAACGATGACGCCCTGCGCTTCGGCGGGGGCGCCGTGCTGCTTGAACTGGAACATGTGCCAGGCGTAAATCTCGGATGCGGGTCGCACCTTTTGCTTCACGACATAGAGCGGCGTCCACGATGCGTTGATCACCTCGTAGCCATCCTCCACCAGATGGCGGGGGTCGTAAAAGGCGACTTCGTACACCATCACCGTGATATCGGTGGGGATCTTCACCTTGCCGCCACGGTGGAAGCCTTCCCACACGATCGTTCGCTTGCCGTGCTTCTTGACGATGTCGTTCATCTGCACGAGGAAGCGGCGGTAGAGTCCGGTGGGGCTTTGCAGGCCGTGCTCCTTCATCGCTGCCTGAAAGTCGGGGTTCTGGTCCGCCAGCGCGAGGTCCGCCTCATCGCCACCGATGTGGAAGTAAGGCGACGACTGGAAGATTTCGCACATCTCGCCCACGATCGTTTCCACCGCCTGCATCACTTCGGGCTTGGCGAAGTTGATCGAGGCATGATGAATGTACGGCTTGGTGTCCTTGATGGCGAAAAGATCGGGCAGCGTGCGAACCATCGACGCGGCGTGTCCCGGAACATCGAACTCGGGGATGATCGTCACGCTGCGTTTGTCGGCATAGGCGACAAGATCCTTCAGTTCCTCAACGGTGTAAGGCTTGACCGATGGTGGATGGTTCTGCGTGCCCAGCTCGGGGAACGCCTTGGAGGGGAACATCCAAAGCTGGTCATTGGTCAGGTGCAGTTGCAGGTAGCGAATCTTGTAAAGACGGCACAGGTCAACGATCTGTTTGATGCTGTCGATGGTGTGCGGCTGGCGCGCCACGTCGAGGAGCAGGCCACGATACGCAGCGGCGGGGCGGTCCTTGACGGTCATGCGCGGAAGCCGAAGCGTGTCGCCGTCCTGTTGCAGTGCCTGAAGCACGGTGGCGGTGCCGAGCGCGACAGCATGATAGTTGCCGCCGCGAACCACGACGTTCTGACGGATATTGACCTCGTGCGCTTCATCCTTGAGCGTGCGATCAACGACGAGCGAGATGTCGCCGGCGCGCGGCCTGCCCTGCACCGCTTCGAGCGTTTGCCCCGTGACGGCGGTGATCTCCTCGGCAAGCACCTCCGCCAGAGGCAGAAGCGAGGGATCCGCGGCGACGATGCGCGACTGCGGCGTGAGCGTCAGCACACCGGGTTGGCGCGTGACCGTTTGCGGCCAGGGCACGAGGTTCAACGGAACGTCGGCGGGTTGCGCCGCCACGAACGACGGGGCGTGCAACCAACCCGTCATGACGATCAACAACGTCAACGTGATCATCCTCTTCAACATTGCAACATCTCCATCTGTCTGCCGGGATCAAATGTCCGGTCGTCCCTGCAGGTTGCCGGGGTTGGCGTTGTGTCGAACACTGTATTCGACCTCTGGCTGGTCCTGAACGGGGGTGTTATGGACAAAGCTGTAGAACCGAACGGAGCCATCCACACGTGCCGAGTGCGTGCCTTCGGGTTGCACCTCGGCGAAACCGCTGGCGTCGCCGGGTGATGAGCTGTGCGCGTTGATGGTCCACAAGCCGCTTTCGATGCTGCCGAGCGTGGGGTCGGTCCACAAGCTGGTGGCGGGGTGGTCTTCCAGTGTTGCGGGCGGGGGCAGCGTGCCGTGCCAGCGCCAGTCACTGGGAACGTGGGCGAGGTAGTAGTAGCCCCAGCGATAGGTGACGGTGTTAAAGGGCCACTGGTTGGCGGTGTTCCACTCCATGGAGGGGCAGTACATCGCATCGCTGCCGCCGTCGACGGTGTAACCGCTGATGTAGCCGACCCACAGATCGCGTGAGTCGGAGGCCGGGGGAAAGTCGGTGCGATGCGCGACGAAGCCATGGGTGTCGGTGCGCAGGTTGCCGCGCCGCTCGAACCAGACCGAATCGTTGTCGGTGGCGCCGGAGGTGGCGGCGATGGTCATCTGTCGCAGATTCGATGCACAGGAAACACGCTGCGCCTGCATGCGCGCACGCGAAAGTGCCGGCAGCAACAATGCGATCAGCAACGCGATGATTGAAATAACCACCAGCAGCTCGATGAGGGTGAATCCCTGCATGTTGGAGCGACTGTCCGTTGCCATGTCTGATCTTTCCACTTGCCGTTGATCCATCTGGCCCCGGCCTGCATGGTGATTGTGTTCTCTTCTGACGAATGCCCTCCCTCTCTCTTTCCTTCATGCGACATCCGCAGCAGGACCCGCAGTTTGATGATCGATGAAAATGCCGGGAAACAGCGTTTGTTGCACCGGCAGTTCGGGATTGTCAATGCGAATCAGCAGCCGTCGCATGGCGGCACCCCCCATGACATCGCGCGGAATGCGCACGCTTGTCAAAGGCGGACAACCGAGTGTCACCGGTTCGCTGTCGTCGAATCCGATGATGGAGATGTCCTGCGGCACGCGCACGTCCCGGTCGAGCATGCCGCGGAACAGTTGATAACCCGGCCAATCGCTTGAGCACATCCATGCACGCACACCCGCACGGCGTTGTGCATCGACCTGTTCAATGACCTTTTTCCAATACGCTTCATGCCCTTCCTGCATCAGGGGCACCGCATCGACGTCGATCACGCAGCGCGGGTCGTAGGTCAGCCCGGATTTGCTCAGCGCACCGACGTAGCCGGCGAAACGCTCGCCCGCCCATGCAAAGGCATCGCATCGGCCGAGAAAACCGATGCGGTCGTGTCCCAGCTTGATGAGGTGCCGCACCAGTTGCAGGGATGTGCGCATCACGTTGAGGCCGACGACATCGACATCGACTTCCAAATCGTTGGGGAAACAGATGCACGGATGCTTTTGTGCGAGCTGCGCGACGATCTCGAGGGGCCATTCGCCACCGATCAGGATGCCCTGCACCTTGCCTTCACGCAGGGCGGGCGGTTGCATGGCCGGATTGAGAAACAATCGATCCACCGGCACCTTGTAACTGTACGTCTGCACGATCATCGACGCGTTGTATTCGGATGCGGCTTCGCACAGGCCGTCCATGTACTCGGGCAAACGTCCCGTGCCATGGTCGAGCGGCTGGCGAATGAGCGCGGCAACCATGACGCTGCGCCGCGCGGGTGCTCGGCCGGCGCGGGAACGCCCGCGACGGTAGCCCAGTTCGTTCGCCGCCTTGGCGATGCGCTCGCGCAATTCGGAACTGACGCCCGGCTGATTTCGAAGTGCTTTGGAGACGGTCGCGACGGAAATGCTGAGTCGCTCGGCAATCATCTGCTGGTTGACGATGGCGGAACTCATGTCTCCATGTTAACTCATGTTGGAAAATACGCCACTGGTTTTCGTATATTTTCGCAGAAAATTTTTTGGCAATTCAGTTGACAATTTATCGGCTCGAGGTACATTCGGATTCGGAGAAACGGCCGGCGGATGTGTGCCGGCGGCGGTGGGGCCCCTCTCCAGGAGGTTTGGTAATGCTTCGTTTTAAATTCCAAAGTGTTATCAGCAAAGCAGTTGTGGCGGTTGTGGGAGCTGCCGCGGCGGCTGGTTTGAGCGCTTCGCCGGCACAAGCGGCCATCGTGGGCTGGAACTTCACGTACTCCGGCGGTGCGTTGAATGCCGAAGAAGTCGCCGGTGCACCGGGGTACGCGCAGGCCAACTGGAACAACCACGCGGGCAACGACCAGTTCCCCGGCGCCGTTCCGCTGGCGCTGGTGGATTCGGACGGTAACGACAGCGGCGTTTCCATCGTCGGGTGGACTCACGTGAATCAGGAAAACTCGTGGCGCATGGATAACGCGCCCACGACGCCCGACGAAACGCTCATGCACAGCTACGCCTCCAGCAACCCGACGCTCACGTTCTCGGGTCTGGATGCTTTCGCACCGGATGGTTACACCGTTGTGGTGTACTACGGCCGCGAGGGCCCGAACCCCGTGACGGTGGACATCGATGTGAACGGTAGCGTGCAGGCCGTGAGCTATCGCAAAGCGGATAGCGCG
>CAZEFM010000068.1:0-15996 GCA_964511575.1 uncultured Phycisphaeraceae bacterium | reverse complement strand
CGCGCCTGGTGCGACGGCTGTCAACAACTTCGGCATCACCGCTGTGCAGATCGTCGCGGTTCCCGAGCCGGCGAGCCTGGCGCTGATCGGTCTGGGCGGCCTGCTGATGCTCAAGCGGCGTCACCGCTGAATCGCAATCCTCGCATGTTGTTGTAACGGACGACAGAATTACCTTTTCGACGAGAAAGAGGAGTACGACATGTTGAAGACTTCGAAGTGCACGCTCATTGCTGTGATGATGGCGTTCTCGGGTGGATATGCCTCGGCGGACGTGGTGGATATCAGCGGTCCGCACGATGAACCTCACCTCGTGCTCAACGCCGGTGATACGGCGAACCTGGTCGGCGACACGACTTTGGGCTGGGAGACCCAGAATGCCGAGTTCGACATCGTGCTCAACGGCTACACGTTGAGAGGCGACAGCGGCAGCGGCAACAACTTCCGTCTTAACGGCGTGATCTCCGGCGAAGGGAACCTCGAACTGCGAGGCAGGAATGAAGTGTTCCACCCGACCTGGCGTCCACGAGACCTGGGGTTCGGCGGCACCTCCGCGAACACCTACACGGGGCTGACGACGCTGGAGCGCGGTGTTCTGCACCTGCTGAAGCCGGACAACGTCACCGCCATTACCGGCGATCTCGTCATCGCGACCATGGGCGTTGCGGATGTGATCTGGCACGCACATAACCAGATCGCCGATATCGCGAACATCGTCGTCAACGGCGGGGCCGGTGTGGGATATCTCACGCTCAACGGCTACACCGACACGGTGGCGAGCCTGACCCTTGCCGCCAATTCGATCGTCAACACCAGCGGGTATGAGTTGGTCGATGGCGCCTGGGTGATCGGTGTGAACGGCGAGAACGGCGACGCGGGTGTTCTGACGGTGTCGAGCCTCATCGTCGATGGTCAGGTGATGGCGGCCGGTCAGTACAACAGCTCCAACAGCAGCTTCGTGATTGGTGATGGCTACATCAACGTCATTCCCGAACCGGCGAGCCTGGCGCTGATCGGTCTGGGCGGCCTGCTGATGCTCAAGCGACGTCGTGACTGATGGGAGATGGAGGTCGCGTGTTCCGTACGATTGGATTGATCACGGCACTGATGTGGGTGATGGCATGTGTTGCATCGCCCCCCATCAAGGCCGAGGAAACGCGACGACCCAACATCATCCTCATCATGGCGGATGATATGGGTTACGAAACAGTCGGCGCGAACGGCGGGCTATCCTACCGGACGCCGCGACTGGATGAGTTGGCTCGAACGGGCATGCGCTTCGATGAAGCGCATGCCCTTCCTCTTTGTACGCCCAGCCGTGTGCAGATCATGAGCGGCCGATACAACAGCCGCAACTACACCGGCTTCGGCGAGATGGATCCGGGGATTTACACGTTCGGCAACCTGTTTCAGGAAGCGGGATACGCCACCTTCATCGGCGGCAAGTGGCAACTCGGCGGTGACCTCGAGGCGCCGCACCGATTCGGCTTCGATGAATACTGCCTCTGGCAACTCACGCGCAAAGGTACGGGCGACAACCCGCTGGGAAACCGCTATCCCAACCCCACGCTCGAGGTCAACGGGCGGGTCGTCACGTTCGATCAGGGGGAGTACGGCCCGGACATCGTCAGCAACCACGTCACCGACTTCATTGAACGACATCGCGACAAGCCATTCTTTGTTTATTACCCGATGATCCTGCCGCACTGGCCATTTGAGCCGACGCCGGATTCGCCCGATTGGGATCCGACCGCACGGCGGGGCGATCGCACCGAGCGACCGGGTCAAGGCGATACGAAATACTTCGCCGACATGGTCGCGTACACGGACAAAATTGTCGGCAGGATCATCGACAAGCTCGATGAGCTGGAACTGCGTGAAAACACGCTGGTCATCTTCATCGGCGACAACGGCACCGCACCCGGGGTGGTGTCACGCACGCGCCACGGCGAGGTGACGGGCGGCAAACGTACCTCCACCAACGCAGGCACGCACGTGCCGATGATCGCCAACTGGCCCGGCGTCGTGCCCGCGGGTGCGGTCAACAACGATCTGATCTGCTTCACCTACTTCTTCCCCACGCTGGCGGAAATTGCGGGAATTCAGACACCCGCCGATCTGTCGCTCGATGGCCAGAGCTTTGCGCCGGTGTTGCGCGGCGAGGAAGCCGAGATGCGCGACTGGATGTACGTCTGGTGGTGGGCGTTCAACACACCCAACAACGTTGGCGGGGAGTTCGCCCGCACCCATCGATACAAGCTTTACTTCAGCGGGAAGTTTTTCGATCTGGCGAGCGATCCGATGGAACAGCACCCGCTCGACCGCAACACGCTCAGTGATGAACAGGTGCAGATGCGCGATCGTCTGCGTCAGATCATCGAGAAGCACACCCGCCCGGGATTCCGAAAGCAGTAGCGCGTACGATGATGGGTTTGTGTGTCGTGCGTATTGCTGATCCGGAACGATTAGCCAAGCAGGAGAATTCCGTGCCGTATCGCCGCACCATGTTCGCACTTGTCGCCGTTTTCGCCGTGGGCCTGCTGCACGCCATGGTAGCGGCCGCCGCTCATGTGAAGGATGAGCAGCGCCGACCGCCCAACGTGGTGGTGATCTTCACCGATGACATGGGCTACGGCGATCTGGGGTGTTACGGACATCCATCGATCAGGACGCCGCACCTCGATCGCATGGCGGCGGAAGGTCAGAAGTGGACGAACTTTTACGTTGCTTCGGCCGTCTGTTCGCCGAGCCGCGCATCGCTGCTCACGGGTCGATTGCCGGTGCGCACCGGCGTGACCGATGTGCTTTTCCCGCATAGCACAACGGGCCTGCCGCCGTCGGAGGTGACGATCGCTGCGCTGCTCAAGCAGCAGGGCTACGCCACCGCGTGCATCGGCAAGTGGCACCTGGGGCATCTGCCGCAGTTCCTGCCCACATCGCACGGGTTCGATTATTACTTCGGCATTCCGTATTCCAACGACATGGATGCGAACCCGGCGGCGGGATTCAAGTGGCCCGATGCGTTCCGGGAACCCAAAAGCGAATACTGGAATCTGCCGTTGATGCGCAACGAGGAGATCCTCGAGCGTGCGCCGGACCAGACGACACTTACCCGGCGATACACCGATGAGGTGATCGCCTACATGCGCGAGAAACGTGATCAACCGTTCTTCATCTATTACGCGCAGTCGTTTCCGCACGTGCCGCTGTTCCGTTCGCCCGAGTTTGTCGGCCGCAGCGAAGCGGGCATCTACGGCGACGTGATCGAAGAGATCGACCACTCGGTGGGCGAGATCCTCGCGGCGATTCGTGAACTGGGCATCGAGAACAACACACTGGTCGTCTTCACCTCCGACAACGGCCCGTGGCTGATTTTCAAGGAAATGGGCGGGTCGCCCGGCATGCTCAAGCAGGGCAAGGGCACGACGTGGGAAGGGGGCATGCGCGTCCCGGCGATCATGTGGTGGCCGGGGCGGATCAAGCCGGGCGTGGTGGGTGAGATCGGCTCGTCGCTGGACATGCTGCCGACGCTTGCCGCGCTCGTCGGAACGGAAACGCCCACCGATCGTCCGATCGATGGCTATGACCTTTCGCCCACGTTGCTCGGTGAAGGCGAACATCCGCGCGATCACATGTTCTACTATCACAAGTCGGAACTCGCCGCGGTGCGATTGGGGGCGTACAAGGCGCATTTCATTACGCGTCCTCACTGGGATGCGCCGCTGCAGCGTCACAACACGCCGCAGCTTTATCATCTGGGGCGTGATCCCGGCGAGAAGTGGGACATTGCTCAACAACACCCCGAAGTGCTGGCACAGATCCAGACATTGGTTGAGCAGCATCAGAAACAGAACCCGTCGAATCAGTAACAGAGCGCATAACCGTGGCTGGGCCGCACCACCAGGGAGTATCACCAATGGTCAAGTCGTTCGCGTTTCTCTTGGGCGTTGTGCTCGGCGTCGGACACGTGACGGCTGAGGTTGTGAGCGTCAGCGGTGCGATCGAGAATCCCAATGAAGTGCACGGTCAGGGGGTGAGCTACCGATTGGTCGACGATACGACGTTCGGCTGGCGCACCGGTCGCATAACGGGTGATCTGGATGTGGCGGGCCATACGTTCACGATGAACACCGGCGGTGGCAACACCGTCCACTTCGCCGGCATCATCAGCGGAACCGGCACGATCATCTGGCAGGGCGGCGACCCCGGACCGTCACAGAAACGACCATCGTTCTTTGAAGGCAACCAGCCCAACACCTTTTCGGGCAAGCTGGTGATCCAGCACGGCCGACTCGTGCTTGCCAAGCCGCAGGGCGTGACGGCGATTGCCGGCCCCGTCATCATGGGCGAAAGCAACTGGGCGGGCATCACGTGGCAGGCTTCGGATCAGATCGCGGACGATGTGCCGATCACCTTTTCGGGCAAGCACCTGGCGACGCTGGATCTGGATCGCCACAGCGAAACGCTCGGCACGCTATCACTGCAGAGCAACGGTGAAATCATCTTTGGAGAAGGCGCCAACCATCTTACTTTTGCGGACAGCCGTACGATGACATGGCAGCCTGGCTGCGAACTGATCGTGCGTGGTTGGGCGAAGGAGGATGTCCTCACGTTTGGCAGGAACGGCTCGGGACTGACGAGTAAGCAGTTGGCACAGATCGGCTTCAGCAACCCCGAAGGTTCGCCGCCCGGTTTGTACCGGGCGCGCAAGGGGAGTGGTGGGGCGCTGGTACCCGGCCAACCGGTGCGGCCGGTGGACCCACCTTACGACCTTTCGCCTCAGGCTGTGCAACGTCGTGCGAAAATATATGAGAGTGATGGCCTGGCGCAGCTCACCGAAGCAGTCGGTGGGTTGAAGGGCGATGTCACGATCGCGTTCTTCGGCGACTCGATCACCTGGCAGGGCGGCTACCTCCGGTTGCTCCAGAAAGCCGTCGAACAAAACGGTGGTGCGGCCGGAAAGGTGACGCTGATCAACCGCGGGATCAACGGTGGAGGCGCCCGGCACCTGCGCGATGGCGCCGGTGGTTTGTTCGATCAGAAGCAGGAATCATTGGCGACGTTGTTGCAGCAGGACAAGCCGGACATTGTTGTGTTCTTCATCGGCGTGAACGATGCCAACTGGTTGAACACGGAGCCGGACGCGTTCCGTGCAACGATGGTCGAGCTGATCGACGCCGCCAAGCGCGCCAATGCCACGCCGATTGTCGCCACGCTCATGGTTGTCGGTGAGAGGCCGGATGGCGGTAATCCGCTGGACAAACGGCTGGACCAGTTTGCCCAGATCACGCGTGACGTCGCCAAACGCGCGAGCGTTGCGACCGTCGATCTGCGCACCATCTCACTGGCGTACCTGATGAACCACAACTGCGAGGTGCGGCTCGACGGCACGGTGCAGCATCAAACGCCCGGCTTTCTGACGCACGACAACATCCACCCCACGGATGCGGGCAACACGCTGATCGCCAATCACCTCGCCGCCGCGATTGCCGAATGTCTGAAGCGGCAGAAGTGAGCTGTTGACCGGTGCACGAGCGTCGAAGTAATAAAAGCCGTGGCTGTGCGCGCATCAACCTTCGTCGGGAATCTCCGGCTCTACGAGCAGCGTGAGCAGCGCGAGTGATTCCTGCCAGCCGAGATAGCACATTTCCACTGGGATGACTTCGGGCACGCCTTCCTGCACGATGTGGAGTTCGGTGCCGCCCATGACTTCACGGAACGTGACGGTCATGTGCATTTCGCCTGCCATGGGCGAGCCCTCGGGGGCGTCGAACCGATCGGTATAACGAATGCGTTCACCGGGTTTGAGTTCGGTGTACGTGCCGCCGAAGGAGTGGGAGTTGCCCGTGGCGAAGTTGGTGAAGGACATCCTGTAGCTGCCGCCTTCACGCGCATCGATGCTGTGCACCTTCGCGGTGAAACCGTGCGGCGCCATCCACTTCACCAGTGCATCGGGATCGAGGAACGCTTTGTAAACACGAAGCGGCGGGGCTTTGAGAACACGATGCAGTCGAACGGTGTTGCCGGCAGGCATGAACGCCTCCATGGAAGTAGGGGGATCGTTGTCGACTCGATGGCACGCATGCGCCCGCCGTTCCTGACGAGCCGTGTTGAGTATATCGCCTTTGTGTGGCGGTCGCTACACAAATAGGAGAATCGGATCCCTCGAGTGCTGTGAGAACGGCGATTTGAACCGTGCAGGGATCGTACTTTGGGATTGAATAAACGTTGAAACGCCGTAATATCAACTTCATGAAACACAGCCTCACCCGTCTGCTCGCTATCGCGTTGATTGGATGTCTCGCGGGCACTTCGTCCGTGATCGCGAAACATGAGCGACCTCCCAACGTCCTGCTCATCTGCATCGACGACCTGCGCACCGATGTGGGCGCGTATGGCAACGAGATGATCCACACGCCCAATCTCGATCGGCTTGCGGCCGAGGGGCGTGTGTTCAATCGTCATTACGTTTACATCGCCGCGTGCGGGCCGTCGCGCAGCACGCTGCTGTCGGGCAAGCGTCAGAAGGATTGGGATTACGCCGCGCCGCTTCGCCAGCAGTTGCAACGTGATCCGCAGATGCAACCGCCGCAGACGCCCGTGTCGTTGCCGCACGCGTTCAAGCAGGCGGGTTACCGCACGGTCAGCATCGGCAAGGTCAGCCATCAGCCCGGTGGATGTGTTGACAAAGCCATGACGGTGCATGAGCTTCCTTTCAGTTGGGATCGCGCTTACGCTGTCGTTGACGAGTGGGGCGATCCTGATCGCCTCATGTTCGGCTACGCAGGCGGCAAGGCGTACAACGTGGTGGCCGTGCCGGGAAAGAACGAACCGCGACTGCCGTATGAAGCGGGCGATGTGGATGACGACGGCTACGGTGACGGCCGCAACGCAACTGAAGCTGTCGCGCAGTTACGCGAGCTCGCCAAAGGTGATCAGCCGTTTCTGCTTGCCGTCGGTTTCTACCGGCCGCACCTGCCGTTCAACTCCCCAAAGAAGTATTGGGATCTGTACGACGCGCAGGCGATTCCGCAACCCCAATGGCAGCAGCGGCCGCGCAACGTCGATGTCGGCTACACGCTGCACGACAGCTACGAACCGACGTCCCACTACCACTGGCCCGACGGCCGGGGCAACATCAGCGACGAACAGGGCCGCACGCTCAAACATGCCTACTGGGCGGCGATCTCATACATGGATGCGCAGGTGGGCAAGGTGCTCGATGCCTATCGCGAACTCGGCCTCGAGGAGAACACGATCGTCGTGCTCTGGTCGGACCACGGCTGGCACCTGGGCGAACACGGCATCTACGGCAAGTGGACCAACCACGACGTGTCGCTGCGTTCGCCTCTGATCATCCGCACGCCGCAGATGCATCAACCGGGTCAGCCCACCGATGGCATCGTCGAAACGATCGACATCTATCCCACACTGGCTGAGCTGTGCAACCTGCCGCAGCCGGACGACCTGCAGGGCGAAAGCATCGCGGCCCTGGTGCGCGATCCGCATGCCCCGGGCAAAGCCGGCGCGATCGGTTTCGTTCCCCACGGACCGTTCCATGGCACGACCCTGCGCACCGATCGATACCGCTTCGTCCGCTGGATCGACACCCGTACCGGCGAAACCTCACTGCTGGAACTCTACGACCACCAGTCCGACCCGAACGAAACCACCAACATCGCCGCCGAACATCCGCAGATCGTCAAACAACTGAGTGAACAGCTTGATGCGCTGCTGCAGACCGAGGGCGGTGGTTCCTGACGTTGCTCGGGGCACACGTCTCACATGGATCAGATAGGGCACCCGCGCGCGACAACGGGTGGCAAGCTTTCAACGTTATTCGCCCGCGCCGAGGCCTTTCGACAGGCCGATGCGCTGCAAAGCCTCGGCGTCGGGGATGGCGACACCGGCACCATGACCGTCGACAAATCCGACGTTGGTGATCTCGCCGTTGTGCCTTTGATTGGTCTTGCCGTTGCTGTTGTCGACGAACACCGAGTTCGTCCCGGCGATTCCGCCAAAACCGACCGTGATCCACGCATCGTAAAGCGTGTTGTTGTCCAACTGGTTGTAATAGGTCGCCCAGCGTCCAAAGCCGTCGGTTCTCGGTTCGCCATCGGTGGTGAACATCACTTCGGAAGGGCGATGCACCTCAATGGTGTTGCCGGCGATGCGGTCGACCCCTCCGGAGCCGAGCAGCGCCTCGTTGTGTCCATAGCTGGACAGGCCGTTCACCACGCCGTCACCGATGCCCATCGCGGGCAGCCCCAACTGGGTGATCGAATCCAACTCCGGATCGGAGGGACAGTGGAACGGTGCGACTTTGGGGGCGTCGTTCATATCGGCGATCATGTCGGCGCGGCTGTTTCGGCGAATTGTTGCGTTGACGTACTGCCCCAGCGCCACCGTCCAGGGGGCAGGCAGGTCGCCGTTGGCTCCATCGGTGAAGGTGACGGTTCGCCGTGCCATCTGTCGCACTTCCGCAGCGGTGACGGCATGCATGCCCGCCAGGGGGAAGTATCCGTTGAAGTCGTTGGCGTGGGTGTTGGCGCCGGTGGCCTGCTGGCGGATGTTCGACAGGCATTGGACGGATCGCGCCTGCTCTCGCGCCGCCGCCAGCGCCGGCAGCAGCAGTGCCACGAGCAGCGCGATGATCGAGATGACCACGAGCAGTTCGATCAAGGTGAATCCGCGCTGACGTCCCATGGTAAAAACTCCCGTTGTGTCGTTTGCCGTGGTATGCATGTGTAATGAAGGTGGTCGATGCATCGCACAATCGGCATCACCAAAACACGAAGGATCCGCCCGCGAACACGCATCACGTGCCAGAATGGGCAGTTGGTCACAGGTAGAATCCCTTCGCGTCTCTTGAGCGGGTGAGGTATCACCACCGATCGTCCGTTGCGACGCCGGGCAAGAGGGCCGTTCGCCGTTGAGCGAACGGCCCCGGTTTCAGGGATCGCAGCGGCCCGCATCGGCCGCCGCAATCAAGGTCAACGCATGAACATCACCTGCGTCGGCGGAACATGATCAGTCCGCCAACCCCCAGCAGCGCGAGGCTGGCCGGCTCGGGGACGATGCCGACGTCCGCCGCGGTTTGGCCAAGGATAATGTCATCGAACTGCCAGGTTTCCTGGGCGGTCGCGTTGCCGCCGCGCAACACGATGCGGTCGAAGTTCAGATTGCGCGTTGCGTCCGTCATGGCGTGCGCTGCACCGAGCGCGGCTTCACTGGAGGTGTCAGCGGGGTTGACCCAGATGAAGGCCTGGTCGGTGTTGCCCGCGCCGTTGACCAGCTTGACGATGACATCCGACAGAACCGTCGTCGAACGAGTCGTCACGTTGATGTCGGTGCTGGTGCCGACGCCCCAGTTCTGGGTGGCGTCGCCCGGCCAGAACTTGCCGATCAGCAGCAGTTCATCACCGCCCGCGAACAGGCCGAGCCCCCCGAAGGAGTCGGTGATGTTGGCACTGGTGATCTTCTGCCCGGTGAAGCGAAGCCACGTCGTGGTGCCGTCGCCCTGAGGCATCACGAACCGATCGACCTGTGACTCGGCGTAACCCCCATTGGGCGTGTAGTCGATGTGTGCCTGGCCGCCCACCACGGTGGCGGGCACCCCGTTGAAGTTGGCCCATTGGCTTGTCCAACCCGATCCCCCGTTGTTGCCGGCCAGCACGCCGTCGACATAGTCGAAGTGCTCCTCGGCAATCACCGCCGCGCCTGCGGAGGATGCGATTCCCGAAGCAGCGACGACAGCGATGGCAACGGTTCGTCCCAATCGATCCAACATGATCAGTCCTCCAATGCATGAAGTTCGAAGTGACACCCGGTGACCGATTCGCCGGATGCGACCAGATACTGCCCCATGAACGAGGCACTCTCTCTTCTCATGAGCACGCGCAAACACCAGCGAATCGCTTGACCTCGCGAAACGCATCTTCGAGGTCATTACGGACTGCCCGGAAACGTCGCGTCGATTCTCAAATCACCCAACCACCAGGTGCCCGCTCCCTGAGCGGCGTGAAAACGCAGTCGATCAAATCGAACGTTCTGGTCTTCAACCACCGCGTGCGGAACGGCCGGCTCGGGCTTGGTGGGATCGGGATCGAAGTAAATCATCATGCGGTCAGGCCCGTCGCGAAAATCGATGCGCACGACCCACCAGTGCAGCGCGCTGTCACTGGCGCGGGTTTGCACACCCGGTTGCCGGGGGTCGAAGTCCAGACCGAGGTACGCCGCGTCCTTGCCGGACACGTTGGCGTCCCAGCTCCAGATGCCGGTGTTGTGCGCCACGCCGAAGAAGATTTCCCGTTGGTTGAACTCGTGAGCATCGACGCCGTCGAACAACGACAGCCCGGCGAAACCGGCGTGCGTCGGTCGACCGCGCATCAGCCAGCTGATGTAGATGGTCCTGCCCGGCGCATCGACCATGCCCTGACTGTCCAACAGGTTCGCCTTGAGCAGCCGATCAGCGAGCGGGCCACGCAGATCGAGAAAGATCGCCTGCTCCTCATCGCAACGGATCAACGCGGTCGACGCGATCAGCCGTGGGTAACGCAAGGTCGTGTCCTCGATGCGAATCGGTCCTGCGGCGGCGCGAAGCAACTGGGCGGAAGCGAATCCCTCGCTGGCGTCGAAGCGTTCGACGTCGCTGCCAAGCGCCGCGCTCAGATACACCAGGCGGCTGGTATTGCGGCGCAATTGGTACAGGTGCGCCCGCCAGGTGTGGTAGGTGTCGCCGTGTGCTGCGAGTACCCGTGAGGACATTTCGTCATCGCGAACGAAGCTGTAACGATCGAGGGCAATGGGCTGCGGCAGCGCGTCAGCTTCACCGACGCTGGCGGCCGCCCCGGCGCGCAGATTCTCCATCGCACCCGGTTGATCGCCTTCGACCAGCCGGCCGAACTGAACATGGCCCGTGAAAACATGCGCCCGTGTCTCGCCGCGATCGGTGGCCTCGACGCCGAACTCCGTGCCCCGGTCCACGATTCGGGCGTTCGGCCCAAGCACGGTGAAGCCGCGACTCTCAGGCGTCGCACAGAGCCCCACCATCCTGCCTTCGACCAGGCGCATCTCCGTGGCTGAGACCGGCTCAAACATTGCCGGCGCTTCGATGATCGCCTCGGCACCGTTGTGAAACCGCAGGCGGGCGAATCCCTCGGTGAGGCGCATCGGTTCGGCGTAGATGGATGCGCCCGTTTGGATGGAGCCGGTCGAACCTTCCCAGCGAGCATTAACCTGTTCCGCGAGCACGGCCACGACGGCTGGCGCGTCGGGCGGCGCTACGTCGATCACCGGCGACGACCCACCCTGCGACAACCACGCCATCACCGCCAGCGCAATTGCGGCGGCGACCGCGCCGATCGCGCCGTAGAACAGCGTCTTGGGGATCACAATATGCCTTGCGGGTACGAACGCATCGTTCGCGACCAGGCAGTCGAACTTGCCATCATCACGTTGTTGCGCTTCGTGTGCG
This sequence comes from uncultured Phycisphaeraceae bacterium, assembly GCA_964511575.1. Lineage (GTDB taxonomy): Bacteria > Planctomycetota > Phycisphaerae > Phycisphaerales > Phycisphaeraceae > CALKHT01. The sequence continues at coordinate 4,523 of CAZEFM010000068.1, read as the reverse complement.
AGCCGCAGTTGTTCCTGCTCCGTGCGCTGCGCCTGCACCAGGCGTTCGCTCTCGACAGCTTCCAGTACACGCGTATGGTCGACCATGCCGTGTGGAATGTTGCCGATCACATCTTCCAGTTCGAACTGTTCGAGCACCGTCGCCGTCTGATGTTGGTGGAACGATTCGCGCACGAACGCTTCGACGTGGCGGCGATCCGCACTGAGCCAGGCTGCCAGTTCGGCTTCCTCGGTCTCGGTCAGTGCCATGTCGAAGTAGCCGCGAATCAGCGACATCATGCGGTCATCGATCATGTGCTCTGCTCCATCACGGCGTTCGCATCGATGCAGCGCCTCAGGACCGCGCGCACACGATGCAGGGCGATCCGCACCGTGTTCGGCGTGGTCCCCAGACACTCAGCCATCTCCCGCGGCTTCATGTCACGCGTGTAACGCATCTCGATCATCTTGTAGGCACGGCCCTCCAACTCCTTCAGCCGACGCAGACACTTCTCCAGAAGTTGCTTCATCGTGTCATACGTCGGACTGAGCTCTTCGTGGATGTCGGCGATAGAGTCGATCAATTCGCCGCTGAAAACGTGCTTGTGTTTGGCGTGCTGACGCAGATAGTTCAGCACGTGCTTGCGGGCAATGCCCATCGCCCAGGCGCCGAACGGTCGGCTTCGATCGTATTCGTGGAAACGGTCCGTGGCTGTCAGCGCCACGCTCTGAAGCAGGTCGTCGGCATCGTGGCGATCGCGGACGATGGAGCAGATGAACGCCCCGACCGAGGGCTGTGCCTTCATCCAGAGGATGGTCAGCTCGCGTCGCGGATCCGTTGATGTGGGATTCTGGGGCATGGACGAGCTCACCTGGGCGAAGCCGACGCCGCACCGCGATCTGCGCCTGGACAATCGGCGGCCTTCACACCTTCTTTGCGCAAACATTCAAAACATTTCACAGTGTTCGCCCATCGGCGAAAAAGCGGTGCGACACAAACGTGTGTAACCTGCGAAAAGTGAGGTGGTTATAACGAACGCGAAAATTGCGCCCCCCTCAAAAAATGTAACCCGTACCACGGTCGCGCCGGCACATCGACCCCTCGCATGAGGTCAGCCTTCGTGCAAGGGCGATTGGAATAGACGATCTGGCCTATTCCCTATCATATTCAAACATCTTTTTGATGGGAGACGGGGAGGACCCTCGTCCCGTTGGCGTGGTCGCATCAGCGAACCACGGGCGGCGGCGTGAATTGTCGACCGCTTGTTGCCAACGCTGCCTTCTATTCCTCGCAGGCTTTTAGTGCCAGAATGGCGAACTGTGTGGCTGCGTGGGTGATGTAGTGATGGCGGTCGCGGCGCGGGGAGCGCGTGAACCAGCGGCCGCTTTCGCGCTGATTCGCCTTGAGCCACGCGATGCCGCGTTCGATTCGCGGGTCATTCGCGGGGACGCCGGCCTGCCGCAGCGCATAAACCACGAATCCCGTCGCGTAGCCGTCGCTGTGCTGATCCTGCGGTCCGCCGTCCTCACGGCTCCAGCGTTCATCGCCGAGTTGCACCAGCACCCACCCGCCGTCCGGCTGTTGCAAAGCCGCTAGTTCATCGATCCATTTCTGCTGTTTCACCGCATCGGCGATCCCCGGCACGTACTGCGCTGCCCACAAGGTCATCGCCTTCTGATGCGCGGTGGTGGGTGGATGTGCCTCGAGCCAGGCGATGAGCCGCGCCAGCCCCGGCCGACCCGTATCCGATTCGGCGTAATCATCCGGCGCCATGCCCACCGCCAGTGCCGCGAGCGTGACGCCAAAGTGATCGTCGACTTCAAAAGGCCCCCAATGACATTTGAGCCAGGCGTCCCAGCAGCCTTCGTCGCTTAGTTGCGTCCAGATGTAATCGAGACCGCGGCGGGTGCTGGGGTGCAGTTCGCCCGTCGTTCGAGCGTCACTGATGGCAAGCAGCGCACTGGTCGCAACGATCCCCTCGATGCTCCCGTGCTGGCCGCGGGGTTGTTTGCCATGGAGCAGGTATTCGTCGAGATAGCTTTGCGCGAACGCGCGTGCCTCTGCGATCTCCGGCCCATCGGGGCCAACCACCGGACGGGTGATGAGGTACAGGCCGTTGGTGTGACACGTCACGCAGTTGCGCCGCACCTGCCACTCTTGCGCGGTACGGTCGATGAAGGTGACGGCAAGGTCCAGCGACGCTTCCTCACGGAGCGGTTCATTGGCCCGGTTGGGCCCGAGCGCCGCGGTGGCGTCATCACTGTGATTCGCTGTCGACGTGGCCCGCAATCCAAATGCGATTGCGATCGCCATCAGCGCTGCGGCAGGCATGATCCATGGCTTCATTGCGCACCCCAGCGTGCGAAGCGCGGCCGGCGACGCGTGACCAGAACCGTGGCGACGGCGAGCAGGGCAAGGGTACACGGCTCAGGCACCGGATTGATCTGAAGGAACCCGCCCAATGCGCCTTCCGGCCCACCGTAGTCCCACTGCGGGCCATCATCGCTGTAACGATAGAACAGGTATTCCGTTTCGAGGTCGTAGCCAGCCGCCAGCGCCGCTTGCGTCAGTTGGAACCCGCCCTGACCGTCAGGTTCGAGCCATTGATTGCCCAACGCATCGACATAGGGCGTGTCATTCAGACGATCGAAGTGACCGGCCGGAAACGCCGCGTTGTCCTGCGTGTAATAAGGGTTGTCCAAGCGAAGGCGCCGATCGTCCAGCCGCATGCCCACGCGATTGTTGAATCGCGTGCCTGATTCCGTTTGGCCGGTGACGGACGTTTCATGAAGGTCGGGATCGTAAACGATCAGCCCGGCACCTTCGTTGGCGAAATGACCGCCTTCCGTATGGATCATCAGGTACCACTCGGACGGATTCGCCATGACGCTGTTGAAGTGTGCGGCGGAAAGCTGGAAGCCTTCATCCATGAGAAAATCGTGATCCGACCAGCGCCCGCCCCAGCAGAAGACCGAATCGCCGTTCGGCTTGATGCCCAGGTGGTACATGTGAGCCTGCGTGACCACGTATGGGGAATCAAGTTGAATGGCGAAGTCCATGGTGAGCGTGTCGGGATGGAACACGAGCGTGGCAACGCCTTTCGCCGATGGGTCACCGTGAGGCACGAGACCGGGTGCGATGGGATTCGGCGCGCCGGACAATTGCACGTACAGGATCTGCTCGGCCGCACACGCGTGGTCGACCCGAAGGCCGACCACGCTCAGTGCTGCCGCGATCGTGAGGATTGAAGGCAGTATGGATCGCACTGAAATACCTTACAACTGATGAGCATTCGGTTCGATTGACCACCAGCACTCGGTGGGGGTACAGGGGATGTCCTCGGAAGCGAGCGTTTCGACGTGGCCATCGACGAAGGCGTAGTTGGCCTTTTGCATGTGCCGATCGAACCCGTAACTGCTGGGTTCGCTGGCGCGGTTGAAGCCGGCGACATTGTTCGCCTGCAGATCGCTCCAGATCCACCAGCGGTAGCGGGTGTCGGGGGCTGCGTACTTCACCTCGGCGGTGTTGCCGTCGCCGAATGCGATCGCCCGCGAGGGGTTGGCGATGGTCATTTCCGATTCGCGCTTCACGCCGGGCATGCCGCGGGCGAAGGGGCTGCGGCCGGGCACGTTCGTTTCGGCAAGCCAGTGCGCGAAGTTCGCGCCATAGCCGGAGGCTGCCTGCCATTCATCTTCGATCGACGGCCGCGCGAGAATCTCGGCGATCGACGCACCGTTCCATCCCGCCGCGAAACGCTCGTTTTCCTCGCTGGGGCAGTCATACAGCGCGGCCTGGTTGTTGACGTACATCCAGATCTCGGCGCGCCAGGTCCGCAGACCATTGCCCTTCATATTGACCGTTTCGCCGACCGCCGCCGCAGCGCCGGGCGACTGCCATATCCACGGCAACCTGCTGTCGTTGTCCATCACGTGCTGGTTGACCGCCATCGAAAGCTGACGCTGGTTGTTGGCGCACGCAATGCTCTGTCCCGATGCACGCGCCGCCGATAGCGCCGGCAACAACAGGGCGATGAGCAACGCAATGATGGCGATGACCACGAGCAACTCAATCAGGGTGAAAGCGCGTTGCATAGTGAAGCCTTTCATAGGGATCGGGGTTGGGCGCGAGACTTTGCTCAGGCTTTGGGTTGCGGCATTGCTGCTGCTTCATGATGAGTGCATGAATGTTTGAAACAGTCGAGCAATAGGCAACGGAGCCCGAGTGGTCTCTCAGCGTTCATCACTGACCCCCGGTCCGCCGAATGCCGGCGCGGACGGTGGGCCCGCGACGGCATGATGGGGGTTAGCGACGCTTTCGACGCAGCAGGCATGTGCCGCCCAGCGCGATCAGAGCCAGGCTCGCCGGCTCCGGCACCACGGCGGCGCGGGTCGCGAGATATGCTTCAACCTGGCTGATCTCGTTGTCCGTGAGGACGCGGTTGTAGATCAGCACCTCGCTGATGAGGCCGTCGAACCCAGAGGTACCGGTCGTCCAGTTGCCGATGCGCGTCAGCGCGGGGTCGGCGCTGTAATAGCTGTCGTTGC
>CAZEFM010000067.1:0-20783 GCA_964511575.1 uncultured Phycisphaeraceae bacterium | reverse complement strand
TTTCGGCCGGGCGAGAGGTTCAGGTCGTTCATCGCGACGAGGATGCGTCGCTGGGAGGGCTTGAGGCCGTCGCGCACGTCGGGCAGAGCACGATCGACGATCGTGCTCATCGCGTAGGTCAGGTAACTGTCGCTCAGTTCCTGCTCGATCGCCAGATCGATGGTCCGCCCGGTGGGGCCGACGGGGGGCAGGCCCTCTTCAGGCGTTGGGGTATCGTTCGGTGTATCAGCCATGCGAGTGGTTGCCTCGGTAAGGAATCATTCCGGAATGTCTATTATAGGCAAAAGCCTTACGCGCCGCCTGCGGGAAAGGGGGGGGTGGAGAGGGGCGCGGGAGGTCAGAGCACCCCCGGGATGGCCGTCCCCGGCTTTAGGGTGGGGCGTGAGGGGAGACGGGGCGTCAGGCCCAGGTTTGGGTGAAGCGGGCGGGGTCGAAGCCGACGGTGTGTTTCTTGCCATCGGTGAGGATCGGCCTTTTGATCAGCTTGCCGTTCGCGGCGAGCAGGTCGAGCAGTTCGTCGGCCGAGGCGGTCTTCACCCGCTCCTTCATGTTCATCTCACGGTAGAGCACACCCGACCGGTTGAACAGGTCCTTGAGCTCGTAGTCGCCGCTGCTGGCGATCTGCTTGAGCACCTTGCGGCTGGGCGGCTCGGTGGTGATGTCGTGGACCTTGTAGGCGATGCCGCGCTCATCGAGCCACTTGCGGGCGTTGCGGCAGGTGGAGCATTTGTCGTAGCCGTAGTAGTGGAGCATAGGGGCAGAGTTCAAGTCAAGGTTCGGAGTGCAAAGTGCCACGGTCTGGCGCACGGTTCAATCAGCTGGCGGATTCGCGGGCTTTGCGGGCTTTGATGAAGGAGCGGACGCTCAGGGCGACATGGATGAGGCACAGCACGCCCATGATGAGCTGCCCGGTGACGGCGAGGCCGAAGCCGTTGTTGATCGCGCCGGGGATGCCGCGGCCGAACCCACCCAGGGCGCCGATGAGGGTGAGCATGACAGCGATGTGGGCGGTGTGCTTGCGTGCGTTTTCGCCGCCCGCCATGCCGATGCCGCCGAGGATCGCCACGGGCAGGCCGACGAACGCGGGGATGAGCCCGGTCCACTTGCGTGCCGCCTCCAGATCGGAGTTGACGTAGAGCACCACGCCGAGCACGACGAGGAGGAGGCCGACGATAAGAGTGATCTTGGACATAACGTGACGGGTTCCGGTGTTGGCAACGCGGTTCAGGCGTTGAGTTTCTGTTTAATCAGTTCGGTGACCAACTTGGGGTTGGCCTGACCCTTGGAGAGCTTCATGACCTGGCCGATGAGCGCGCCGATGGCCGCGGCTTTTCCGCCCTGGATGTCGGCAACGGCCTTGGCGTTCTTCGCATCGCCGAGCACCTGGTCCACGTACCCTTCCAGGGCCGCGGTGTCGCTTACCTGCAACAAACCACGCTGCTGGGCAAGTTGTTCCACCGCTGCGCCGCGGTGCGCTTCCTCGCAGCACAAGGCGAACAGTTCATCAGCTGCGCTGGAGCTGATCTTGTCCGCTTCCTGCAGCGCCGCGATTTCACCCACCTGCTGCGGCGTGATGCCCAGCTCATCGATCCGCACGTTCCGCTCGTTGGCGCGCTTCGCGCCGTAGTTCAGCAGCATGGCGGCGGCGCGGCGCGGCTCGATGCCCGTGATCAGCACCTCCTCGAAAAACCGCGTCAGCGTCGGTTCCTCGATGATCGTCCGCGCATCGATCGGCTTGAGCCCCAGATCGTCCACATATCGCTGCTGACGGGCGGCGGGCAGTTCGGGAAGTTGCTGGCGCACCGATTCCAGCCACTCATCGCTCACCACGACCGGCACCAGGTCCGGATCGGGGAAATAGCGATATTCGTGCGCATCTTCCTTTTCGCGCTGCAGCACGGTGACCTGTTTCACATCGTCCCAGCCGCGGGTGCGCTTTTCACCGCGACCCTGCACGCGACCGGTTTCCAGCCACTCCTCCACCTGCCGTTCGTATTCGTACTGCACCGCGCCGTACAGCGCTTTGAAGCTGTTGAGGTTTTTGATCTCCACGACAGGCGTGCGGTATTCCTTGCCGTCACGCTGGATGATGACGTTGATGTTGGGTTCGAAGCGCATGTGCCCGCGTTGCATGATGCCTTCGGACACGCCCAGATGACGGCAGATGTTGCGCAGCGCCTGCGCGAAGATCACGCACTGCTCAGCCGTCTCGAAATCCGGCTCGGTGACGATCTCCAGCAGCGGTGTGCCGGCTCGGTTGAGATCGACGATCGAGTAGTCGATCGGGATGCCGCCCGGCGCTTCGTGCTGCAGCTTGCCCGCATCCTCCTCGAGGTGGGCGCGGATGATGCCGATGCGCTTCGTTGGGGCGTTGGGTTCATCGGTCGAGCGAATGTCGATCGCGCCGTCGAAGCACAGCGGCAGATCATACTGGCTGATCTGATAATTCTTGGGCAGGTCCGGGTAGTAGTAGCTCTTGCGGTCCCACTTGGTGAATTTGGCGATCTGACAACCCAGCGCCAGCCCGACGAGCATGGACATTTCCACGGCTCGCTTGTTGATCACGGGCAGCGTGCCGGGCATGCCCAGCACGACCGGGTCGGTGAGGCTGTTGGGAGCGGCGTCGTAGTGGTCGACGTGGGCGACGTTGGGGGCACCGGTGAACATCTTGGTGCGCGTGGCGAGTTCCACGTGCACTTCCATGCCGACCATCAATCGTGTGGTAATGCCTTGCGCGGCGAGAGACACGGGGGGATCCTTACGTAGTTAGGGCCAAGGGACTGGAGCCTGGGCCTGAGCGTTTACGACAACGGTGCCGGACGGCGTGTGCGTTCCGGAACCGGTTGTGCAATTGTAGCGAAATGATGTTCAGGGGGCGGGGCGGATACGAAGCCGCGATTCCAGGTGCGTGAACAGTTGCGTTTCGTTTTCCGCCGCACCGTTGAGAATGACGCGCCCGACCAGCAGCTTGGGCAGTGCGCCCTTGCCTGCGTGGCTGAACAGGTCCGCCGATCGCACCAGCCGGGTGGTCACGGCGTGCTGAGCCATCGCCTCGTCAAAAGCCTGCGCGCTGCCGAAGATCGCACTGCCGCGCTCGCGCACCTCATCCATCGTGCGTGGCTGATCGCCCGAAAAGAGCCAGTGGTGGAACGCTTCGAACTCGTGCGGCCGGTGAATCCAGACCGCGTATGCCGCCCGCGCCAGATCGCACGATGTCTGATTCTGTGGACCGGTTCGCATCACGTGCGGATTGCAGCTGCGGTTGAGCGGCACGGGCACGGCGATGACGGCGAGTTGCCTGCCGTAACGCTGCCGCGCCGCCTGCAGGTGGTGGTGCATGGCACGACAGAAGGAACAGTTGTAGTCGAACATCTCGATGACGATGTGCTCGGCGTCGGGTGAGCCGAGGATGGGCTCGTCATAGGTGTTGATGGGTGTGAGTCGACCGAAGGGATAGATGCGTCGTTCCGGTTTGGCGGAGTTGGTAGCCGGGGCGAGCGAAGCGTTGGTGCTGTTGGTTGCGCCGGGCGTTCCCATCGCGGGCAGCGTGGAACCGGGCATTCCCGCCGCCGAGCTATTCATCCCGATGGTGGTGAGATCAGCCACATAATGCGGGTTTTCGACGACCTGCTGCGTGCCGGGCTGATAGGGCATGACCACCTGTCCGGCGATGAGGATGCCCATGACCACCATGGCCGCGGCGAGCTGTTTGACGAACGTGCCGCCGGTCACATGCAGGCGGCTGATCTGGCCCGCGGGGGTGCCCAGCGGCGCGGTCATCAGCACGAGCGTTGCCAACCCGACGCCGCAGCCGTGAATCGTCAGGCAGTAGAAGCAGAGGCGACCATCGATGACGAAGAGTTGCAGGCTGATGAACCAGACCGCCGAGGCGATGGCGATGAGGGCGCAGGGCAGGAGCACGCGCCATGCGCGGCGTTGCTGTCGCGGCGGTTCATCGGCGCCGGTGAAAAGCAGCCCGGCGAAGAGCGAGCCGTAGACCACCAACCCGCCCACCGACACCGGCACACCCAGCCAGCGCGACCAGGAACTGCCCAGAACGTCGTGGCACCCGCCGTCCGGGCCGCAACCCGCCACCGTCCCATCCGTTAACGACGCCCAGCTCAAATACCCCGACAACACCGCGGCGACACCCGCCAGCAGCATCATCAACAGCCGCAGCGATCGGCCGGGTGGACGGTACAAATCGGAAACGGATACGGAGGATGTGACGGTCGACATGCGATGTACTCTCTCAGACCCGAGTGCGAAAGGCGGTATCAGTATACCGACCCGAGGCCGAATCGAGAAACATTTTTGTCGGGAGATCCCGTAGGGGGCGTTCGGATGACGCGTGTTGGTCAAGTGACGCTTGGAGGTTTCATGCGCAGGGCGAGCATGGCCGGGACGGTACACAGGAGGATGAGGACCGCGAGGGGGACGATCCGGGCGACGGGGTGGGTAAACATCTGGCCGAGCAGGGCGGCCGCGGGGCCAAGCGCGAAGGAGAAGCCGATCAGCCCCTCGTGAACCCCGCCCGCTTCCACCGAGGCGTTCTGCACGACCATGGCGTAGTGCAGCGCGGCGTAGTAGGCGATGCCGTGCATCGATCCGAACAGCAGCGCCCCGGCAAGCACCGTCGCCACATCCTGTCCCAGCAGCGTCATGAAGAAGCCCGCCGGCATCAACGCGGCCGACGTCACCAGCCAGCGGCGATGCCCGTGCCAGCCGCCCCATGCGTGCATCAGCGCAAACATGAGAAACCGCGCCACATCCACGGTGGATGCCAGCACGGTGGCGATGCGCACATCCAACCCCAACTCGTTGCGCAGGATGTCGGGGAAGATCGGCACGAGCACGAAGATGAGCGAATAGCTCAGCAGCATGAGCAACCGGGCGGACAGCAGTTGGCGACGCAATCGCTGCAGTTCATCGGCAGGGGGGCGGTTGGGGTCGTCCAACGCCAGATGCGTCGGGTGCATGGGCAGGGGACGCAGCACAGGCAGGACCGCCAGCGCGATGACGGCGGGAACGAGGAACAGCCCGCGCTCCCAGTTTTCGATGAGCACGCCCGCCGCCGCCACGGGAAAGGGAAACGCCCCCGACCAGGTGAGGTTGAACCGGCCGACCGCCCGGTGGGTCTGTGTGACGCTGCGGCCGGCGCTGATGAAGCTTTCGACCACCGGCCAGGCACCACCGATGAAGAACGACGACAGGACAAATGCCGTGACCGACACGGCTGGAGAGTAGGCGCCGAACGTCATGGTGAGCAGCACGGCGGCGAAGCCCACGATCATTGCCAGCAGCGTGCGTTTTTCCTGCCAGCGCAGCACGATGCGATGGCTCAGCAGCGCCCCGGCGACGTAACACACGCCGTAACCCACCGCGACCCCGAGGTTCTGTTCCGGGGTGAAGCCGTAAATGTGGTCGGTGAAGAAGTAGAACCCGCGGCCGACGAGAATCGACGCGATGGTCAGCCAGAAGGAAAGAATGAGCAGCCCGGTAAGGCGTTGCATGATGCGTTCAAAGTGCGAAGTTCAAAAGGCAGTGTTGAAAGAGCACGTTAACCGGCGAACTGAATCACACCATGCGGCGTCTCCCGTTGACCTAATGACACTTTGAACGTTGCACTTTAAATCACCTTCCGCGTCATGGCACGACGGATTTCCTTGCCGGCGTCCTTTTCTTTCAGTGCCTGGCGTTTGTCGTGTGCCTGTTTGCCGCGCACGACGCCCAGTTCGATCTTCGCCATGCCGCGCACGAAATACATCGTCAGCGGCACGAGCGTGGTGCCCTTGGCGGTGGTTTGACCGAAGAGCTTTTCGATCTGCCGTTTGTGCGCCAGAAGCTTGCGGCGGCGCTTGGGCTCGTGGCCCTGCGGCCCGGCCTGCGCATACGGCGCGATGTCCACGTTGTACAGGTAAAGCTGCATGTCCGGCTCGACCCGGGCAAACCCTTCCGCCAGTGACACCTGGCCGGCACGCACCGACTTCACCTCGCTGCCGAGCAACTGGATCCCCACCTCCAGCGATTCGAGCACGTGATACTCATGACGCGCGCGGCGGTTGACGATGCGCGGCCCGCCGCCGGCATCCGCCTTCGCCTTCGACTTGTCCTTGGAACCCTTGGCCATAGAGAGGCAAGCATACGCGAAGTATCGCGCCGCGTCAGCAGGGCGGGCACGGGTTTGGCAGAGCAGCGGAGGAACGCGGAGAGGAAGTCGTTCCAATAAGCTCCGCATCACCGGAGGCACGAAGCCTTTGCCTATTTGCCCACGCAGAACGTTGCGAAGATGCGGCCGATGACATCGTCGGGGGAAACCTGACCGCCGAGGCCCGCCAGTTGATCCAGTGCGGTGCGGAGCGAGCCGGCGATGAGTTCGACGTGCGGCAGGGCGCGGTCGGCGATATGCGGGGCGACCAGGTCGCGGGCTGTTTCCAGTTCCGCAAGCGCCTGCCGAAGGGCGGACTCGTGGCGCGGCTGCAGGGCGAGCATCTCGGCCGTCGCGCTCACGCCGCGATCGCCCAACCGGTCGGCGATCGCCCGGCGAAGCGCATCGAGCCCCGTGCCCGTTGAGCCGCTCACCGCAACGTCGTACGGCTGCGTGGCAACATCGGCGGCAACGGGGGGTGCCGCATTCGACACATCCGCTTTGCCGCGCACACGCAGCACCGGCGCGGCGACGCCTTTCAATCGTGCGATGCCCCGCGCGCCCTGCGTTGGATCATCAAGCGCGACAATGAGATCGGCACGGTCGATCACGTCTCGTGCCGCCTGTTGAATGTCGGCATCCAACGCGCTGGTGGGCGCGTCCAACCCCGCCACATCGACGAGCATGACTTCGACCTCGATGCCGGATGGCGTGCGCAGTTTCATCGGCTCGGCAAGCACATCGCGCGTCGTGCCGGGCATCGGCGATGTCACCGCACGCCTGCGACCGAGCAGCGCATTGAACAGCGTGCTCTTGCCCGCGCTCGGCACGCCCACCAGCACCACGCGCGGCAGCGCCTCGAGCGCCCCCCACGACCGACTGTGTCGCAAAAGATCGCTCAGCCGATCGATCAACGCCACCAGGTTCGCGTGCAGAGCGGCAGGGGAGATCGGTGTGACGTCCTCCTGATCGACAAAGTCGATGCCCGCTTCGACAAGCGCCAGTGATGTGGCGAGCGTGTCGACCAGTTCGGCGGCAAAGCGTCCCAGTTCACCGCGCCGCAGTTGGTTTGCCGCGGCAAGCTGGGCGTCGCTGGTGGCGCCGATCGTCGCCGCCACGCCCTCGGCCTGCGTGAGGTCGAGTCGGCCGGCGGTGAACGCGCGGAAGGTGAACTCGCCCGGTTCCGCCAGCCGCGCGCCGTGCGCCATCGCCGCGTGCAGCACCCGATCGAGCAACGCCGGATGACCCGGGCACTGCAACTCCAGCGTGTCCTCCCCGGTATAAGTGCGCGGCGAAGCGAAATACGCCGCCAGCACCGGCAGCGTCGTCCCGCTCAGCCGCAGCCGCTGCCGCGTCAGCACATGCGACCGCAGCGAAACCTCCGCTCCGAGCAACCCGCGCGCCACCGCCACCGTCCCCGGCCCACTCACACGCACCAACCCCCGCCACGAAGCCCCGGGCGGCGAACTGACAGCAACAATGGTGTCGGACGATGACATGTGATGAACGCGAATGCACGCGATGCGATCGGGCGCGAACGTCAGGCGCTTCGCTTGTAGGGTTTGACCTCTTCATCGAGGACTGAAATGTCGCTCGCCTTGGGCATGTTCGTAGAATACCATCGCAAAACGATAGTATTATCAAGGGCGAAGCGTGTGCAACACCTGGGATGGCTGATCTGGGGGCTGCCGGTGACGGTCATTCTCACGCCGGCAGCGGCACCGCGTCTGCCGCTTCCACCGCGTCCACGATCAGACGCTGCAGGTACTCCGGCTCGCTGCGCGTGCACCACATCGGGAACGTCTCGTCCGCATCGATCCGCTCGGCAAGATAATGCTCGATCAGGTTGCGGATCGCCAGGTGCACCCGGTCGGCCGGCACCTTCTTGGCGATCACCTCGCCAAACCGCGGGTCCGATCCCAGGCAGCCGCCCAGCAACACGTTGAACCCGTCCACCTTCAGCGGCTTGCCGTTCTCATCCGTGCGCGATTTGTCGATCACCGGAATGCCCGTCAGTCCGATGTCCGCAATCTGATACTGCGCACATGAATTCGGGCAGCCCGTGACGCTGATGAACACCGGCACGTCCAGTTCCGTGTGCTCCTCAAGGTAACGCAGGATCGAACCCGCGCGGTGCTTCGTCTCCACCACCGCCAGGTTGCAGAACTCCGTCCCCGTGCAGCTCACCAGCGTGTCGCGCAGTCGATGCGCGTGAGGCGGCAACCCCGCATCGGAAAGCGCGTTGCTCAACGCCTCCACGTTCGCCTTGGGCACGTCCAGAATGATCACGTTCTGCTTCGCCGTCAGGCGAATACGCTTCTCGCCCGTCGCGAAACGGTCCGCCAGGTCGGCAATGTCGCGCATGTTCCGCGCGGTGAAGCGGCCGCGCTCGATCGGAATGCCCACGTAATAGTTGCCGTCCTTCTGTTCGCCCGTGCCCATGTGATCGCTGTGCACCGCCGGCGGGTGCTGCAGCGTGTCATCATGCTCAAGCGAATACCCCAGAATCTGCTCGATCGTGTCGCGCGTCCACTGCCAGCCCTTGTCCGCGACAAGGAACTTCAGCCGTGCACGCCCGCGCTTCTCACGATACCCGTAATCCCGGAACAGAATCCCCACCGCCCGCGCCACATCCAATACCTGCTCCGGCTTCACAAACACGCGCAACGGCTGCGCGTAGTGCGGCGTCGACGACAGCCCGCCGCCCACCACCAAGCCGTAACCCACCTCGCCGTTGGGACGCTCCACACCATACATCCCCCAGCAGTTGATCTGAGGCTGATGGCAGTGCAGACGGCACCCGCCGATCGAACCCTTGAACTTCCGGGGGAAGTTGGAAAACTCGTGTCGCCCCTCCAGAAACATGTCGCTCACCGCCTTGGTGATCGCGCTGCTGTCGATGATCTCGTTCTTCAGCACGCCGGCCAGCGGGCAGCTCACGATGTTGCGCGGCGTGTCGCCACAGGCGAACTGCGTGGTCATCCCCACCTCGGCCAGTCGCTCGAAAATCGGCTTCATGTCCGCGATCGTCAGCCAGTGAAGCTGAATGTCCTGTCGCGTGGTGATGTCGCCGAACCCGCGGGCACGCTCATCGGTGAAGTCGGCGATCGCCCGAAGCTGGTGCGGGAACAACTGCCCGCCGGGGATCTTCACGCGCAGCATGAAGTGGCCGTTGTTGGGCTTCTGCTGATACACACCAAACCAGCGGAACAGCGAAAACAGTTCCGCCGGCACCGCGTCGTAGTCACCCGCTTCGGAGTGCCGCAGCAGATCCTGCAGCGCATCGTAGCCGTCCTTCGCCTGCTTGAGCAGTTCGACCTTATTCAGTTTCTGGGTGGTGGTCATAATAGGGGTTCGTCACAACTTCGCACCGGCCCGGTGCGGTCCCACATTGTTGCATGGCGGAGCGGAAACTTCAATGCCTTCCGCGCGGCTTCAAAATCGACGCTAAATCACCTTAAAAACGCGATTTGGGTATTCTTGCACATTCGCATATACAATGGTATGATTGTATGTCATGAGCCGACGAGCCCATCAGCGCGGCCTGCCGCTGCCCGTCCTCGAGGGGATCGCCCAGACCCTGCGCGTCATGGCACACCCGCTGAGGCTCAAAATCCTCGAACGCCTCACCGCCGAGGAAGCCACCGTCCAGGAACTCGCCCACCAACTCCACCGCTCCCACGCCGTCATCAGCCAGCATGTCAACCGCATGCGGTTGCATGGCCTGCTCCGCCGCCGACAGGACGGCCGCCACGCCTGGTACCAGGTCGCCGACCCCGACGCCCTGAGCCTCCTGCAATGGGTCCACCGACGCCACTACGCCCAAACCACCTTCCGAGACGGCGAAGCCATCTAGCCCCACGAGGCACCCCCACCCACCCCACGAGGCACGCCCACTTCAAGTGGGCGTGAACCGGCGCAAAAAGGAGCCCCCGCCCCATGCCCCCCAACCCCAAAGTCGAAGGCTACCTCCGCAAACACAAATCATGGCGCGAACCGCTCCAGCGCCTCAGGCAGATCCTCCTCGACGCCGGCCTCACCGAGGAAATCAAGTGGCGCGTCCCCTGTTACACCTTCGAGGGCCACAACATCGCGCTCTTCGGTTGCACCAAAGATCACGGCGCCCTGGGCTTCCTCAAAGGCGCACTGCTCAAGGACCCGCACAACATCCTCGTGAAGCCGGGGCCGAACTCCCAGGCCGCTCGCATGTTCCGCTTTCACTCCGTCGACGACATCGATGCTGTCGCGCCGATCCTCAAGGCGTATATCAAGGAAGCAATCGAAAACGAACGGGATGGCTTGAAGATCGACTTCAAGAAAACGGAAGCGTTCGACATCCCCGCCGAGCTGCAGGCTGTGTTTAAGAAGCGACCTGATGTGAAAGCCGCCTACGACGCCCTGACGCCTGGCCGCCAACGCTCCTGGCTTATCCACATCACCGCCGCCAAACAGTCCCAAACCCGCACCGCCCGCATCGAACGCGCCATCCCCAAAATCCTCGAAGGCAAAGGCATGCACGACCGATAGAACCCACGATAAGTACGATCCCCTCACGCCCCCACGGCGTGGTCGCTTCAGCGATCCACGCAACCCACCATCAACCAATCACCCCACCATCCGCGCCCATTCGTGGCTCCTCCTGCTACGCCGCATCCTGATCGTGATCGAACGTCGACACATCGTGCAGCTCCGGCGGCTTGCCCAGCAGTTGCGACAGCATGTTCGCCATCGCCGGGTTCGTCTCACGCAGGTGCTGATCCGACAGCCGGCGACCGCCTTCCTCCAGATAACGCAACCGATGCACCGTGTCGATCAGTTGCCGGTAGCTGCGCACCATCGCCTCCTCGGCTCGGATGCGGGCATACTCGACGTGACCACCCTCACGGACCAGTCGCAGCAGCCGTGCGACACTGCCGAGCACGATCTGTTGAAACTCGCCCAGCAGTTCATCGCCCAGCCGTCGATCGGGTTTGATGGCGACGTCACGCCGCAGGACCATGCGGTCGCGTTGCACCGTTCGCTCGGCGACGCGGAGCAGCTCAGCCATCTCCGCATTGGTGAACCCCTGTGCCACCATGTACGCGACGCATCGGCGGCGCGTTTCCGGTGCGACACGCTCACCCACCAGTCGGCCGTCGTACAACTGCTGAATGATCTCCGGGGCGGGCATCGCATCCGACTCGTCTCGAACCTGAGGCAATTGACCGGCATCAGACATGGCAATCGCTCCTTGGGAGTAGGCGGTAGAGGCGGGGGAGGTGAAAACGGGCCGGGCAGATTCAATTCCGAAGTGCAACGCCCGGCCGCTTGACGTTTACCTAATTTTATGCTAACATTTTGGAGAAGTCAAAACGGAAAATGGAAAAAGCAGCACGGAGGCACACTCCCCCCAGCCCCAGCCCCAGCCCGTTCGTGACCTTCGTATTTTCGTGGTTCAACCCGAATGGGAGGAAATAATCAATAAGCAACAATCAGTTTGCAATTGGCATCGGTTTCCGAACCCCCAACCCAGCGAGTCAATTGGCAATCGGCACTTGGCAATCGAACTTCCCTCTAAGCCCTGGGCCCTATGCCCTGCTCCCCATGTCGTGTTTGTCGTGGGGGTGACATGCGGCAAAAACGTTGGAACACAATCAAACGCAAGGATTTAAGAGATTTTGTCGGGGGTCGAGGGGGTGGGGGGGTGACATTCCTGGTGAGCCCGGGGCCCGTTTTCGCCGATAGCGATGACGAGGCTGGCGATTCCTATTGGGAATCGTCATAATCGTCGGTTTGGAGCGGGGGCGGTCGGGACGGGCAAGCCGTTGGTTGCGACCGCTAACGAATTACACGATCAGGAATTAGCCAGATGCGTATCGCCATTGTCGGAACCGGGTATGTCGGGCTGGTGACCGGGACGTGCTTTGCCAACACGGGCAATCATGTGGTCGGGTTGGACATCGCGGCCGACAAGATCGCCAAGCTGAATCAGGGCATCTCGCCGATCTACGAGCCTGGCCTGGAGGAGATGATCAAGCGCAACCTCAAGGCGGGGCGGCTGAAGTTCACCACCGACAAGCAGGCGGCTTACCAGCAGGCGGAAGCCATCTTCATCTGCGTGGGCACCCCCAGCGACAAGGATGGCAACGCTGACCTGCGTTACGTCCTGCAGGCGGCGCGGGACATCGGCGACGCCATCGAACAGGCGCCCGGCGCGGGGGGCGGCGATGCCAACGAACGACGCGCCAAGATCGTCGTCGTCAAATCCACCGTGCCCGTCGGCACCAACGCCAAGGTCAAGGCCGAGATCGCCAAACGCACCAGCAAGCCCTTCCACATGGCGTCCAACCCCGAGTTCCTCAAGGAAGGTGCCGCCATCCAGGACTTCAACAAGCCCGACCGTGTGGTGATCGGCGTGGAGGACAAGGGCACCGGCGACCGCCTGCGCGACCTCTACGAGCCGTTCGTTCGGCAGGGCAACCCGATCTTCATCATGGATGTGCCCTCGGCGGAGATGGTCAAGTACGCCTCCAACGCCATGCTGGCGACGAAGATTTCCTTCATCAACGAGATCGCCAACCTGTGCGAGTCGTATGGCGCGGACATCGATGAGGTGCGCCGCGGCATGTGTTCCGATCGTCGCATCGGCAACCAGTTCCTCTACCCGGGGCTGGGCTACGGCGGATCGTGCTTCCCCAAGGATGTGCTGGCGTGCATCTCCATGGGCGAAAGCGCGGGCATGCCCACCACGCTGCTGGCGGCGGTGCATGAAGTCAACCAGCGGCAGCGCTCGGCCTTCATGACCAAGCTCGAGCAGTTCTTCAACAACGACTTCCAGGGCAAACGCATCGCCGTGTGGGGCATCGCCTTCAAGCCCGGCACCGACGATGTGCGCGAAGCGCCCGCCATCACGCTGATGAACACCCTCGTCAAGCGCGGGGCGCACGTGACGGCTTACGATCCGGTGGCGCAGGAAACGTGTCGCGAGGCGATCGGCGACTGTGTGACCTATGCCGAGGATCCGTACGCGTGTCTCGACGGGGCCGATGCGCTGGTGATCTGCACCGAGTGGCCCGAGTTCAAGTTCCCCGATTTCGACGAGATCAAATCGCGGTTGAAGCAGCCGGTGATCTTCGACGGCCGCAACCTGTACCGTCGCCGCCTGATGCGCGAGTATGGTTTGATCTATTACTGTGTCGGCCGCGAACCCGTCGTCCCCGACGCCACCACCGGCGAAGGCCACCCCGCCAAATCGCCCGTGGCAACGCCGTAACGCCGTAACGCCGTACATCGTGTCACCGAACCGGGCTCCTTGATGGGAGGTTGCATGATGCTGCTTCCCGAATCGCTGAACGCCGGTGTTGTCGGGCACGTGATGGATCGACACCAAGGCTTGTCAGTTCGCAGCCAACGGCTGCCCCGGCAGCAGGGGTGGGATGGGGCAGCTCAGGGCGTCGCCGATGGCGCGGAAGAGTTCGGCTTCCCGCGTGGTGACCTCGTGGTCGATGCTGATGCACAGGGCACACGCTTCGAGCAGCGTGCGCTTCTCACGGGGTGAAGCTTCGTTGAGCACCTCCAGCGCATGGTCGAGCGCCGAAAGGCTGCACTGCTCCGGAGGCAGCAGTGACAGGTCCGCCAGTTCCAGTCGTCGGGCGGCCGCATCGAATGCCCGTTGCGCCTCGTCGCGCTTCGGATGCCCCACAGATGCCAACGCCGAAAGCAGCTTCGACACCTCATCGGCGATTGGTTTGAGGTTGTAGTAGAGCACGCGCGGTCGCTTGGCATCGGTGAACTGCGGTGCCAGATGATGCCGCAGAATCCGCTGCAACGTCCATTCAAAAAACGCCAGTTTCTCGTCCGCACGGATCAGTGCATCGAGAATGCCCGTGAACGTTTCATACTGCTGTTGCGACATGGCCCGAAGTGCCGGCGCGGTCAGATCGACCAACGGCAGCCGCACCCGTGCATCGAGTCCTTCGATGATCGGAAGCAACTGTTGCACGAGCTGGTACACCGCGGGGTCGGCCTGCTGCTGCAACTGGGTGAACTGCCGTTGCCGACACGTTTCGTCGCTGTCGATGAGCATGCAGAAGATGATCGCCCGCGCGCCGAAGGGTTCGCGGGCGGCGTCGCGCACCACATCGGGGATCATCGCCATCAGTTCGTGGGCATATGCGACGTGGGAGGCGGTGGGGCGGCCGATCTGTTCGATGAGATTGCGTTCGGCCTTTCGCTGCAGGAGTTCGGCGCGTCGGCGTCTGGCGAGATCCCGCAGGTCGGGAGGCTGCGCCGTGGCCGTGCCGGCGGCGACCGCAGCCGCGCCCGCCAAACCGACGGCGCGTGCCTTGTCACCGGTGATCGCCGCCTTCGCCTGCTCTGCCTCCTGCGGGGTGAGTTTGGATCGTCGTGGCCGAATGCGTTTGACCTCGGGAAACGTCCCATCGAAGCGCGGATCGATGCGTCGAATGCGTTCAGCCAGCGGCGGGTGCGTGGCGAACAGGCCGAACCAGAAGTTGATGCCCGAGGAAAAGAGCATGTGGCTCACTTCGTGGACCGAAGCGCTGCCCAGTTGCGAGCCGCCGACCCATCCGCCGATTTTCTTGAGCGCTCCGGCGATGCCGTCGGGGTTGCGTGTGAACTGCACCGCCGAGGCGTCCGCCAGGTATTCGCGTTGGCGCGACACGGCGGCTTTGATCAGGTTGCCAAAGAACGTGCCCAGATATCCCAGCACCACCAGCACCCCGCCGAGGACCAGCAGCGGCAATGGATTGGAGTCGCGGCTGCTGCGACTGCGACCGGATTCGGAGTAGATCGCTGCGCGGATCAGCATGTATCCCAGCAGCCCGATCACGAGGATGCCATGAACCACGCCGATGAGCCGGATGTTCAGCCGCATGTCGCCGTTGAGGATGTGGCTGAATTCGTGGGCGACGACGCCCTGCAGTTCGTCGCGGCTGAGGGTGTCCAGCGCCCCGCGCGTGATGCCGATCACCGCATCCTCCGGCGCGTACCCCGCGGCGAAGGCGTTGATCCCGTCGTCGTTCACGATGTAGACCGGTGGGACGGGGGTTCCCGACGCCAGCGCCATCTCCTCCACGACGTTGAGCAGTGTGCGTTCCTGGGCGTCGGCGGTGTTGGGGTCGAGCGGTTGCGCACCGAGCATGTTCGCCACGGCGCGTCCTCCGGCCGAGAGCGCCGCGATCTTGTAGAAGCTGCCGCCACCCACCAACAGCAGCGTGCCCGCGCCGACGAAGAAAAGCAGTTGCGGATGCCAGAGCGTGAGACGCAACGGCTCGTCGCCGGGCATCTGCAGCGTATGGTGTTCGCTCCAGACGATGAGGAGGAAGGCGATCGACAGATAGGTGACGACGATGATGGCGATGACCGCCAGCGCAAAGAGGACGACGAGGCGCCCCGTCCGCCGTCGCGCCAGTTCCTGGCTCTCGAAAAAGTCCATCGCCATGGTCGCCGCTCAACGAGGCGTGGGGAACATCGCGTCGTCATCAGCGTTCGTCGCGCCGATGCCGCCTCAGAACTGCACCTTCGGCGCTTCGCGGTGCGACTGGTCTTCGATCTCGAACGGCTGGGCGGGCTGAAAGTTGAACATGCCCGCGAAAATTACCGGGGGAAAGGTCTGTCGATACGTGTTGTAGGTCATGACCGAGTCGTTGTATGCCTGCCGGGCGAAGGCGACGCGGTTCTCCGTGGTGGTGAGCTCTTCGGTGAGCTGCATCATGTTCTGGTTGGCCTTGAGGTCGGGGTAGCTTTCCATGAGTGCGAAGAGTCGGCCGATCGTGCCGGTCAGGGCGCCTTCCGCTGCCATGAGCCCCTGCATCGCTCCCGCATCGCCCGGCGCGGAGGCGGCTCGCTGCTCGGCCGTCATCGCCTGGTTGCGCGCCTGGATGACGGCTTCGAGGGTGTCGCGCTCGTGCGCCATGTACGCCTTGGCCGTCTCCACGAGGTTGGGGATGAGGTCGTAACGGCGTTTGAGCTGAACATCGATCTGGGAGAACGCGTTGCGGAAGCGCTCGCGCAGCGCCACCAGCCGGTTATAGATTCCCACGACCCAGATGATCAGCAGCACCAGCACGCCCAGAGCGATGAGCGCGCCGATGACGGGGGCTGTAAGCATGGGCGATTCTCCAGAAGGTTAAGCCATTACGTGTCGTTCAAACTTAAGAAGGCGTTGCGCGGCTGTCAAAGAATCCGCTGTGTTTTCCGGCATGTTTTCACACGGATGAGAAAACGCGACGTTTGTTTCGCAAGGACGCAACGCGGATCGCAGAGGGCGGGGTGGCGGGGGGTGGTGAACGCGTTGACAGGTCGCGTCAAGTGCGGCGGGGCGGCGGCGGTGATCGGTCGACGGGGCGTGTGGGGTGGAAAAATTCTTCCACAATTCGCCTTGGCCGATAAAAGGGGCTTTGCCTTACGCTTAAACATTGTTAGTCTGTGCGTCGCCAGGTGTATGTCACGGCAGTGTTCGGTGTGCCTGGCGTCGTGTTTGCGGTTGGTGGCGTCGATGTTCACGTCGGCTGGACCAGGCTCGTCCGGCATGGAGGATGGACGCTTGCAGACACGGGAGTTTCAGGGGCGTGCGGGGCGGGTTGAGGCGCTGACGGATCGGCGCGACGCAGCCAACCTCTCACGGAGCGAACGTCTGTCATATGGGGCGATGACGCTACCGGTTGCGTCTCGTCGCGGTGAGGGCACTAGGTCTGCGGGTACCCACTTGCAGAGGTTCCCAACTCCGTTTAGACTGCCCCCCATTGGGGGGAGCCCTGCCATCAGGTTGCCGTTCGCGAAACCTCACGCGAGTTGATTCTCAAGGTGATCCAGAGTCGCACCATTTTGTAGTGGCGTTCAGCGGCCCGCGCGGTGGGTACGCAGGTCACGGGTTAAAGGAGACTTACTTTGTTTGCTCGCATCTCTCTATTCATCGTGCTGATGACATGGGGCCTCCTTTTGACCGTCACTCCCGTGCTTGCGCAGGAGGAAGACGTCGCGGCCTCGCAGTTGTATCAACAGGGTATGCGTCTGTTCGCCGAGGAGAAGTATGAACAGGCGCGTGAAGTGCTTCGCCGCGTTGATGGCATGCAGTTGCCGCGCGAAGACCGCGTGACCCTGTGGGAGACGCTGCAGGAACTCGATCGCCGCACGCAGGGCACGCCCGCTCCCGTTGGCGGCGCTGCGGCTGACCCGGTGAACCTGCTGGAGCAGGCGGACGACCTGAATCGTCGCGGCCGCATCCCCGAGGCGACGGCGCTGTATGAGCAGGTGCTCAACGATGCCGACGCCAGCGCGGAAGACAAGAACACGGCTGCGGCGCGCCTGGCGGAACTGAGCCGTCGCCGCAATCCCGATCTGACCCGTGCCCGTCAGTTGATCGCCGAAGCTCAGGCTGATCTGGACGCCGGCCGTCTTGACGTTGCCCAAGCGAAGCTCAACGCGGTCGTGCAGAGCGATGTGCGTCTGAGCAGCTTCGATCGCGGTCGCGTGGAGCGTCAGCTCGCCGTGATCGCCGAGCGTCGCGCGGAGCTGGGTGAGTTGGCGGCCGCGGCGGAGCCGACTCCGGTGCAGCCCGCCCCCGAGCGTCCGGCCGCCGCACCGCAGGTGGATCGCCCCGCCCCGGCGCCGCAGGACATCATCGGTCAGGCGCGTCACCTGCACGTGCAGCGTCTGCTCGCCGAGGGTCGCGAAGCGGAGCAGCAGGGCAACTACCGCGTGGCTGTCGCCAGCTACCAGCAGGCGCTGGAGCTCGATCCGCAGAACGCCCAGGCGCGTGACGCCCTGGCGCAGGCGACGGTGAAGGTGCAGGGCCCCGCCGATGAGCGTGGTCTTCTGGATGAGCACACCACGCAGCAGAACGTTCGTCGCGAGGCGGCCATCGCTGCCTTCGAAGAACGGATGAACGATGCGCTGCGGAGCATGGAGCAGGGCAACTTCGCCCGCGCCAACGAATCGGTGGAACAGGCCAAGCTGCAGCTCGATCAGAATCAGCGGCTGTTCCCCGCGGTGACCTACGAGCAGCTCAAGAACCGCGCCATTGAACTGGACATGCGGATTCAGCAGGCTGAGCTCCTGGCGACGACTGAGGCCGAACGGCAACAGGCGCGAACGCTCGAAGATCAGGACCGCATCAACCGTGAACAACAGGCGCGTGAGCGTGAGCTGGAAGTGCAGCGTCTGCTGCAGCGAGTTGCGGCCCTGCGTCGCGAGCAGCAGTACGATCAGGCGCTGCTCCTGCTGAACCAGATTCTCTTCATCGATCCGACGAACATCGCGGCCCAGACGCTCAAGGAGATGATCGAGGACACGGCTCTGTACGATGAGTTCCGTCGTCGTCGCCGGGCCCGCGATCTGGCGATCGCCGGTCAGCGTCTGGATGGCATCGAAGCCACCACGCCTTACCGCGAGATCATGAGCTACCCGGTCGATTGGCCGCAACTGACGCAGCGTCGCCTGGCGCAGTACCAGACGAGCGGCGAAGAGTCGGAAGTGAACCGCCAGACCCGTGTGCGTCTGCGTCAGCCGGTGCAGGTGAACTTCGAAGCGATCCAGTTGAGCCTGGTGATCGACTACCTGCGTAACATCACCGGTCTGAACTTCTACGTGAACTGGCCGGCGCTGGAAGCGGCTGGTGTCAGCCAGGAGACGCCGATCACGCTGCAACTGAGCAACGTGCCTGCCGAGCAGGCGATGCGACTGGTGCTGCAGCAGGCTGCCGCCACGGCGTTCGGCGAGCAGATCGGCTTCAGCGTGATCGAAGGCGTCGTGCAGATCTCGACGATGGCGGACCTCAACCGCTCCACCGACATCCGCATCTACGACATCCGCGACCTGCTCGTGCAGGTGCCCAACTTCACCAATGCCCCCGAGTTCGACTTGGAGAACGCGTTGGATCAGGGCTCGCAGACCGGCGGCAGCGGTGGTCGAGGCGGCGGTGGTGGCGGCGGCGGCGGTCAGGGCCTCTTCGACACCGATGACGATGACGACGAGGAAGAGCAGCAGTCCCGCGCCGAGCGCATCGAGCAGATCCTCGAACTCATCCAGAACACCGTCGGCCGTCCGGAAGAATGGGAGTTCTTCGGCGGGGATGTGAGCTCGGTCCGTGAACTCAACGGCAACCTCATCGTCCGCACCACGCCGGACAACCACCGCGAGACCATCGCGCTGCTCGATCAGCTTCGCGAAGCCCTCGCGCTGCAGATCAACATTGAGGCCCGCTTCCTCGCGGTCAGCCAGAACTTCCTCAACGAATTCGGCATCGACCTGGACCTCAACATCACCAACGAGCTGACGGACAGCAACCTCAGCGATATTGAGATCAATCAGGATTCGGTTTCGCTCGCCGATCGCCCCGTGACGATTCTGACCCCGGCTTCGTTCGGGCTGGTCAGCGGTGGTGCGGAAGAGGAAGGCGCGTTCCGTCGATCGTTCTCGATGGGCCTGAGCTATCTGGATGACCTGGAAGTCAGCCTGCTGATCAACGCCACGCAGGCGTCGCGTCGGGCGATTTCGCTGACGGCTCCGCGGTTGACGCTGTTCAACGGTCAGCGGGCGTACGTGATGGTTGCTCGCCAGATTGCCTTCATCAGCGACCTGGAGCCCATCCCCGATACGCTCGGCTTTGACGTGACCCCCGGCGTGGTGAACTCGGGCGTGGTGCTCGACGTGGAAGCCACCGTCAGTGCGGATCGTCGCTACGTGACGCTGACGCTGCGGCCGAGCCTTGCCACCGTCGTTCAGCCGATCCGTGCTCTGCCCGTCTCGGGTGCAGGGTTCATTGAAGGTGGTGACGGCGAAGGCATCCCGACGGGTGGCGCTGAGGCGTTCATCGAACTGCCGGAAGTCGAACTCACCAGCGTTCGCACGACCGTCAGTGTCCCGGACAAGGGCACGCTCCTGCTCGGCGGTCAGCGGCTCGTGGGTGAGATCGAAGTGGAAGCCGGCGTTCCCGTGCTGTCCAAGATCCCCGTGCTGAACCGGCTGTTCACCAACCGCTCGATGGTCAAGGATGAGTCGACGCTGCTCATCCTGGTCAAGCCGACCATCATCATCCAGAGCGAGGAAGAGGACCTGGAGTTCCCCGGCCTCATGGATGACCCGCAGCGATGGGGCACCGGTTCGATCGTTCGCTAACCGAAGCCTCAACGACAATTTGGTAACACGCAACGACCGGACACGCACGTGTCCGGTCGTTGTTGTTTCGGGGAAAAGGTGTCACAACAAGGAAGACGGCGGAGGGGTGGGGGATGAACCGAGATGGGACGTGGGATTACTCAATCAATCCGTGCCAGGCAGTTCTCTTGTGTTCGATCTCATTTAATCGAATAAGCACGTAATAACTGTGCAGTACCGTACCCGGTGGCTCGGCCCCGGGGACGGCTGTCCCCGGGCTTTAGCGTTTGATGCGAAGGGATGCACGCGGCGGGGATGTGCGTTCCTTGATGAGCATTTTGAGGGAAACGCAACTATCGCAATCGTCGCCGGGAAGCCCGGGATGTAGTCCCCGGGTCTGAGGGGGTGAGTGTGGCGTTGAAGCGATGCGGATGGATGGCACCGTGGGTTGCGAGATTGTGGGTTGGGTGATTGTGGGTCGGGTGTGTGTTATGTCTGGCGCGCGGGGTGGGGGGCCTTCCTGTGGTGAGAGGCCCCT
>CAZEFM010000066.1:0-21108 GCA_964511575.1 uncultured Phycisphaeraceae bacterium | reverse complement strand
TACGCCATCCTCGCGTATCAGACGGCCTACCTCAAGACGTACTTCCCCGTGCAGTACATGGCGGCGCTGCTGACCTACGAATCCGTCAGCACCGAAAAGGTTGTCGAGTACATCGACGAGTGCAAACGCGTGCTGCTGCCCAACGGTCGGCGCGGCGTGGCGGTGAAGCGTCCCGACATCAACCTCTCCGACGTCGGCTTCTCCGTGGTGTTCGATCCCGATGAGCCACGCGATGCCGACCACGGGCACATCCGCTTCGGCCTCGGCGCGGTCAAGGGTGTGGGGGAAAAGGCGATCCTGGCGATCATCGCGGCCCGCGAAAAGGATGGGCCTTTCAAGAACCTGTACGACTTCTGCGAACGTGTGTCGCTGGGCGCGGTGAACCGTGCGACGATCGAAGCGCTGATCAAATGCGGCGCGTTCGATGGCGTGCATGGCGAAGCGAAGCGTGCGGCGATGATCGAAGCGCTCGACAGCGCGATTCAGGCCGGCCAGCGCGCCGCCGCCGACCGCGATTCCGGGCAGATGAACTTCTTCGGCACGTTCGAGGAAACGGCACAGGCGACCACCGCCGCAGCACCGGAAGTGACGCTGCCCAACGTGCCCGCCTGGAGCGCCAACGAGCAGCTCAAACACGAAAAGGCGGTGCTGGGCTTCTACGTTTCCAGCCACCCGCTCGATCCGCACCGCGATGCGCTGCGCCGCTTCAGCACGGCGACCGTCGCCGAGGCGATGGAACTGAAAGCCAGCGTGGAGGTGCTGGTGGGCGGCATCATCACGCGGCACCGCCCCACCGTCACCAAGAGCGGCCGCAACCCCGGGCAGAAGATGGCGATGATCGCGATCGATGATGGCACAGCCGTGATGGAAGGCGTCGTTTTTTCCGACACCTATGCCATTGCCGCGCCGCTGCTGGAACTCGATCGCGTCGTCTTCCTCAAGGCGAAGATCGATCGCCGACGCGAACAGCCCAACCTGATCGTCAGCGAGGTGATTCCGATTGAGCAGGCGGCCGAACGTCTCACCACCGGTGTGCGCATTCAGCTTCGCGGCAACAACGGCGAAGGCAACGGCGCTCCGCGCTACAACGGCGAACTGGCGAACCTGCGCGAGTTGCTGCGGCAATCCACGGCATTCGGCGGCAACGGCGGCGGCGCGGGCGCGGAAGTCGTCATCGACGTCTACGAAGCCGATCAGATCGTACGGCTTCGGCTCAACGCGTTGCGCGTTCGCCCCGCAGCCGATCTTCCCGAACGTGTGGGCACCATCCTGCGCGAACGCGACTGCTGCGAACTCATCGGCCCGGCCAAACTGCCCGTCGCCCGGCTGCGACACAGCGACGGCGATGAGGAACAGCCGCGTCTGGCGATGTCCGCCTCGCACGATGAGTACTGCGCAAGCATTGATCGATACTAAGCGGTCGAACGCCTGCGTGACAGGCCGGAGGTCCGATGGGCAAAGTTGCCGTCATCACGGGTGGTAGTCGCGGCATCGGCGCGGCAACGGCGAAGCTGGCGGCAAGCCGTGGCTATGCCGTGTGCGTCAACTACCTTCGCCGCGAGGATGCCGCGCACGAGGTGGTGCGGTCGATCGAATCAACGGGCGGAACCGCGCTGGCGGTGCAGGCGGATGTGTCGACCGAGGAAGGCGTGCATCACCTCTTCACCACGGTGGACGAACAACTGGGCCGTCTCACCGCGCTGGTCAACAACGCAGGCATTCTCGAAATGCAGATGCGTGTGGAAGCGATGACCGCCGACCGCCTGTCGCGCGTGTTCACCAGCAATATCACCAGCGCGTTTCTGTGTGCGCGGGAAGCTGTTCGCCGCATGTCCACGCGACAAGGCGGCACGGGCGGCGCGATCGTCAACGTGTCCTCGGGGGCGTCGCGGCTCGGGTCCGCTGGCGAATATGTTGACTATGCCGCATCCAAGGGCGCAATCGACACGTTCACCATCGGCCTGTCGCGTGAGGTTGCCGAGGAAGGCATCCGCGTCAACGCGGTGCGTCCGGCGTTCATTGACACCGACATCCACGCCAGCGGCGGCGAGCCGAACCGCATCGAACGCGTCAAACACGCGGTGCCGATGAAACGCGGCGGCACACCCGAGGAAGTCGCCAGCGCCATTCTCTGGCTGCTGGACGATGCCACCTACTCCACCGGCGCGTTCATCGATATCACCGGCGGCAAGTAACACGAGAACAACCGGCGTAACCGTTCCGCCGATCGGGCGATGTCATTCCTCATCGCGCACTTCAATCACCGTCTTGCGGTCCTTGTCGTAGATGTACAGCTTGCCGCGCTCCTCCTGACGGCAAACCTTGTGCGAACCATCACAGAACGGCAGGTTCTTGCTCAACCCGCAACCACACACCCACACGCTCTTTTCCTGAGGCGGCACTTCGTAAGGCCCCGTCCCGTCATATCGCACCAGTCGCGGCATCGTGATTGGCTCCAATCGAGAAAGTGAAAACAACCGGGAACAAAAGGATATGGTAACGGGTCAACGCGGAAAGGGGGAAATGATGGTGAGATTGCCGATTGAAAGAAGGGCGACATACTCGAAATCAATTGGCAACTGGCAATCAACACTTGCACTTATCACTTCGCAATCCCCATCACCGCTTTTCCTCGGTGCTTTCCGCGCTCCGCGGCCAATCCCTGGGTTTGCGCTTCCGGGCGTATTGCGGGTCGCGTTTACGGTAGTCGCGGCGGGTGGCGACCTGATGGTTGATCCACTCGATCACCGCGGCGTGTCCGCAGCTTGCCGGGTCGTTGGGCAGGTAATCGCGCACCACGCCGATCACGCGGAAACCCTGCTTCAACTGGAACGAGAGCGTCGGGTCGCCCAACTCACGGTTGACCACCTTGCGTACGTACTCCTCGGGTGTCATCCGGTCCGCCACGGCTCCGTAACCGCGCAACCGCGCCCCGGCCCGGATGCGCAGCAATCCCAGCCGTCGCGTCAACTCCCGCCGGGCGGCGTACAACCGCTTGCCGATGCCGCGTCCCTGCATGTCAGGGTCGACCATCACCTCGGCTGCATAAAGCGTGCGTCCTGTTTCCGGGTCGTGGTTGGTGAACATGCCCGCATCGGTGATGTCGCGCCAGTTCACCTTCATGTCGTAGTCGGACCAGTTGACGATGAGGCTCGCCGCCATCCCCACGATGCGTCCTGATGTCTCTTCCACCGCGACAAACTGCCCTTCGGGGAACACCTTCAGGTGCGATGCGAGCTGATCCTTGCCCCAGGGCGGCGCGGTGGGATACACCTTGCGGCTCAGCGCGATGATATCGTCAAAATCTTCGGGACGTGTGTTGCGAACGATGATCCGATCGGGTTGCGGCTTCATAAACTGACCATCTCAAGGGAGGCCGTCACCTGCGACGTCGTCTGGCTGTCGCGCAGCGGCAGAACGGTGCCGGTGAGCCGACTGTGTTCGATCAGGCTCAGATCCACTTCGCCAATGACCATGCTTTCCTGGTTGGGGATGCCCTCGGCGAGAATGCCATCGCGCGAAAACGCGAAATCGCTGGGCGTGTAGATGGCCGCCTGTCCGTAGTTGAGCGACACGGCAGGCACCTGCGGCAACGACCCGACGGTGGAGGATTGCACCACATACATCTGGTTCTCGATCGCGCGTGCCTGACTGCAGTAGCGCACGCGCAGATAGCCCTGCCGTTCATCGGTGCAACTGGGCACGATGAGCAGGTATGCCCCCTGCCGCGCCGCCGCCCGCGCCAGTTCGGGAAACTCCACGTCGTAGCAGATGGTGATCGCCAGCTTGCCGATCTCGGTGTCGAACACCTTGAAGCGCTGGTGCGGCGACATCATCCATTCCTCGCGTTCGAAGCGCGTCATGTGCAGCTTGCCCTGCACATCCCAGTTGCCGTTGGGGCCGTAGAGATAGCACTCGTTGTACACGGTGACTTCGTCGGGCGGGTCCATGGCGGGAAGCGTCCCACCGACGATGTACATCCCCGTTTCGCGCGCCAGCCGCTGCATGAGTTCGACGATGCGTTCCTCCAGGCGGGCAAGGTGGCGGATCTGTTCGTGGATCGGGTCGCGGATGTTGTTGAGCGTGAGCAGTTGCGTCGTGAAATACTCGGGGAAAACGAGCAGCTTGACCTTGTAATCCTGTGCCGTCCACACGAGCGCCTCCACCTGCTCGGCGAACTGTTCGAACCGCTGCACGGGGCGAATGAAGTACTGAAGCGAAGCGATACGAAGGCGATTCATGCAGCGGGCTCCGACGGAGTCAAGCAGGAGAAACGGGCAAACACGAAGCAGAAATCTCCCGATCCATGACGATGTTCGACAGGATCAGCGAGGGTCGCCCCGCGCTGCACCGTCGCCGGGCGTCATGCCTCCCGTTGCTCCGGGGAAGCCGTCTCCCCGACGGTCATTGTAGCCCCCGCGCTCCCGTTGGACAGTACATTCGTCTCGCCTTCGGTGCGGGCGACCACCACCGCGCCGACCGAATCGGAGAAGATGTTCACAGCCGTGCGGCACATGTCCAACGGTCGGTCGAACACCAGCAGCATCGCCAACCCGCTCATGAGCGACGCCCCCTCGGGCAGCGAATCAGGCGGCAGTCCCGCCTCCACCGCGTTCAGGATGATCATGATCGCCACCAGCGACGCGGACGGCACCCCCGCCACCCCCACGCTCGTCAGGAGCGCGACGATCACGATCATGAACTGCTGCGCGAAGCTGAGGTCGAGGCCGAACGCCTGACAGATGAAAATGGCGGCGACGCACTCGTACAGCGCCGTGCCGTCCATGTTCACCGTTGCCCCGAGTGGCAGGACGAAGCTGGCGGTCTTTCGCGACACGCCGGCACGTTCCTCGACGCATTCCATCGTCAACGGCAGCGTGGCGGAACTGGAGGCGGTGGAGAACGCGGTGATCAGCGCCGGCGCCATTGCTTTGTAATGCCGCAGCGGATTCACCCGCGCCACCAGCATGAGGATCAACGGCATCACCACCAGCAGGTGCAGCACCAACGCCGAGAACGCCACTCCGGCAAACTTGACGATGCCCACAATGAAATCGGTGAAACGTTCATCCGGCGCAAGCTTGGCGTACTGTTCAGCCATTGTGGCGGCGAGCAGCCCCAACACGCCGATCGGCGCCATCGCCAGAACGAGATCCGTGATCTTCATCGTCACGTCGTATACGCCCTGCGTGAACTGCAGCACCACGCGACTGCCATCCGTGTTCATTCGAGAAAGGAAATACCCGATGAAAAGCGACACGACGATGAGCCCGAGCAACTGTCCGTTGCTGGTCGCGGCATCGAAAATATTGGGCGGGATCATCTGACGAAACACATCGAGAAAGTCGCGTGCGCTTTTGTCGCCCACCTTGGCCGCAAGTTCCGCCTGATCCGCTTCGAATGCGGTGAGATCAGCCCCGACGAGAATGCCTTTGCCCGTCGCACCGATGCCCGGCTGCACCAGGTCCACAAGCGCCAGTCCGATGAGGATCGCGACCAGCGAGGTGCTCATGTAGTAAATCAGCGTTTTGCCGCCCAGTCGGCCGAACGCGCTGCCGCCGCCCAGGTTCGCCACCGCAAGGATGATGGAACTGGTCACCAGCGGCACGATGATGAGCTTGAGCCCATTCAGAAACAGGTCGCCCAGCAGGCCGAAAAGCAGATACGCCGTGGTGGACGTGGCGATCCCGACCGCGGCGACGGGCGCGTCTTTCGTGGCAATGTCCGCGGGCAACCGGCTCACCGCATACCCGCCGATCGCCAGCCCGATCGCTGCGCCGACGACCAGCCCCAGAAGAATCTGCCAATGCAATTTCCAACGCCAGATCGCGATCACGGATTGCTCCCAGGGGGAATTAGCCACAGATGAACACGGATGGGCACCAATTGAGACCCGTGGAGTTTACCACGGATGGACACGCCCTCCATCAATGCTTCGGTGTTCATCCGTGTGCATCTGTGGCTGAATCGGTTTCGCGGCTCACATGCTGGCGGCGTAGCTGGCGAAGGTGGGTTCGAAGGGGGACATCTCGAAACCGAAGTGGTCCTGTGCTTTTTCAATGTTGCAGACGGAGTCTTCCTGACTCATGACGACCTGATCACGGTTGAACGGCACGCCGGGGAGGCCGGCGATCAGGTTCGCATACCACACGGGAATCGCGACAATCCGCTTGGTACGGGCGTGCGGCAGGTGGCGACGCACCGTCTCATACAACTCAGGCCAGGTGAAGACATCCGGCCCGCCCAGCGGGTACGTCTCCCCCACCGCGCGATCGTTTTCCAGCGACATCGCGAAACAGCGAACCACATCCTCCACCCACACCGGCTGCAGCAGCCCCGCGCCGCCACGACCCAACAAGCCGCGGCCGAAATAAGGCACGAACGGCGGAAACGCCCGCGTCCAGAAATCACGCATCATCCGCGTGAATTCGCCATTCGGCCCGTGAATGATCGACGGGCGAAACACCGTCACAGCCATGCCGCTGCCGCGCACCAACTGCTCCGCCCGCCACTTGGTCTGGTGGTACATCGACACCGCATTGGGGCGCACCCCCAGCGCCGACATGTGCACCCACCGTTTCACGCCGGCGTGCCGGGCCGCCTCGAGCAGCCGCTGCGTGCCTTCCACATGGATGCGCTCAAACGTCTGCCCCTTGTCGGGCTTCTCCATGATGATGGCGACCAGGTGCACCACCGCATCGGCGCCGTTGACCAGCGTGCGCAGCGCCTCGGCGTTGTGCAGATCGCCCTGCACCACCTGCAGGTGCGTGTCCTTGATCGACAACTTCGTCGGATCGCGCAAGAGAGCACGGACATGAAAGCCGCGGTCAAGCAATTGACGCAGCAGATGCCCGCCGACGAATCCGCTTGCGCCGGTAAGGGCGACCGTTTGCTTGTGAGCCATGGCGCACCTCCCCGTTCGCACACGTACCACCGCCAATCCCGACAACGTGCGCTGCAACGTGTATAGTAGTGATCGCCTTTGGAGCATTCAATCGTGCGCACGAGTCCCCGCCCTTTGATTATCGCATCGCGTCGCAGTCGCCTGGCACAGGCGCAGACGCGCATGGTGGGCGAAGCGCTGCAACGGCTGCATCCCAGGGTCACCATCGAATACCTCTGGCTCGAATCGCAGGGCGATCAGCAGGCAAACGTTTCACTCGCGGATGCGGGCGGCAAGGGCCTGTTCGCCCGCGCCATCGAGCAGGCGCTACTCGACGGCCGGGCCGACGTCGCCGTGCACAGCCTCAAGGACCTGCCCGTCGACGACACGGCGGGGCTTTGCCTCGTCGCTGTGCCAGCGCGACACGATGTGCGCGATTGCCTCATCACCGCCGTCGACGGCATTGCCATTATCGAAGAGCTGCCCGTGGAAGCGGTGGTCGGCACCGCCTCGCCCCGCCGGGCCGCGCAACTCAAGCTGCTGCGTCCCGACCTGCGCATCGAACTGATGCGCGGCAACATCGACACGCGCTTGCGCAAGGTCATCGAAGAGCATCAGTGCGACGCCACGCTGCTGGCGGTGTCCGGCCTGCACCGCGCGGGGCTTGAAGCGTATGCCACGAAGGTGATTGAACCCGAAACGATGCTCCCCGCCGCGTGCCAGGGCGCGCTGGCGATTCAATGTCGACGCGATGACCACGTCACGCTGTCACGCTGCCTGCCGCTGAACGATCCGGTGACGTCGACAGCGGTGCACATGGAGCGCACCGTGGTGGCGGGACTGCAGGGCGATTGCCGCAGCCCGATCGCCGCGCTGGCGCAGCCGGAGCATCGCGACAATGAAGCGGGGTACCGCCTGCGGGTGCGTGCTTTGGATCCGCAGGGTCGGCGAAGCGTCGATGCCGACGACTGGGCGCCCGCTCATCAGGCCGATGCGCTGGCGAAGCGCGTGCTGGCCGACCTGCTGGCGCGCGATGCCGCCAACGTTGTCCGCGGCGGGTAACGTTCAGCCCTGCCGCGTCACTCCACCACCAGCCACGTCGCGCCGTTCGCCGGCACGGTGACCTCCACCTCGACGCTGTAGTCGCGCTGCAGCGTGTACGTCTTCGCCTCGCCTTCCTGTTCGCGGATGCGTGCCTTGTCGGTCAGCCCCGTGTAGTAGAGCGGCAGACGCAGCGTCTTCGTCACCGGCTGGTCGAGCGGGTTCCACACCATCGCCAACGCCTTCTGCGGCAGATGCGGGTTGACGTGCATCATGCAATCGAGGTCGCGACCATCGGCGCGGCGGACGTGAATGAGATCCGATTCAAGGATTGCGCGATACTTCTTGTAAAAATCGACCCACTTCTTCACGACGGCTCGGGTTTCGGGCGTGTCGTAG
The DNA here is from genome assembly GCA_964511575.1 of uncultured Phycisphaeraceae bacterium. GTDB lineage: Bacteria > Planctomycetota > Phycisphaerae > Phycisphaerales > Phycisphaeraceae > CALKHT01. The sequence continues at coordinate 12,785 of CAZEFM010000066.1, read as the reverse complement.
AGTCGCGGCCCACGGAAGCACGCCTGCACACCGCTGCCGAACAGGTTCGCCAGATGTGCCTCGTAGGCGTCCAGGTGTTCGCTCAGCGGTTCGAGCGTCGCCGCCGCCCCGCCGCCGTGATATTCAACCAGCGGCACGAACATCCAGCCCATGCTCGGCGTCTTTTCCCACGTGCCATCGTAAATGTTCTGCCGGGCGTGGATGATCTGCTGATCGCGCGGCAGCGACCAGTTCGTCTCGCGATACCCCATCGCCACCTTGTTCTGCCCCACGAGGAAGTAAAAGTCGGGCACGTTGAGATAGATCCCTCTGCCGCGTGCCCACTTGTAGAAGTCGCTGATGGTCTTCCACTGCTGCCACTGCGAATCGTTCAGCCCTCGATGGCCAGGATGATTCGTCGAAGCGCACACATCGCCGGGGTACGACCCATCGTGCTCCAGCAGGTGCATGCCCGTGGCCTCGAAGAAGGTGTACAGCTTCTCGAAATAACGCTGCCCCCACACGCTGCAGAGGCACGGCGAGTTGCCAAACGCGCCGCCGCCCTGCTTGCCCGTCTTGGGGTCGATGATGTCGTGCGCCGCGCCAACGGAGCGGCTCGCCAGCAGCGAGTAGCCACCCAGTTCAACGCCCTTCGATTTGGCGTACTCGACCAGTTCCTTGATCTGCTGGATGTACGCCGGATCCTCGCTTTCGATGTTGAACCCGCTGCCAAAGGTCATGATGACCATTTCGAAGCCGACATCGGCCGATTGATCGATCGCCAGCCGCACGGCATCGGGTCGGGCGCTGCGCACGTGCATGATCGGCGGGTTCTCGGTCACCCATGGCGCCAGCGTCCGATACATCCGCCGCATCGCAAGCCCCTTGCGCTCGCGCTCGGTGGAATCGTGCACCAACTCAAACGCACGAAACGTTTCAAACGTTTCGCCGGGCTTCAACATGACATCCGGCCCCAGCGGCGGCTTCACCACCAGCAGGTTGGGCGTGCGACGTTCGTAGTTCACCTGCGTGCTGTACTGCGGGTCGGTAACCCACTGCACGGTGCGGTTCGAAGTAGTCGGGTCCATGCCGCGGAACGCGTAGTCACTGCCCACATACAGGTTGGGATACTCCCAGCGATCCCTTGGATCCACCGCGGACTCATATTCGACGACGGCAAGCTGTTCGACGGTGAACGATTCCAGCCGCAGGTCGCGGTCGCTCGTGTTGCGGACGGTCATCCACTTGGCGAGCAGCGGAATGCCATCATACATCTCATAATGCACCGCCACGTCAAGCTGATCGGGCCTGATTTTCAGCCTGCCCGCGACGGCATTGCTGGGTTTGAAGTGGATCGTCAACGCCGCCCCGGGCGGGGGCCAGGGCAGATCGTCCGCATGGCGCACGCGCTTCCAGGCGAAGCGCTCTTTGGTGGATCCGACCGCGTAACGGTCGAACTGCAGCGCCCGGTCATCGGCCTTCATCGCCTCCAGCCAGTCCGGCCGCAGGAACGCGTAGTTGGGTTGCCCGACAAGCCCGCCGACCGCGATGTCGATGCCGTCGATGCGAAGCATGGCCTCGGGTTTGACGCCGCGAAGCAGCGACTCGCCGGTCATCAGGTTGTCGAAGGCGACCGTGGCCGCGTTGGGCGCGATGCGGAATGTGCGGCTGATGAGCCCGTTGGAAAGCACGATCTCGCGATCGTTCATCCCACGATGCACCACCGTCGGCTGCTCGATTCGCTTAACCAGCCAGTCATCGCTCACACGCTGCGGCGCTTCGGCAAGGCTGGCGGCGTTCTGCCCCATGGCTAACCCGCCGAGCGAACCCAAAAAGAACAGCGCCACAACCGCTAACCAATGGATACGCATGGGAAACCCTCAGAAGGCATGAATGGAGCAACAAAATCAGCCGCGTATTCTACTGCGACAACGGGAACTGCGACCCGCAGCCCGTACTCGAACGTGTGAACGGGCGGGATGCTTCGCCGCGGGAGCCGTCAGGGGTAAACCCACGCGCCGGCACGACCGGGATGGTCCGCCCCCGTCACGGCGGGAAGGGTGATCGGCACGCCATCCTGCGACAGCGCGCCCAGCACGGCGAAGCCAACCGCCTCCCGTGCTTCGATGGGGATGCCATGGGCATCGCTGGCGGCGACATGCCTCGCGGATGGATCGCATGCCGTTCGTATCTGCTGCACGAGCGAACCATTTCGCGCCCCTCCCCCGGCGAGGATGATCTCCTGAGCATTGGCGGCGATGGCTTCACCCGCGATACGCCCTGCAATCGCCGCCGCCGCCGAGGCCAGCAGGTCTTCCTCGCTCATGGATGCACGGAATCGATCAACCAAGCTACCCACCCACGCATCGTTGAACGCTTCGCGACCGGTCGACCGCGGCTGATCGCCTGTCGGATGAAGGAAAGGGTGCTCGTCGATCACCCGGACAACCTCATCACGAGCCTTCCCCCGCGCGGCAAGGCGACCATCCACATCAAACGTCATGTCCGGCCACATCGCACGCACCAGACCATCGAGCAGCAGGTTGCACGGATACACATCCGCCCCTCGCACCGCATCGGGTGATGGTGCGGCAGGCAGAACGGTCACATTGCAGATGCCACCGAGGTTGACGATGAGCCGTGTCCTTTCGGGATGACGAAACAGAATCCAGTCGGCAAGAGGCGTGATCGGCGCGCCTTGTCCGCCGGCAACGAGATCCGCCTGCCGCAGGTCGTAACAGACCGGCACGCGCAACTGCCGCACGATGGGCCAGGGATCGAAGAGCTGCCAACTCAATCGTTCCTGTGGCGCATGCCAGATCGTCTGACCGTGTGCGACGACGCACGTGAGTGCATCGCCATCCTTCAGATGATCGTGCTGCAACCGCTCCGCCAGGCGGGCATGAAGCTCACCAAGATCGCGGGCGACACGCAACACCTCGATCGGTGCGATGGCACGACCCGAGACGATGTGGTGCAGACGCTGGCGCAGGGCATCGTCGAACGGCTGGCTGTCCACCGCAGTGAACGATGCGGTCATGCCAAGCCCCTGCCCTTCGATACGAACGAGCGCGGCATCGATGCCGTCAAGGCTTGTGCCGGTCATGCACCCGATGATGTGGCGGATGGCGAGCATAGGGCGTGTACAGGAGGGATTCGCGGCCGATAACAACACGCAACGGGGGGGATTCTACCGCATCGGCCGGTGTGGCGAGCCATACCCCATAAAAGAACAAGGCGTCCCGTGGTAGGGACGCCTTCGTTCAAAGTTCGCTCCAAGGCTATTCGTTGGCTGTTGATTCTGAAAGTCGGGCTACCTTTGCTTTCGGAGCGGCAACCCGTGTTGTGCGAAACGTCGGACCGAGCATTCGGTCCGAGACCAACCTCGAACCGGTTGTTACTTCTTCTTGGCCTTCTTGCGACCACCCTTCTTGGCGGCCTTCTTAGCAGCCTTCTTCGCGGACTTCTTCGCCGCCTTCTTCGTCGTACGCTTAGCAGCTTTCTTCGTGGCTTTCTTTCGCGTGCCTTTCTTGGCCATGGCAATCTTCCTTTCAAGTAGCCTTCGGAGCTTTCGAACACTTTAACGCCAGCGACGAAATCAAGTCAAGAGTCAATCGTCACTTGACGCACACCATTATCGGCAGTCAACGTTGTGCATCTTGAGTTAACGTTCCAACTTCATCATTCAATCATCATGATCCGGCTTGCGACGCATCCGTTTGATGCGCGATCGCTTCGTCTTGGATTCCAATCGACGTTCATGCATCGCCTTGCTCGGACGTGTCGCTTTGCGAACGCGTGGCCGCTTGCGCGCCTGCACCATCATGGCGCCCAATCGCGCCACACAACGACGACGATTGGTGAGCTGCGAACGTGTGTCTTCCGCCACGATGATCAGCTCATCGGCCTCGTTGATGCGTGTGGCCTGCTGTTGACGCAGACGCTGCGTCGCCTCCTCGCCGATCACCTCCGCAATGGCCTTGAGCGCCACGCGCAACTGCACACGACTACTGACTTTGTTGACGTTCTGCCCGCCGGGGCCTGAACCACGCGAAAAGGCGAATCGCAACACGCGACGCGGCATGAACAAGCCCGGAGCAACCTCGATGTGAGCGGATGTAACCATCAAACCGGAGCACGGCGAATCATGGAGCAAAGGCAACGTCAAACGGCTATGAGATAGTCGGCTGCACGCTCTCAAATGCTCCAATCATCGCCCGGCTGGAGCGGGTTCAGCCATGGATCAACAGGGCTGAGAACATGCCGTGACCACGGCATGACGCGACATCAAACGAACATCGTCAGGCCATGGACGGGTCATGACGCCAACGAACCAGATCGCATCATCGAAAACAAAAAGCAGGACGGATGACAGCCTTCCGTCCTGCCTCAATCCTTGTTAACGCCCATCGCGGATATGAAAGGACGGCTCAATCCTCTTCCTCACCGGGCTTGTACTGGGCGGCGATCTGCTGTTGCACGTTGCTCGGCGCGGGATCGTAGTGGCTGAACTCCATGGTGTAGCTGCCCTGCCCGCCCGTCACGCTCTTGAGTTGGTTCTGGTAGTTGGTCACTTCAGCAAGGGGCACCTGCGCCTTGATCACCGCCATATCACCCGGAAGCATGTCGGTGCCGAGGATGCGGCCGCGCTTGCCCGACAGATCACCCGTGACATCGCCCAGCTTCGAGGCGGGCACGGTGACTTCCAGGTTCACGATCGGCTCAAGGATGACGGGGTTGGCCTTGGTGATGGCATCAATGAACGCACGCTTGCCCGCTGTGACGAACGCCACTTCCTTCGAGTCAACCGGGTGATGCTTGCCGTCATACACGCTGACGCGGACATCCTGCAGCGGGTACCCGGCAATCGCACCGCTGTTGAGCACCTGTCGCACCCCCTTTTCCACCGCGGGGATGAACTGGCTGGGGATCGCTCCGCCGAACACATCGTTGACGAACTCGAAGCCCGCGTTGCGCTCCAACGGCTCCACACGCAGGAACACCTCGCCAAACTGCCCCGCACCACCGGTCTGCTTCTTATGTCGATGATGGCCCTCGGCCTTGCTCATGATCGTCTCGCGGTAAGCGATCTTGGGCGGGCGCGTCTCCACATCCACCTTGTAACGGTTCCTGAGCTTCTCGAGGATGATGCGCAGGTGAAGCTCGCCCAACCCGTGGATCACCGTTTCATGGGTCGTCGGATCACGGGTGATCTTGAACGTGGGGTCTTCTTCGTCCAGCTTGGCAAGGGCATCGGCGATCTTCTGCTCATCGCCACGGCTCTTGGCGGTGATCGCCAGCCCGAACATCGGCTCCGGAAACGCCAGCGGCTTCAAATGCACGTGGTCCAGATCGTGCGATGTGTGCAACACCGTGTCGAAGTGGATCCCCTCCACTTTCGCCACCGCGCAGATGTCGCCCGGCACGCCCGAATCGATCTCGCGGTGCTCCTTGCCCTGCAGCGACAGCAGGTGGCCGACCTTGAACGGCTTGCGACCGTCGCCGATGAACAGTTGCGAGTCGCGGGTCACCGTGCCCTGATGGATGCGGAAGATGCCCAGCTTGCCCACGAAGGGGTCGATATTGATGTTGAAGACGTGCGCCAGCACCGGCTTATCCGGGTCGGGCACCGCGTGGATTTCATGCCCGTTGTTGGCCACCTCGCCCATGATGAACGGCCGCGGATTGCCCTCCAGCGGACTCGGCGCAAGGTTCGCAATCACATCGAGCAGTTCCGCGACGCCCACCGACTCCTCCGGATTGTCGCTGCGGCGGGCACACGTGAAGCACACCGGCACCAGATGCCCCTCGCGCAACGCCTTCTCAAATGGATCGTGCAACTGCTCGGGGCTGACCTCGCCCTGCTCCAGGTACTTGGCCATCAACGCCTCATCCACCTCCACCACCTGATCGACGATGGCGGTGTGGGCGGATTCGACATCGCCGAAGTCCGCCTGCCCCTGCGCCTTGTTGAACACATCGACCACACCCGTGCCGTTGCCCGTGGGCAGATTGATGGGCAGACATTCCTTGCCGAAGGTTTCCTGAATCTGTGACAGAAGCGCGGGCAGGTCGATGTTGTCCGCATCGATGCGGTTGACCACGATCATGCGGCAGAGCCTGCGCTGCTTCGCCTGTTCCATCATGCGGCGGGCGTTGGGTTCGATACCCGCGGCGGCGTTGATGACGACCAGCACCGTTTCCACGGCCGGCAGCCCCGAAATCGCGTGCCCCACGAAGTCGGGGTAGCCGGGCGTGTCGATGATGTTCAGCCGCTTGCCCTGATAGTCCGCGTGCATCACGCTCAGCATGAGGCTGTGACCGTGATGCTTTTCCTCATCGGTGTAGTCGCTGACGGTGGTGCCCTTCTCCACCAGGCCGACGTGATGAATCGCTCCGGCTTTGAAGAGCATCGCCTCAACAAGACTGGTCTTGCCCGCGTTGGCGTGGCCAACAAGGGCGATGTTGCGAATGTCCGCGGTCGTGTAGGTGGGCATGGGGCGCACTCCTGAGAAAGATGGATCAGGAACAGGCGCCAGAGCCCGGTACGTTCGATCGACGCGACCCCGCACGGCAGGCCGGCTGGCGCTTCAACCACGTGCCCCATTCTAACCCGCCACCGCCGCAGAACCAGCATTTTTGTGCGCGCCGAACCGCGCGCACCGCATCCTGCTGCCGCCGATCCGCCCGTCATTTCACCTTCCGCCATCACAATGGTACTTTGATTACGCGATGGGAATTTCTGAGGGTGAAATCATGGCCGGGGGAACCAGCCTCATTGCGATGGTGGCCTTGTGGGCGCATTGGTACAACCCGCTGCTGAACGCGACGCCGCTGGGGCGCGGCCGGGCGGTGAATCACCTTTTCAAGCTCACGCCGTTGCTCTGCGCCGCCGCGCTGGTCGCGCTGCTGCGTCAGAACGCCGATGCGGTGGTGCGGAACCACTGGGGCTGGATCACCTACTACACGGTCATGGGCATGGCCTGGGTGGGCGGCTCGCTGCTCATCGTGCCGATGGTCGGCTACAGCGCTCGCGATGATGTCGCCGAGCGACGCAACCCCGCCGCCGCCTTCACCATCCTCGGCGCGATGATCGGCCTGACCCTCGCCTTCGCCGGTGCGAACTTCGGCGATGGGCCGAGCTTCATGGTCGTGATCTACTGCGCCATCCTCTCCACGGCCGGGCTGCTGTTCATCTGGGCCATCGTCGAATCCTTCGCCCACGTTCACGATGTCATCACCATCGACCGACACGTCCCCGCCGGCATGCGCATGGGCGCGTTCCTCGTTGCCGTCGGCCTCATCGTCGGGCGATCCGTCGCGGGTGACTGGTACGGCATGGACGATGCCCTGTTCGACTTCCTGCAACTGAGTTGGCCCATCTGGCCACTCGCCGTGCTGGAGATCATCGTCAGCCGAACGTTGCGGCCGCGCGGCCACTTCGCCGGCGAGCACCTCATCCTCGGCGGTATCATGCCTGCGGCCGTCCACCTCACCGTTGCCGTCGTGTATCTGCAGTACCTGGGGGACTGGTAATGCTGGGCTGCGTCGCCGCCCCGCCGTTGCACGATGGTGCGCTCCACGCGTTGCGGCAAGCGCTCATCTTCGATTGCTGCAAGTGGGACCCGCAGGTGGAGGATGTCGCCTCGCCCGCCGCCGCCCCGCTGCTTCTGTCGCCGAATACCTGGCAACAACTGGCGCGTGATGCCGAGTCGCTGTCGCGCGAAATTCTCGCCGCCGAAGATGAACTCGCGCATCGGCCCGACCTGCATCGGCAACTGGGCCTGCCCTTCCCCATTCGCCGCGTACTGCGCCATGCCGCGCGGCAAACGCCTCACCGGCGCAACGATGTGCGCTGCATCCGCTTCGACTTCCACCCCACCGCCGATGGCTGGCGCATTTCCGAGGCGAACACCGATGTGCCCGGCGGGTTCATCGAAGCGACGGGCATGAACCGCCTCTTCGCCGCCCACTACGCCAACACCACGGTCGCCGGCGATCCCACCGAAACGCTCGCCGATGGTGTCGCCGCACGACTATCACCTCACAGCACCGTCGCACTCGTTCACGCCACCGCCTACAGCGACGATCGGCAGGTCATGGTCTTCCTCGCCAACGCGCTCAAAGCCCGCAACCTGCAACCGGTGCTCATCAGCCCCGCGCAACTGCGCTGGCGCGACGGCCAGGCGATCATCGATTGCGATTGGCATCGTGGGCCGGCCGACATGCTGCTGCGCTTCTTTCCCGCGGAGTGGCTTTGCAACCTCGAGCGCGCCGCCGGCTGGCGCAACTGGTTCATGCCCGGCGTCACCCCCATGTGCAACCCCGGCACCGCACTGCTCACCCAAAGCAAACGACTGCCGCTCATCTGGGACAAACTCGCGACACCCATGGACACCTGGCGCAGGCTGTTGCCCACCACCGCGGATCCGCGACAGGTCGCATGGCGCAACGACCCGCAATGGATCCTCAAACCGGCGCTCGGTCGCGTCGGCGAAGCGCTGGGTATGGTGGGTCAGACCGAAGCGAAACTGCTGCGGCGCATCCACCGCGATGCACGGTGGCATCCGCGCGACTGGATCGTGCAACAGCGTTTCGATGCGGTCGCCATGGCTACGGCTGAGGGGCCGCGCTACCCGTGCTTCGGCGTGTATGTGATCGACGGCCGCGCCGCCGGGGTGTACGGCCGCATCGCCGATCGCCCGCTCATTGACAGCCGGGCACAGGATGTCGCCGTACTGCTGGCGTCGGCAATGATCGACGACACACCGGACCCGACGTGGGCAACCCAATCCAGCAACATTCAGACACGGCAATCGCAGGAGGTGGCTCGATGAATCGTCAGGAGGTGTTTGAAGTGTGGGCGCCATCGAGCGCGGTGTGGTCGCGATGGGCCAAGCCCGTCGCCTTCGCCCACATGGACGACCCGGACATGGACGGGCAGATTCTCGACTGGAAGTGGGTGAAGGCCAACTGGGCGCCCACGCCGGAGGAACGCACCGCAGTGATTCTCGATCTGGCGGAGGGCAGTTCGTTGAGCGTGGGCATGGCGTTGGCGGTGCGCGGGTTCCGCCCGGTGCCGCTGTACAACGGCTGCCCCGGCACGTTTGCCGTCATCGATATGCGTCCCATCCTGCGCGGGCTGGAAGCATACACCGATGACCTCATGCGCATGAACATCCGCCCCGATGCGCCGCCGGTGTTTCTGCTCGATTCCGGCCGCATGCCCACACGCAAAGCCCCACCGCCGGGACGATTCGACAACCGATGGGTCGTCCTGCCGCAGGACTTTCCCTCCGCCACCTTTCTCAAATCGCACGGCATCCAACGCGTGCTGATCGTGAACGACAACCGCATCGATCCGGCCGACGATTTGGCGCATGTGCTTGTCCGCTGGCAGGAGGCGGGCATCACCATCATGGCGAAATCGCTGGCAAACGACGCCAAGCCGCAGCCACTCAACGTGCACCGCCCATCGCACTACCGCATGTGGTGGTATCGCTTCCTTGCCATGACCGGCCTGCGCCGCAACGCCGCCGGCGGATTCGGCGCGATGGTGCCCTACCCCACCGAAAGCAGCGGCTGGTCCGGTCGCGGATTCGGATGAAACAACACGACCACGCCCCACCGTGCGCGCTCAACCGTTACACTACGCGCATGCCATCGACATCCCCCACGCAACGACTCGCCCAACTCGATCATGCCCACGTCTGGCACCCGTTCACCCCGATGAAACAGTGGCGTCAGACACCGCCGCTCATCATCGAACGCGCCGACGGCATGCACCTGATCGACACCGAAGGCAACCGCTATATCGACGGCGTGTCGAGCCTCTGGTGCAACGTGCACGGCCACCGCGTCCCCGAAATCGACAACGCCATCCGCGAACAGCTCGACAAGGTCGCCCACACCACGCTGCTCGGCCTCGCCTCACCGCCCAGCATCGAACTCGCCGCCCAGCTCGTTGAACGCGCCAACACCCCATCCGACCTCCAAACGCCGCGACTGAACAAGGTGTTCTACTCCGATGCCGGCGCAACCGCACTGGAAGTCGCATTCAAAATGGCGGTCGGCTACTGGTACCACACCGGCCAACCGCACAAGAACAAGTTCATCGGCATTCAGGGCGCGTATCACGGCGACACGACGGGCTCCATGTCCATCGGCTACAGCGAGCTCTTCCACAAGCCGTTCCTCTCGATGGTGTTCGAAACGCGCTGGGCACCCGCGCCGGATTGCGCGCGCATCCCGCGCGCCAACAGCGCATCGACGGAAACAACGCGATCCGCCGCATTTCCCAGCCAGGATGCCGCCCATGCCGCCGCCGTGCGCGATCAATGCCTCGCCGGCCTCGATGCGATGCTGCGGGAACACGCCCACGAAACCGCCGCGATCGTCATCGAACCGATCATGCAGGGCGCTGCGGGCATGATCTGTCAGCCGGCCGGGTATCTGCGCGGCGTGGCGGACCTGGCGCGCAGGCACAACGTCCTGCTCATCGCCGACGAGGTCGCCACCGGCTTCGGCCGCACCGGCACGCTCTTCGCCTGCCAGCAGGAAAACGTCACGCCCGACATCCTCTGCCTCGCCAAGGGCATCACCGGCGGATACCTCCCCCTCGCCGCCACGCTCACCACCGATGCCATCGAACAGGCGTTCTGCGGTGAACTCGAAGAACGACGCACGCTTTATCACGGCCACACGTACACCGGCAACCCGCTCGCCTGCGCTGCCGCGCTCGCTTCGCTGCAACTGTTCGATGACAACAACCTGCTTGATCACATCAATACCAGCAGCAGACTCATCGCCGAGCGTCTCACCGAACTCAACGAATGCCCGCACGTGCTGGACATTCGACAGCGCGGCCTCATGGTCGGCATCGAACTGTGTCAGGATCGTTTCGCCCCGGGCGGCGCCAAACCGTTCAACTTTGCCGCACGCACCGGAGCCCAGCTCTGCCACGCCATGCGAGCCAAAGGCATCATCGTTCGTCCACTCGGCGACGTCATCGTCCTCATGCCCATCCCCGCGATGCCCCACCACCTGCTCAACGAAATGCTCGACGTCGTCATCAGCACGATCACCGCATGGAATTAACGAGTAGTTATCAGTGATTGGCTATTGATGATCCGATGATTAAACCCAATCGTCCGATCACTAATAATTGATCACTAATAATTGATCAAAACATCTCCCGCACCATGCGCAGTTCGTGGCGGCGGATGGTGCGAAACGACAGCACCACGGCTGTGTAGATCGCGGCGCACACGCCAATCGTCACCGCCAAAGGCAGCCGGTCCATCATCACCCTGTCCGCCACCGCGAACACCGTGCTGCCCAGCACCGCGATCCCCAACCGCTGCGTCAACCGCGGCGCATCGAGCACCGGCCGCGTCGCGCGCACCAGCAGCACCACCAGCAGCGTCTCCGCCGCCAGCACCGCCACCGCCGCACCCACCGGCCCGTACAACAGGATCAGCACCACGTTGCCCGCCACCGCGAACACCGCCGCCACCGTTTCCAGCCGCGTTCGCCGTGCCTGCTCATCCTGTGCCGTCATCACCGTCGACAGTACATGCCGCAAACACGCCAGCACGAACAGCCACGCCAACAGTTGCAGCACCACCACCGAAGGTCCGAACGCTTCACCAAACACCGCCAGCGTCAACGGCTCCGCCACCAGGCACAACCCCGTCGACGTCGGCACACCAATCAGAATCATCCAACCCACCGATGCCTGAATCACCTTGTGGGCATCGCTCGGCGAACGGTGGTGCATCCGCGAGATCACCGGGAACACCGCCAGGGATGCGTACATCGGCATGAACATCATCATGAAGAGCACGCGGTACGCCACGTTGTACACCCCCGCCGCCGCTGCGCTGCGCAACAATCCGAGCAGCACCACATCGCTGCGTGTCGTCACATACCGCACCAAGCCCGAGATGAAATACACCACGCTCTGCCGTGCCACGCGCTGCACAATCGTCAGCCGTGCCCGTGCCTGTCCGCGCACATAGCGCTGTCGCACCAGTGTCAGCGATGCGCCGATCTGCAACGCCGTGGTCGTGGGCAGCACCCACAACACCGTCAGCAGGTCGAACCCCGCAAGCGCCAGCGCGACGCCCGCCACCGCCGCCGCCGCTTTCGTTGCAAAGTCGATCACCGCCGCCAGCGCCATGTCCTGCCGCGCGATGAACACCGCGTTCAGGCCGTTCGCCACCGTGTAGAGCACCGCGTGCAGACCCACCACCATCACCACCGCCCGCACCAGCGCGTTCATCGGCAGCACCGCCGCCGTTGCCGCCAGCGCCGCCATCACCGCCGCGCTCAACACCACGCGCAGCAGAAACACCGCCGCCACCTCATCCCCCACATCGTCATCGCACCGCGAAAGGTCCTTGATGGACAGCCGATACAGCCCCCAGTCCGCCACCACCGCGAAACCGCCCGCCACCCCCACCGCAAACGAGTACGCCCCGATCCCCTCCTGCCCGAACCGCCGCGAGATCGCCACAAACAGCCCGAACGTGAACACATCGCTCAACACCTTGAACAGCGTGAGCAACCCGAAGTTCCCCGCGATCCGCCGCCCCATCCCCCCGCGCGGCACCCCCACCCTCAACCCCCCACGCCAAAGCGATTCCACACCCATACCACCCTCCACCACTTCCCCCACCCCTCACGCAATCCCCGCGCCATCTATATAGATACCCCTCGGCCACCCCCAATCCGCAACCCGAAATCCCCAATCCGCGATCTCCCGCCCCATCCGCAGCTTCTCGGCGACGGGCAGCAGCTCGGCG
>CAZEFM010000065.1:0-21259 GCA_964511575.1 uncultured Phycisphaeraceae bacterium | reverse complement strand
GGGTCTTCCCCCCCCCAAGCCGGCCGACTCCTTCCTGGAGTCGGCCGGTTTTCTTTTAAGAACATCCCACCGGCCCCCTCCCCCACCCTTCTCAGTCCCCTGTTCCTTACGACCTGAAACAGTCCACGAGGTGATCGTTCACCAACCCCACCGCCTGCATGAACGCATACACGATCGTCGAGCCGACAAACTTGAAACCGCGCTGCTTCAGGTCCCTGCTGATCCTGTCCGACAGCTCGGTGCGTGCCGGCACCTCAGCCATGCTTCGCCAGCGGTGGCGGATCGGCTTGCCATCGACGAACGCCCAGATGTACTGGTCGAACGAGCCGAAGTCCTCCTGCACCTTGAGGAACGCCTTCGCGTTGGTGACCGCCGATGCGACTTTCAGCCGGTTGCGCACGATTCCCGGGTTCTTCAGCAGCGACCCGAGTCTGCGTTCGCTGTACCGCGCGACCTTTGCCGGATCGAACTGATCGAACGCCTCGCGGTACGCCGACCGCTTGCGCAGGATCGTCTCCCAGCTCAGCCCGGCCTGTGCGCCTTCGAGGATGAGAAACTCAAAGAGCAGCCGATCATCATGCACCGGCACGCCCCACTCCTCATCGTGATAAGCCATCATCAGTTCCGATTTCGCCCATGGACATCGCTTCATGGCGTGGATCATACCCACCGCGCCGTCGACCACACACATCGTCGCAGCCCCTGAAACCGCAGCGTTCGTCGTCATGCGAACCTTCGCCGACATCCGAGCGTTAAATTGGAAACCGCGCGACCGATCTGGCCGATGCAACAGTGTCGCCGCGATCCGCCCGTGTGCGGCTGGTGAAGTTCCGTTGCGTAGAGGCACAGATCGGCATGACCTGGTGGCAAGCTCTTATTCTCGGCATCGTCGAAGGGTTGACCGAGTACCTGCCGGTCAGCTCCACGGGCCATCTGATCCTCACCGCCTGGCTCCTTGGCCTCAACGACAGCGAAGCGCAGCGCGACGCCGTCAACACCTTCAACATCGTGATCCAGTCCGGTGCGATTCTGGCGGTGCTGGGCCTCTACCGCAGCCGCATCGCCCAGATGGCGCGCGGGCTCATGGGGCGTGACCCCGCCGGCCGCTCGCTCGCCATCAACGTCTTCCTGGCGTTCCTTCCCGCCGCCGTGGCCGGGCCGCTGCTGAACGATCCGATCGAAGCGTATCTGTTTCACCCCTGGCCGGTCACCGGGGCGTTGTTCGCCGGGGCGTGGCTCATGCTGGCGGTGGGGTACGGCCGACGCTTCACCAACACCGAACACAAAGGCCGCGACCTCGAACACGTCACCTGGCAGATCGCCCTGCTCATCGGCTTCGGCCAATGTCTGGCGATGTGGCCCGGCACCAGCCGATCGATGATCACCATCGTCGCCGCGCTGGTTTTGGGGCTGCGTCCGCGTGCGGCCGCGGAATTCAGCTTCCTGCTCGGCCTGCTCACCCTCGGAGCCGCCACAGGCTATAAAACCGTGTTCGGCGGCCAACAGATGCTCGAACAGATCAGCCCTGCCGCCTTCGCCGTCGGCCTGATCGCTTCCACCATCTCCGCCGCCATCGCCGTACGCTGGTTCGTCGCCTTCCTCACGCGGCACGGGCTGGCACCCTTTGGTTGGTACCGCCTCGCACTCGCCATCACCCTCGCCGTCCTGCTGCTGCTCGGCTGGCTCACCTTCCCCACCTTCGACACCCCCACAGCCTGAGATCCCTCCCCCCTCGGCCCTTGACCTCACCTCATGGCCCTTGGCCCTAAAAAAAACAGCTCCGACCTTGTGAGTCGGAGCTGCTTGAGTCGCATGGCTCGCTCATCCGCGGGTTCGGCACAGGCCGGTGAACCGCGGGCGAGGTTCGCGCGGCGTGGCATCGTTGGTGGTTCACATCGATCAGCCTGAAGGGTGAAGGATGCGGCCTCGCGATGCTTCAGCCGACGCTATCGAGTCGTAGGCAACCGTGAATGTCGCTGCTTACCAGCGGTCGCGTCGTCCGCCGCCGCCGTTGCCGCCACGGCTGCCGCCGCCGTAGCCACCACGACCGCCGCCGCCGCCACCCGGCGCCTTGGGACGCGCTTCATTGACGTTGAGGTTGCGGCCTTCGAACTCGTTGCCGTTGAGCGCCTCGATGGCGGCACGCGCCTGGGCGTCGTCGGGCATGGTCACAAAGGCGAACCCGCGGGGCCGACCGGTGTCACGGTCGGTGACAACCGCCACTTCCTGGACTTCGCCGTAGGCCATGAATGCTTCACGGAGCGAGTCTTCCGTGGTGCGGAAGTTGAGGTTGCCGACGTAGATCTTCATCATCGAAACTCCAATGCAGGTGAGCTCACGGACTCACCTGGAGCCGGCGTGGGCGTCACGGTTGCGATTCGGCCAGGCGACAGTCGCCCGAGCCATCCTGATACAGCCATCGCCGAACGCTCGGCGACAGCAATCGATACTGCAAGCGTCAGCTCGCAGCGGCATTCATCCTTAAGAGTATGGGGTCCCCGTCTTGGGCGCAGAAAATGTCCGGGCCGGGCAGATCGAAGCCGACAACGACGAACCGAACGTGAAAACGTCAGGAGAAGAAAATTCGAGAGCGGAACGCGAATGCATAAACACGATCGGAACGATTCTCTTACACAGGCGACCGAGGTCGCTCCCCGTACAAGCGGAAAACAAGGCGACTCAGCCCAAACCATGAAGCAGATAACACTGCTCCAGTCTGGAATCATACCAAAGGCAACTCGACAATGCAAGGGGGGGCGCGAAAAGTGGTGTCCAGCTCCCTCGGAACGACGAGGAAACGAGGAGCGTGGGGCGAGAGGCGGCGGCCATCAGCCCGTGCCGCGCCCCTCAGCGCATTGGAAGATAGATGTACCAGCCCACATCGTTGCGGAACGAGGGGACGCGGATCATGTCCGGGCGTTCATAGTGGCTGGCGCTGACGTTGCCGTACAGCACAACCGAGCCATCGGTGAACATGTAGTTCTTGGTGACCGTTCCCCTCGCCTGCCCGTTCCAGTTCTGCCAGCGTGAGAACGTGATCGAGCTGCCGCCATAAGCCTGATTGTTCCACGATGCCTCACTCATGAGGCCGGCATCGTCGGCGTGCGAACCTTCCGCCCAACTGAGTCCGGCATTGACCGAATCCCAATCACTGGCGAGCACATCGAACGCGTCGCCGCGCCACGTGAAGCGCGAATCAATCGCACTCAAACCCTGCTCCTGATACACGCCCGCATCGTTGTACTTCCAATCCGCGTAGAAACCATAATTCGATTCGATCTCCTGCGCGCCGGGGTAATCCTCGAAGTCCATGCGCGCGGGAGACAGCGGACACTGCATGAGGTTCACGCTGACGTAGTGGCGCATCGTGGCACGCAAATCGTGGGTGCCGAACTTCAACGTGGTGGGTTTGATCGCGGCATCGCGATCGGGAAACGTGCCGTTGTCATCCAGCGCCGCGGTGATGAACGCAGTCCCCGACTGACGCAGGTTGCTCATGCAATGCGTGTACATCGCCTGCTTGCGCGCACGCCCCAGTGCGGGAAGCAATAGTGCAATGAGCAGTGCGATGATGGCGATGACGACCAGCAGTTCGATCAGGGTGAACCCGCGACGTTTCATGATGCGCTCCTGTCATCTGATCCGGGTGAAATGTCCGGAAAGCCCGCCATCGACGGTTAAGCCGACGGCAAGCGATGGCGAACCGAACCTGCCCAGGCTCGCCCAGCCATACCGTTCAATCGCGTCGGCGACGGCTCAGCAGAAGCGCTGCCGCGCCCAGCAATGCGAGCGATGCCGGCTCGGGAACGAGCGTGCCTTCAAACCGCACCTCCGCCAATCCGGTGTAGGAGTCGCCATAGTTCGTCAGCGGATTCAAACGCACGTACCGCACATCCGTCGCATCGAGCGCAAACACCTGTGCCGCCGACCAACCGGGACCACCAACGCCTTCCACCTTGGCGAGCACAAGTCCGTTGATGACGAAGTCATCCCCATCGCCAAAGATGTCATTGCCCGAAGCGATGAGATTGAAGTTCTGGATGCCGCGTGCCGTCTCGTCCGCGCTGGCGGTTTCGTTGCTGAAGTTCCAGATGAGGATGGAGGTGAGGTCGTAGCGATCGCCCAGATCGAACGTGATCCATTCGCCGGTGGGGTTGCCCATCGCATGTGCCTGGGTGTGCCACTGCGTGGATGCTCCGCCACCGATCGGATAACCATTGGTATGCAGTGCCCCCGCGCCCGAACCATCGAGACCGCTGCCGTCGATCGTGTGCAGTGCGATGCCGTTATTCAGTGACGACCACTCGCTGCTTGCGTGCACGCCGACGGGTTGGATAAGAATGGCCTCTGCGGTATTGGCGAAACCGGCGAGCACCAGGCCGATCGTCAACGAAGCGGAGAGACAGGTGAATTTTGACATGATGACCTCCTTCGATGGGGCATGGGTGGATGAGGCGGGGAAACGATCCCTTCGCCGTGGTGGAAATATTCCGTTCAAACACATGGCTAAGGCGCGGTCGCGCGGTAAAGACTCTGAACTTCGTCCCCGGTCAGCGCACGTCGGAAGATGATGAGTTCATCGATGCTTCCGAGGAACGGATCGGGGCCCGTCGTGACAAGCGACGATGGCGCGGCACCGATGAGCATTGGCGCATCGCACTGGCCAAGCGGCGTCCCGACCTTTTCCCGCGACACGAGCGCGCCGTCGAGATAGAAACAGACCTCGCCTTCGTGAAACGTCGTCACAGCGAACCGCCAGCCTTCGGTTCCATCCGGCGCGGGTGAACTGTGAAAGAACACCGCGGAGACACTGTCCGCGTTGCCGGTGCCGAACTGCAGCGCGTTGGTGTAAGGCTGGAAGCGCGCATCGCCGAAGATCGCCATCTGAAACGTGAGGTGGCTGTCCGTTTTGCGTTTGGAAACAATGGTTCCGCCATCCTTCGGCGATCGGCGCACCCACGCGGCGATGGTCAGTTCACGCAACGATTCCAACGCTGCATCATGCTCCACCTGCGCCCAGACGAAGTCCTGACCCGCGGGGGTGAAATCCAGGGCAAGGCTCTGTTCGAATCGGCCGGGCACGACCACCGGTTGCGTATCCGGCTGTGTGCCACGCAGGCTGGCGTCCAGCCGCCCCTGTGTCGATGCCGCCACGTTGCGCGCCATGTCGCCCCGGATATCCGAGCCGTCGAACGTGTAATACGCGAGCACCTCCGGCTCCCGTCGCAGTTGATAGCTGTACGCCACCCAGCGGTGATACGCGGAGCCTTGTTCCGCCAGCACGCCAGCGTTGAATTCGTCCTCCCGCACAAAGGTGGAGGTGGCGGCCATCGTTTGCACGATTCGTGTCGATCCGGCGGAAACGCGCGCAGCCGCCCCCGCCTGCAGCGGCAGCGCCGATGTCGCTTTGGCGGTCGTCAGCATCACCTTGCCGGAGAACACGTGCGCTTCGGTGGCGCTTGCATCGGCGCGGACGCCAAACTCCGTGCCAATGTCGACGATACGCGCATCGGCGGTCTGTACCACAAAACCACGGGCGGCATCCGACATGCATCGGCCGACAAGTTCGCCATCGAGCAGTCGCAACTCGCCCGCCGACAACGCGGTGAACCGTGCGGGGGCGCGCACGATCACTTCCGCGCCTGTGTCGAATCGCAACTTGACCAGGCCACGCGTCAGCGACAGCGGCTGGTGCGACAGGACACGCTCGCCCTGCTGCGGCACGGGCGATGCCGCTTCCCATTGTGCATCGACCGCGGCGACAAGCTGCGCCACCGTCTCCATCACCGGAGCGGGCGGCGTGGGCTGTTCCGGCTCCGGCGCAAGCGCATCATGAGCAAGCGTGTCCTGTTGCGGCAACTGCGGGGGTGCATAGTGGTCGTACACCATCACGGCGATCGCCACCACCGCAGCCGTCATCGCACCAATCATGCCGTAGAACAGTGCTCGCGGAATCACGATGTGCCTCACCTGTGTTGGCGATGCTGTCTCGTCATGGACCAATCGCATGCGCTCATGCCAATCAGCCGCCTGCGTCAGGTGCGCCGTTGCGTGACGCTGCTGCTGTGCCCGGCGTTTGGCGGTTTCGCGTTCGATCTCCAACACCTCACGCAGCACATCCGAGGTGTCGTCCACCGGGTCCATTGCATGGCCGCGCAACTGCGCCTGCGCAGGCGGGCGAACCGTTTCCGCCACCGCGCGCGCCTGCAGCGCCAGCGTCACAAACTGTTCGCGTCGACGTTCACTGTCGTGCAACTGCACATCGAGACGCTCCACCTCGCTGCGGGTGGCGACCCCATCGAGGTAGGCAAGCGCCAACTCCACGAAGGCATCGTCTTCACGGCCGAACAGGTTGTCGGCATGTTCAGGCGTCATTCAGTCACCTGGATTGGGTTATTTCGTAGCGGCGAATGCACTGCGCCAGCGTGCGATGAATGCGCGACATGGCGACATAGACGGTGTTTTTGCTCTTGCGCAGCTTTTCGGCGAGTGTTTCGCCGGTAAGGTTATGCACGTATCGAAACGTGATGATCCGCCGGGCATACGGGCTGAGCTGCCCCAGACAATGGCACAGCGCATCAATGGGCAGGCTGGGATCGGAACGATCCGCCGACCGCCAATGCGATTCCAGCCGATCAAGCGTTTCATCGCTCAGAAGCATCGGCTCGGCGTTCTGCTTGCGCAGCGCTTTGAGCGCGCGAAACCGCGCCGCCCGTTGCAACCACTTGAGCATGTGCGTTTCATCGTTGAACTGGTCCTGCTTGCGCAGCACCAACTCTGACAGCTCCTGGTAAATATCCTCAGCCAGGTGCTCATCATGGACGATGGTCCAGATGTAAGCGAGCAGCCGGACACGCCCCCGCAGAAGTGCTCGCACGATGCTGTACTGGTCCAGGCTCATAGATGTTTCCGGAAATGTATCCCACCAGATCCGCGACGTTGTACATGAGCGCGCAAAAAAATGTGCCACGCGCGGGGCGGCGTTCCCGAACGGAACGCAGCAGCGCGATGCATCGCGGCACAAAAAAAGGTGGCATCGAGGCCACCTTGGGGAAGTTCGTGAAAAATCAATCGTTACAGCAGCAGGTCGTGATTGACGTTGCCGTGCACATCGGTCAGTCGGAAGTCACGACCCTGAAACCGGTACGTCAGCCGTTCGTGGTTGATGCCGAACAGGTGAAGGATGGTCGCGTGGAAATCGTGCACGTGGAGCGGCTTGTCCACGAGGTTGTAACCGAAGTCGTCGGTCTGGCCGTACACCATGCCCGGCTTGATGCCGCCACCCGCCATCCAGATGGTGAAGCAGCGGGGGTGATGGTCGCGACCGAAGCTGTTCAGCGCGAGGTTCCCCTGTGAATAGCTGGTGCGGCCGAACTCGCCCCCCCAGATGACCAGCGTGTCATCGAGCAGGCCGCGCTGCTTCAGGTCACGCACCAGCGCCGCGGAAGGCTGATCGGTCGCGCGGGTCTGCGTTTGAATGCCGCTGTGCAGCGAGCCGTGCTGATCCCACCCGCGGTGATACAACTGCACAAACCGCACACCCCGTTCAATGAGTCGACGCGCCAACAGCGCGTTGGCCGCAAAGGTGCCGGGCTTCTTCACGTCCGGGCCATACATGTCCAACACGCTCTGCGGCTCATCCGACGTGTCGGTGAGATCGGGCACGGATGTCTGCATGCGATATGCCAGTTCGAACGAGTCGATGCGTGCTTCGATTTCAGGGTCGAGCATCGCCTCGTGCTTCATGCGGTTGAGCTGATTGATCGCAGCGACGGTGTTGCCGCGGTTCTCGTGGCTGATGCCCTTGGGGTTGTTGAGGTAGAGCACCGGCTCGCCCTGGCTCTGGAACTGCACGCCCTGATGCTTGCCGGGCAGAAAGCCGCTGTGGTAGTAGCGTGACAGCACCGGCTGATTGAACGGACCGGAGATCATCACCACGAACGCGGGCAGGTCCGAGTTCTCACTGCCCAGGCCGTAGCTCATCCACGAACCCATGCACGGCCGACCGGAAAGCTGAAACCCCGTCTGCATCATGGTGACGGCCGGGTCGTGGTTGATCGGCTCGGTGTACATCGAGCGCACCATGCAGATATCGTCCGCGATGGACGCCATGTGCGGCACGATGTCGCTGAAGTACCCCCCCGCCTGGCCGTGCTGCGTGAACTTGAACGGCGAACCGGCACACGGGAAGCTCGCCTGGTTGCGTGTCATGAGCGTCACGCGCTGTTCGCCGCGCACCGAGGCGGGTAGATCCTTGCCGTGCAGCTCGTTGAGCTTGGGCTTGTAGTCGAAAAGGTCCAGGTGCGAAGGCCCGCCCGACATGAAGAGGTAGATCACGCGCTTCGCCTTGGGCTTGTGGTGCGGCAGGCTGGCAAGCCCGCCGGTCAGCGCAGCACCCCCCTTGGTACCCGTCGGCGCCGCCCCCAGCACCTGCGGCTGCAGCAGCGACGCCGTCGCCAGCGCCCCCATGCAAGCGCTCGTCCGCGACAAAAACTGCCTCCGCGTCAGGCGATAATTCAACTGTGCCAACTCGTAATCATCGCAACCCATCGGGGTCCTCCCTGCTTTGCCACCAAAAGGCACAAGCATTCACAAGAACGAACAATTCGATCGCAGCGGGTGAACGCGTAAGTCACCACTTTGTGCCTTTTCGTGGCTACAACTCATTCCTTGGTGATGGCTTCGTCCAGGTTGAGCAGGACGTTGCACACCGCGGTCCAGGCGGCGTGTTCGTTGACGTCCAGATTCGCGGGGCGGGGATACTCGCCGTTGCTGACGAGCTCCATCGCCTCCTTGGGGTTCTGCTCGAAGTGGGAACGCTGCTGCTGATAAAACGCACGCAGCGCACCGACCTCACGCGGCTGCGGCTGACGGGAAAGCACACAGCGGAATGCAAAGACGATCCGCTGTTCCACACGCGCGGGTGCCTCGGTGAGAACGCGCTGCGCCAGCACGCGCGCGGCTTCGATGAAGCCGGGCGCATTCAGCGTCGCCAGCGCCTGCAACGGCGTGTTGGTACGCGGTCGATCCACCGTACACACCTCACGGCTCGGCGCATCGAACACCACGAAGATCGGGTAAGGCGTCGTACGCCGCCAGAACGTGTAGAGGCCGCGACGGTAAAGGTCCTCGCCCTTGCTCAGGTTCCAGCGCCAGTTGTCGTGCTTGTCCGCGTAGTAGTTGGCGGGCTGATACGGCATGACGCTGGGGCCGCCGATCTTCCGCGACAGCAAGCCGCTTGCCGCGAGGCTGATGTCGCGCACCTGCTCCGCCGGCACGCGGAAACGCGCCCCGCGGTGCAGCAGGCGGTTGTAGGGATCGATCTCGGCGTACTCCAGCCGCGTGCGTGACGCCTGCCGATAGGTCGCGGAAGTCACGATGTTGCGGATGACGTACTTGACGTCCCAGCCGCTGTCCATGAAGTCGACAGCCATGTAATCGAGCAGTTCGGGATGGCTGGGCCATTCCGCCTGCGAGCCGAAGTCCTCAACGGTTTTAACGATGCCGGTGCCGAAGATCTTCGCCCAGAACCGGTTCACCGCCACGCGGGCTGTCAGCGGGTTCTCACGCATGACCAGCCAGTGCGCCAGGCCGAGTCGATCGTTGCCATAGCCTTCGGGGATGCGTGGGAACACCGCCGGAACATCCGCCTCCACCTGCTCGCCCGGGCTCTGGAAGTCACCGCGGATCAGCACGTGCGTCGGCCGCCGCTCGCCCATCTCACGCATGACCATCGTGCTGGGCATGGCGTTGTAGGTTTCCTCGATACGCCGGTTCAACTCCGTAACGCGATGGTTCAGCGGGTCGAACTGTTGCCGCGTGCCTTCATAAACGTGCTGCACGTAGTAGTTCAGCAACGCGGTGCGCTGCTCGTCGCTGCGCTGATCCGGCGCGAGCGCCAGCGCCTGACGCAGTTCCTGAGGCACCGCGGAATCGGCTTTGGCGACCTGCTCCCAATAGGACATGCTCCTGCGGTGCAGCGTCTGCGGCGGCGCCCAGGTCTCAATGCCCGCCTTGTCCCAATACACCGTGCCGCCCACCTGCGTGAACGCCCAGCCGTTGAGCTTCGCACCCGGCTTCAGGCCAATCGTTGCCGCATCCACTTCCAACCGCACCCACTTGCCCGTCTCGGGCAGGTCGCCCACGCGATGGAACGCAGCGCCCGATCGCCCTTTGCCGTGCCCCTCATCGGCACCCCAGTGCGCCCGATGCTCCCAGTTGCCATCATTGAACTGCAACTGCACGGTGCGCGGCGGGTTGGCCGGATCGAGCCACACATACGTGAAAAGCTTGTCACCCGCATGAATGTGCAGCGGATGCGATGCGTTGGTGAAGTAATGCTGGTTGAGCCCGTTGCCACTGCGCCGCATGGATCGCAGGCCGCTGTGCACGGGGTGATCCGCCCCGCCCACCCAATGCCAGGCCGGATCCTGCCCATCGCCCGCCAGTTCCGCACCAGAAGGTGCATCGTCGTCGATCCAGACGTAGTCCTCCGCCTGCTGCGGGGTGGCGGAGTCGATGCCAGCCGTGTCCCAGTACGCCACACCGCCGTACTGCGTGAACGCCATGCCGTGAATCACCGAACCGGGCCCAAGCCCCAGCGCAACCGGGTCGATCTCCAGCCGCACCCACTGCCCCGCCGGGGGAAGTTCCCCCATCGGGTGATTGGCCGCGCCATGGTTGCCCGCGCCGAAACACACATCCTCACCCCAGAACGCGCGGTGGAGCCAATCGCTGTTGCCGTGCTGGCCGTTGAGCTGCACCTGGATGCCGCGAGGCGGGTTGGCGGGGTCGATCCACACGTGCACAAACACCCGATCCCCCGTGCCGACACGCATGCGCTCACCGGCACTGTGAAAGTAGTGCTGGTTGATGCCGTTGCCGATGCGCTTCATCGAACGCGTGCCGCTGTGCACCGGGCCCTGGTCAGCGGTGATCCACTGCCACTCACCCTCAGCCACCGCACCGGCGGGCACATCATCATCCACCCAGATGTGCGTCCGCCGCTCACCAGCCTGTGCCTCGAAGCCCGGGTCGGTATACGACACCGTCTGCAGCGTTTCAGCAATCTGCTTCTGCACCTGCGCCAGTTCCGCACGGGCCGCCTCGATCGTCGCTTCGTGCTCCGGCGTCGGAACACGCAGCAGCGGGTGCAACGGCTGACCGTGATTCCCTGAAACCTGCGGCTCCTCCACGCTGTTGAAGAACGCGAAGAACTGATAGAACTCCTTCTGCGAGATCGGGTCGTACTTGTGATCGTGGCACTCGGCACAGCCCATCGTCAGACCAAGCCACACCGTCCCCGTGGTGCTTGCCCGATCAACGGTGTACTTGATGCGGAACTCGACCGGATCCGCGCCGCCTTCCTCGTTGAACGTCGTGTTGCGGTGGAAGCCCGAGGCGATCTGCTGTTCCAGCGTCGCGTTGGGCAGCAGGTCGCCGGCAATCTGCTCAATAGTGAACTGGTCAAACGGCTTGTTGCCGTTGAACGCCTGAATGACGTAATCGCGCCACAGCCACATGTCACGCGTCGTGTCGTAGTGATAGCCGTTGGTGTCACCGAAACGGGCGGCGTCGAGCCACCCCTGCGCCATCATCTCGCCGTAGTGCGGCGAAGCCAGCAGTTCATCCACCAGCCGCTCGTACCAGTCGACACGGGCGTCCTTCATCGCCGCATCGAGTTGCTCGAGCGTCGGCGGCAGGCCCGTCAGATCCAGGTACAGACGGCGAATCAGCGTCGACCGGTTCGCCGGCGGCGCGGGGGTCATCCCCTGAGCTTCCAGTTTCGCCAGAATGAAGTAGTCGTACGGGTTACGCGCCCAACCAGCGTTCTTCACCGCCGGCAACGGAGGCTTCTGAGGCGGAACGAACGCCCAGTGCTCCTGCCACTTCGCCCCCTGATCGATCCAACGCTTGAGCAGCGCGATCTGCTCCGGCGTGAGCTTCTTGTTCGAGTCGGCCGGCGGCATGACGTCGTTCGGGTCCGCCGACGACACCCGCCGGATCACCTCGCTGGCGCTGCTGTCGCCCGGAACGATGGCGAACCCGCCACCCTGCAGCTTGGCAAACGCGCCCGAACCGATGTCCAAGCGCAGCCCCGCCGCCCGCGTCTTGCTGTCCGGACCGTGACACGCAAAGCAGTTGTCCGAGAGGATCGGCCGAATCTCGCGGTTGAAATCGATCGGCGCATCGTCACCGGGCGTCGATGCGGCAACCGCCGTCGACCCCAGCCATGCGGCCCCCGTCCAGACAATAAGCCCCACGACCCCGCGGGCCGCCCGACCAAACAGCTTGGAACCCATACGCCTGTCCTTCAAGCAGAGGCGAAAATACGTCATGACATCACACCCAGCGTCATTCAACGCGGGCATGCGCAAGTAGGCAGGCAACCCAATCATAAGACAAAACACTCAACCGAGCAATGGATTGTGGCCGACTCCATCGCCTCCACCGCCTCGCTGCACCATTCTAAACCGCGCAATCATCACCACTTACGCCCTCGCCCAACCCGAAACTGACGCTGCCGAACACCCAATAACCGGACCCCGAACGCCCGATTTGCCCGCAGAGCCGCCAAAGTCACCCCAGATTCACTCCGATGAACTCTAGGCGGACGCATTTCGGCGTCCCCAGTCGCACCGTGCTGCCCCGTTCGCTTTCCTCCTGCACAGGACATCTGCCATGGGATTCAGCCGCAAAACCCGTCGCGAACTGGAAACGCTGACCTGGCGCTACGTCGACGACATGATCGAACCCGAGCAGATGCAGCGGCTGGAAACGCTCCTCAAGGAGAGCGAAGAGGCACGCCGCCACTACGTCAACTGCATGATGCTCCATGCCCACCTGCACGAGTTCTTCGCCAGCCAGAGGCCCGGAGCCCGCGGTTCGGTGCGCATCGCCAACGACACGTTCCTGTCGCAACTGCTGGACCAGACCGTCGCCGCGCCTGCCGAAGGCGCCGACCACAAGCCCGCCGAGCCTCAACCGGCAAACACCGCAGCATCGACCACCAAATCCCCCTCGTGATCGCGCAGCACACCCCGCGTGATCAACCGATCAGCTCCATCAGCGGCGTCGCCAATCGACCAAAGACGTCGGCCGGCACGTTGACCGTGCTCCATTTGACGCTCCGCTGCTTCATGTGAGCGCGATAGTCGCACAGCCGCATCGCCAGCAGCGCGTACCATCGGCCGTTCGACTCAAAAATCTCGTGAAACAGCGCATCAGGCGGCTGGGCATCGCACCAGTACAGAAATGCAAACGCGCCTTCAAACCCGTCGCCGAAAATCCCCTCCCACTGGTGCATGCAATCGACATCGCTGCGCGTCACCCAGTTGTCCAGGGAGCGCGTCGATCGCCCCGAATGCTTGCGCCCCTTGACGTCAACCAGTAGATTCGGCCCCGTCTTGCTGTAGACGACGAAGTCGAAGCTTTTCAGCGCGGTCGCGCCATGGGCCGGCCCGGTGGCGTGCAGCGCCCGCTTGGCTTCATCCACCGCCACATACGGGATCGCCTTCGTGCGAAGGTACTTTTCAAACGCCAGATCGTAATGAAACCGCCGCTGCGCCATCGCATCCCCCATTCTAAAGCCCGGGGATGGCTATCCCCGGGGCCCCGGTGCCCCCGCCCACCATCTTGGCATCCCTCCCCCACAACCCTATCCTACTGTCACTCGTATGACCCGTGTGCTGCTTTCCAGACTGATTCAGTTCCCCATCATCATGACCGTCATCTTTCTGGTGACGTTCACGATGGCGTGGATCGTGCCGGGCAATCCGCTGGAGCAGCCTGAGGGTCGTCGGCCGCCCCCCGAGGTGCAGGAGGCGATGCTTCGCCAATACAACCTGCACGACAGCGGCGCGTTCCTCAGCGAATACGTCAAAGGCCTGGCGCTGGGCAGCCGCGAACACCGCCAGCAATACGATGACAGCGGCACCATCCCTGCCGTCACCAGCTACTTCAAGCTGCTGTGGAGCGGTTCGCATGGCTACCGCCCCCCCTACCTCGGGCCAAGCCTCAAGCACCGCGACCTGACGGTAAACAGCATCATCGGCGCGGGCCTGCCCGTGAGCATGATGCTGGGCACGGCCGCACTGATCATCGCCGTCATCATCGGCCTCACCGCCGGGGTCATCGGCGCGCTGCGACCCGGCTCGCCGCTCGATCTGGCATCGCTCGTTGTCGCGCTCATCGGCGTCAGCCTCCCATCGTTCGTCATCGGATCCGTCCTGCTGGTCGTGTTCGCCGGCATGTGGCAGCTCGCGCCCATCGGCGGATGGGAATGGCCCGGCTGGGAGGTCTGGACCGCCTACTGGTGGCAGGACACCGCCGAGATGCTCCGCCACCTCATCCTCCCCGCACTCACGCTCGGACTCGCCCCCGCAGCCTACATCGCCCGGCTCATCCGTCTCGGCCTCGCCGATGTCATGAGCAGCGACTTCGTCCGCACCGCCCGCGCCAAGGGCCTGTCCACCCACGCCGCACTCTTTCAGCACGCCCTGAAGGTCGCATTCCTTCCCGTGCTCAGTTTCCTCGGCCCCGCCGCCGCCGCAGCCATGACAGGCTCATTCGTCGTTGAAAAAGTCTTCAACATCCCCGGCCTGGGCAGAGACTTCGTCTTCGCCGTCCTCAACAAAGACCAGTTCCTCATCCTCGGCCTCGTCCTCACCTACTCCACGATCCTCATCGTCTTCAACATGATCGTCGACATCGCCTACGCCTGGGTCGACCCCCGCATCGAACTCTGACGCTTAAAGCCCGGGGATAGCCATCCCCGGGGGCTCAAATAACCAAACCCGCGCCCATGTCACACCCCACCGACATCCATCCCGTTGCCGCGGACCTCTGGTTTCTGCCCATCCAAACCCGCACGCCCCTGAAGTTCGGCACGGAAACGCTCACCCACGTCACCTGTGCACGCGTGAAGCTGACGGTGGCGGACGCCGCCGGCCGCACCGCTGCGGGTTGGGGCGAAACACCGTTGAGCGTGCAATGGGTCTGGCCAAGCGCCACACCCTACGAGGAACGTCACACCGCACTCCAGACGTTCACCATCCAACTTGCCCATGCGTGGGCAGCCTTCCGTGAATCCGGCCACGCGCTGGAGGTCGGTCACACGTTCCTGGAACACGTGCTGCCCAACCTGCTCGCCGAATTCAACGCCAGCCACCGTCAAAACGCCGAGCCCATACCGCATCTGGCCGCACTGGTGTGCTGCTCCGCGTTCGACATCGCCCTGCACGATGCCTTCGGCAACCTTCACGCCGTCCCCACCTACCGCACCTACAACCGCGACTGGCTCTCCCGCGATCTGGCAACCTTCTTCGACGACCCCGCTTTCGCCAACCGCTTCCCCGCTGACTACCTCATCGCCGATCCCCTCACCACGCTGCGGGCCTGGCACCTCGTGGGAGGGCTCGATCCGCTCGACGCTTCGGAACTCACCGGCGCGGAGCCGGACGATGGCCACCCCGTCGTGCTCGCCGACTGGATTCGACGCGATGGCTTGCGATGCCTCAAGATCAAGCTGCGCGGCAACGATGCGACATGGGACTACGACCGCATCGTCAAGGTCGGCCGCATCGCCATTGAACACGATGTCGACTGGCTCACCACGGACTTCAACTGCACCGTCACCGAACCCCACTACGTCAACGCGATCCTCGATCGCCTGCGCGATGAACACCCGCGCATCCACGGCATGATCCTCTACGTCGAGCAACCCTTCCCCTACGACCTGGAAGCCCATCGCATCGATGTGCACAGCGTCTCGGCACGGAAGCCGTTGTTTATGGACGAAAGCGCTCACGACTGGCGGTTCGTACGCCTCGGCTTCGAACTCGGCTGGACCGGCGTCGCGCTCAAAACGTGCAAGACCCAAACCGGTGCGATCCTGTCGCTCTCTTGGGCGAAACAGCACGGCATGACGCTGATGGTGCAGGATCTGACCAATCCCATGCTGGCGCAGATTCCCCACGTGCTGCTCGCCGCCCACGCCGGAACCATCATGGGCGTCGAAACCAACGCCATGCAGTTCTACCCCGAAGCCTCCGCCATCGAGGCACGCGTTCACCCGGGGCTCTACCGCAGACGCAACGGCTGCGTCGACGCATCCACACTGCATGGCTCAGGCTTCGGCTACCGCATCGACGAAATCGACCGGCCGCTGCCCGAACCCGTCGCCTCCGTCACTGCGTCACCGTCATAACGCCTGCCGCACCGCTTCGGTTACGTCGCATCGTTCTCGGTTTGCGCGATGGCGTCGAGCGCCAGCGCCGAGTGCGCGTACGCTGCCCCCGCCCGCATCTCCGCCGCCACCCAAACCGCTTCCATGATCTCTTCCCGCGTCGCGCCGGCCTGCACCGCCTGCTTCGTGTGGCCCGTGATGCAGTACGGGCACTGCGTGACATGCGCCACCGCCACCGCGATCAACTGCTTCGTCTTGCTGTCCAGCGCGCCTTCAGCAAACACCTGACGGTTGAACTGGCGAAACGCCGCGAACGTCTCAGCCGCGGTCTCGCGACGCTGACGGGCAATTTCTGGCGTGATCTCGGGATAGGGACCGGACATGAGCAACGCTCCTTTCTCGAAGGCGAACCGCACGATCAAACACCGGCGAGACGATGCAAAAAGTTTGGCATCGCACGGCGGACGTACGCTATGATAGAAGGTATGAGACGCTGGATGAGCATGTTGGCGGTGTCGTTGTCGCTGGTCGCGTGCGGCCGGGAGGTTTCGTCACCGGTGGCGACGCCGCGATCGAACGATCCCATCCCCGCTGCGACCCACGAACCCGTCGCCGCCGACCGCAGCAAGCTGACCAAGGAGCCCGACGCGATGGTCTCGACGGACAAAGTGGTGCGAACCGAAGAGGAATGGAAGCAACTGCTGACCCCCGAACAGTATCACATCCTGCGTGAGAAGGGTACGGAGCGACCGTTCACCAACAAATACGATCATCACTTCGAACCCGGCTCCTACGCCTGCGCCGGCTGCGGACAGGTCCTCTTCGAGTCGGAAACCAAGTTCAACTCCGGCTGCGGTTGGCCGGCGTTCTATGCCGCCAAAGCGGGCGACCGTGTCAAGCTCTCCCCCGACTACTCCCACAACATGGTGCGCACCGAAGTGACCTGCGCCCGATGCGATTCGCACCTGGGCCACATCTTCGACGATGCCCCGCAAACCCCAACGGGCCAGCGCTACTGCATCAACTCCGTCGCGCTCAAATTCATCCCCGCCAACGAAGAAGAGGAATAAGCGCACCCTTAAAGCCCGGAGATAGTCATCCTCGGGATGATTTCACCGAAACGGAAACCGGTCCAGATCCGGATCATCACGATCCTCATCGTCCGGCGGCTCATCCTCATCAGTCCCGTCATCATCCTCCTCAAGATCCGTCGCGATGTCCGGATCAACCAGCGGGTCCCCCTCAAGCAGATCCAGATCCTGCATGCCCGGCGGAGGCGCTTCGCCGGTCAGTCGTCGGCCGGACAGTTCCCACGGGTCCACCGCCGCGGTCTCGCTGCGCTGGGCCCGTTCCATCAACTGCTGCTTGTACTGCAGATGCTTGCGAATGATGCGCGCCAGCAGCAGTGCCATGATGCCGATGAGGCCGATCAGCCCCACCGAAACGATGAGCACCATCAGCTGCGCGCGTTGTTCATCGCTGATCATCGATCATGATTGTAACCCGGCGGCGACGTTGGCAAACCCCGGATCGACGGATTTGAGGGCGATGTCCCCACCGTTCACGGCGTCATCGCCTGAAGCTTGCGTTCCAGGTCCGCCAGCGCGTTGGATTGCGGCGTGAAGTTGCGCAGGCGGTTGATGAACTTTTCAGCCTGTTCGCGATTGTTGGCTTTGATCCACCAGGCCGCTGACTGCTCGAGCATGTAAAAGTCGGCCGGGTTGTTCTGATACGCCTCGGCATACATCAGGGCCGCCTCCGCCGGCTGCCCCATCATGCCCCAGCACGTCGCCATGTCCGCCAGCACCTGCAGGTTCGCACGTTCCGAAGGCGACAACGCCTCCAGCGTCAGCAGCGCCTCCTCAGGACGATTCGCCCGACGAAGAAGCATCGATTTGTTGCGGATGTACTGCACCTGCAGTTCCCGCTCGAGAATCGGCGTGTTCTCGATCGCCTTTTGAATCTGCGTCAGCGCCAGCTCCGGCCGATTCTGACGGGCGTACAAATCGCTGAGCATCGCATACGCCTTGTGCTCCGCGGAGTTGATGTTCAGCGCCTGCAACAGCGTTTTCCGGGCACCATCGTGATCGCCCTGCCGAAGCTGCGTCTGCGCGAGGAACAAACGGTAGCGCGTGTCCCGCGGCCGCAGCGCGATCGCCTGCTTGTAGTGATGCGCTGCACGGTCGAACTGCTCCCGCTCCAGTTCGATCTGCCCCACCATTTCATGCAGGTTGGGCTGCTGCGGGTTGAGCTTCAGGCTCATCTCCAACTGCGTCACCGACTCCTCCAGCCGACCCTGCACACGCAGGATCTGCCCCAGCAGCGTGCGCGCTTCGGGAAACTCGGGATACTTCTCCACCAGCTTCCACGCCGGGGCGAGCATCGGCTCCGTCGACTTGTTCTCCGCCACCGCCTCCTCGAACAACGCCGCCACCGCGCTGAACTCCTCCATCGCGCTGGGCTGCTCGCCCTCGGCGGAACCCTGGTTGCGCGAACGCAGCGCATCGCCCTGCATCGACCACCACGCATAGGTCACGCAACCGAGCACCAGCCCGATGGTCACGATCGCCACCACCACGATCATGCCCCGCCGCGACGTTGATGTTGTCTCTTTCTCATTCATCGTTGTACTCATCAAGGCGTGAGGCCGAGGGCGTCGGGCGCTGCATCAGGTATTGCAGGCCGGCCGCCCCGCCCTTTGGTGCTATCGTCCATCGGCGTTGCGTCCTTGGATGGCTCAACCGACGGGCCTCGAGCCGGACGCCTACCCTATAATCGCATTCATGTTGCATCTGAGCCGTACCGTGCGTTTCTGCCTCGACGAGGGCGATGATCCCGCGCCGCCGCGTCACAACGGCCATGCGGGTTGGCCTCCCATGCGCGGGCTGGGACGCTACTACGAGCTGCACGTCCACTGTGTCGGCCAGGCGGACCCGCAAACCGGATATTTCATCAATATCCGCCAGATCGACCAGGCGTTCGCCCGGCACGCCCTGCCGCTCCTCCAGGCCGCCGTGCGCCGGTCGCCCAGCCACGCCGCGCTGGGCACGCTCATGCAGCAACTGTTCGATGCCCTGCAGCCGGCACTGCTTCACGCGGTCGCCCAACTGCGGCTGCAACTCACGCCATTCTACAGCCTTACCATCGAGAAGGATCGCATGAGCGCTTTGACGATTCGACAGCAGTTCGACTTCTCCGCCGCCCACCGCCTGCACGTGCCCACCCTCAGCGAGGAGGAGAACCGCACCATCTTCGGCAAGTGCAACAACCCCGCGGGGCACGGCCACAACTACCAGCTCGAAGTCGCCGTCGAAGCACCGATCGGCGACGATGGACAGGTCATCCGCGTCGAACAGCTCGATGCGCTCGTCGATGAAGCCGTCATCCAGCATCTGGACCACAAGCATCTGAACCTCGATGTGCCTGAGTTCGCGCAGCTCAACCCGACGGTTGAAAACATCGCCAAAGTCATCTTTGGCATGCTGCGCGATCGGGTGACCGAGTTGGGCGTCAGCCTCCGGGAGGTGAGCGTCTGGGAGACGCCCAAGACCGTTTGCACCTACCGCGGGGAAGCGGTGGAGGCTGCCGATCAGCCCGCATGAGACGTTGGAACGTTGTCCGCCGGGGGATGGCTATCCCCGGCTTACCGTTCCGTTGTCACCCTCTCCCCAACATCCGCGATTCGTCCGTAGCAAACCGCGGACAGTTCCCGATACCTTCCAACTTCCTTCCGGCTCATACTGGCATTCGGATTGATACCAACGGCTGGTGCATGTGCCGCCTGCGTCAGGCGAAGCGTCGCAACCGGCGAGGGAGTATGCCGATGAGTCTCCTCTGGTGGGCCATTATCGCGTTGATCGTGGCGGTTGTCGCCGGTGTGTTCGGTTTCACCGGGGTGGCGGGCGGTGCGGCGATGATTGCCAAAGTGCTGTTCAGCATCTTTCTGATCATCTTCCTGGTGATGCTGCTGCTGGCGCTGCTCGGCGTCGGTGCCGCAGGAGCCGTCTAGCGCAAGAACGGTAAAGCCCGGGGATAACCATCCCCGGGCCTCGTTCAACCACATTTACGCGCTGAGCAGTCCACGGCGTTCCAGCTCATCCAGGAGCGCCTGCACCGACTCCTCGATGCTGAGCTTGTCAGTCGGCAGGTGCAGTTCCGGCTTCTCGGGCGCCTCATACGGATCATCGATGCCGGTGAAGCCCTTGATCTGACCGGCGCGGGCCTTCTTGTAAAGCCCCTTGGGGTCACGGCTTTCCGCCACCTCCAGCGGCGCATCGACGTACACTTCCAGGAACGGAATGCCCGCTTCCTCGTGCAGCTTGCGCACCGCATCGCGGTCGGCCCGGTAGGGGCTGATGAAGCTGGTGATCGCGATGATGCCCGCATCGCCGAAGAGCTTGGCCACCTCGCCGATGCGGCGGATGTTCTCCGCCCGGTCCTCGGCACTGAACCCCAGGTTCTTGTTCAGGCCGTGACGGATGTTGTCGCCGTCGAGACGGTAGGCGTGCTTGCCGCGCTGCAGCAGCACCTGCTCCAGCGCCACGGCGATGGTGCTCTTGCCGCTGCCCGACAGGCCGGACATCCACAGCGTGCAGCCCTTCTGCCCCAGCGCCTTGTGCCGTTCCTCGCGGCTGACTTCACCTTCATGCCAATGAATATTCGTGGCCTTCTGCTCTGCCATGAGTGCCTATTCCTCTGTTTTAAGGTGATTGCGTACAGGTCAGGTCAGTCGAGCCAGATCGTAGCGGAAACGAACGAGGAGGGGCAAATAGGTGATTTGGTGATTTGGTGATTTGGCGATTTGGTGATGTGGTGATGTGGTGAGGGTTCGATTGCCAATTGACTGATCTCTGAACTCTGAACTCTGACCTCCGGCCTCACGACTCGAGTCTCAAGCCTCTGATGTCACCCCCCTCCCCCCTCGACCTTGGGCGTGTGTTGGTAAGTGTTGTCGTGACACTTGGTTGCGTCGAAAAATGACGATGTCACCCCCACGACAAAGACGACATGGTCTTTTGATTGCGGATGGCGGATTTCGGATTGCGGATTTGATCTAAATGCGGACGGGACGGG